>NZ_JACHZP010000006.1:0-493681 GCF_014193605.1 Rhizobium sp. BK312 | reverse complement strand
GAAATCTCTTCCGGTCCCGCAAGCTCCGCCGCCCACGTTTCTCTTTCTTCTCATCTTCAATTGTCAAATAACAGACCAGTCAAACCAGTCAAAAATAGAATTTCCATCAATCCCAGGCCTAGCCCAGAACCACCAATCAGCATCGCAGCCAATCCAGGAAACACTAGAGCGAAGGACTTCGTCGCCAGCAGCGCCGCCGCCCTCGTCAGTGATCGGGCTTATAGACCCTACCCATCGAAGTAGTCAACAGGCCTATTTTGAAAAAAATCAAAAAACACATAACTGTTTGATTCCTATGTAATTTTTATGAACGTCCCGATGGACGTCCCAAAAATCCCCCCAGAACACCTTTAGATATCCACCAGAGAGCATCCGACATGGCCGCAAAACGGTGGAACCGGCTCAAAAGCTTGCACCTCGGCACTAGAACCCAGTGCCACCGTTCTTGGCATTTATCAGAAACAGGGCACGGAATGGCTCAAAAAGCGGCTGGTTGATTTGACACTTCTGTCATAAATATGCACATCTTCGCCCCCAGCCTGCGGGCTCGCATGAAGGAAGCGGATCACGATCGGCATGATGACGGACAAGATGATGCTCCGATCCCTCGGCAACGAGCCGCCAATCCTGGCGGATGGCCGACGGGCACCGGATCGGCGCGAGGTCTCTCTCCGTTGGCTTTCCGGCACCTTTCTGACCGGTGTCACGTCAAGCATCCTTATGGGCGTAGCATTGTTTGCCGCACTCGACGGCCGGCAGCAGCTCGCAATCCCTGCGGAAGCCTATGCGACGGTCGATAATCATAATGCTGCCGATGATCAGGTCACGCGCGGCGGCCGACTGATTTCCACGGCGATCGCCTCGAAGCCTTCCGACCGCAATGTTCTTGAAGTGTCGACCGTTGTACGCGATGGCGACAAGGAAGTGGTGCGCCGCCAACCCTTCGCCCATGTGAAGATCGCCCTCGCCACCAACCGGATCGCCAGCGAGAGCTACCCGGCCTTCGATCCTTTGGCGATCTTTTCAACGGACGACAACATACCGCAGCCGGCCAACAAGACCGGTGCCATTTATGGATCAGACGTCGAATCCGAAGTCAGCCTGAAGACGATCGCCTTTCCTGCCAAGGACATTCCATTCCAGCTTGCCGGCTCCATGTCGCTTGATGAGGTCGAGGAGAATGTTCGTTCCAATGGCTCGGTGCTGGCCGACGGCAATGCCCAGCTTTCGGCGCTCTACTATGTCGACCCGCGCCGTTTCGCCAATGACGATTCCGACGTAGACCTGACAGCGGGCCTTGCAGCTCGCATCGTCGAAGAGAACATGTCCGTCTCAGCTCCGGAAGCGGTGACTGCGCAGACGGAAGAATTTGCCGACGATATTATTCCCGTCCGCGAGAACATGCCGATTGCCGCGGCACTAATAGGCGCCGGCTACCTCAAAGCCGACGCGAATGATGTCGCAACCAAGATCCAGCCGCTCTTCGGTTCGTCCGATGTCTCCGCCGGCGACGTGCTGCGCATCGGCATCCTGCAGAAAGGCGAGCAGGCAAAAATCATCCGCGCCAGCATCTATCGCGGCACGAAACATCTGCTGACCGTCGCGCAGAACGATCATGGCGACTTCGTTGCCGGCAGTGCCCCGCCAATGCTCGATGCCATCTCGACGGCTTTCGACAATGACGCACCCGCTCTGGCGGCCGGCCGTGACCTGCCGAGCGTCTATGACGGCATCTATCGCGCCGCCCTTTCCTACGGCATGACCAAGGAGATGGTGGCGCAGATCGTCAAGCTGCTCGCGAGCAATGTCGACTTTCAGGCACAGCTAAAGCCGACGGATTCGCTCGAAGCATTCTTCTCCGTCACTGACGACAAGGGGCAGGCGACGGCCGATTCCGAGCTGCTTTACGTCAACGCCCGTTTCGGCGATAACGTCACCCGTTTCTACCGCTTCGAGGACCTGACCGATCACTCGATCGACTACTTCGACGAGGCCGGCAAGAGCATCCGGCAATTCCTGCTGCGCAACCCTGTTCCCACCGGCGTCTTCAAATCCGGCTTCGGCATGCGCCGCCACCCGATCCTAGGCTTTGCCCGCATGCATACCGGCGTCGACTGGTCAGCGCCGCGGGGCACGCCAATCATCGCTGCCGGCAACGGCATCGTCGAAAAGGCCAGCTGGGATTCCGGCGGTTTCGGCAATCAGACCTTGATCCGGCATGCGAACGGCTACGTCTCCTCCTACAATCACCAGAGCGCCATCGCCAAGGGCGTCGTCCCCGGCGCGAAGGTCGTGCAGGGACAGGTGATCGGCTTCATCGGCTCGACAGGTCTCGCGACCGGTCCTCACCTGCACTATGAGCTGATCGTCAACGGTACGAAGGTCGATCCGTTGCGCATCCGCCTTCCCGGCGGCAAATCGCTTGAAGGCGATGCGCTCGCCAAATTCCAGGAAGAACGCAAGCGCATCGATACACTGCTAACCGACGAGAAGACGAAGCAGATCGCCAGCAAATAGCCCCAGCCGCTCAGCCATTTTAAATTGGGGCTGCGGCTGCGGCCGATGGCAAAATGGCGGCCCGAAGACCGCCATCCGCATTTATTCACATGCTATAGCTTAGGCCGCTTCGTTTACCGCCTGGCGCGGACGAAACAACAGCCGGTCAGAACCGCTGGTGACCTTGACGAGCGAACCATCCGGAATTTGACCCGAAAGGATCTGTTCGGCGAGCGGATCCTGCACGTATTTCTGGATCACCCGCTTCAGCGGCCTTGCACCATAGACCGGATCGTAACCCTTGTTGGCGAGCCAGTTGCGGGCATCATCATCGAGTTCGAGCGTGATCTTGCGTTCCGACAGCAGCTTCAGCAGCCGCTCGAGCTGAATGTCGACGATCGCGCCCATCTCATCGCGCTTCAGGCGATGGAACAGGATGATTTCGTCGATACGGTTCAGGAATTCCGGCCGGAAATGCGACCGGACGACTTCCATCACCTGCTCGCGCACCAGATCGCTGTCATCGCCATCTTTCAGCTGGGTCAGATATTCGGCGCCCAGATTGGAAGTCATGATGATCATCGTGTTACGGAAATCGACCGTGCGGCCCTGTCCGTCCGTCAACCGTCCGTCATCCAGAACCTGGAGCAGGATGTTGAAGACATCGGGATGCGCCTTTTCGATCTCGTCGAACAGCACGACCTGATAGGGCCGACGGCGGACGGCTTCGGTCAGCGCGCCGCCTTCCTCATAGCCGACATAGCCGGGAGGAGCACCGATCAGCCGGGCCACGGAGTGCTTCTCCATGTACTCGGACATGTCGATGCGCACCATCGCGGTGTCGTCGTCGAAGAGGAAGCGGGCAAGCGCCTTGGTCAGCTCCGTCTTGCCGACACCGGTCGGGCCAAGGAAGATGAACGAGCCGATCGGCCGGTTCGGATCCTGCAGGCCGGCGCGAGAGCGGCGAACGGCGCGAGAGACGGCCTGAACAGCATCGCCCTGGCCGACGACCCATTTTGCCAGCTCGTCTTCCATCCTGAGCAGCTTGTCGCGCTCGCCTTCCAGCATCTTGTCCACGGGGATCCCGGTCCAGCGGGAAACCACCTGAGCGATGTTGTCGGCGGTGACGACCTCCTGCACCATGGAATCACGGGCACTATCCTGCTCTTCCGCAGCGTGGAGTTCCTTCTCAAGATTGGGGATCACGCCATAGGCAAGCTCGCCTGCACGCTGGAACTCACCCTTGCGCTGGGCTATGGCAAGTTCGTTGCGGGCATCGTCGAGCTGCTTCTTCAGGTCGGCGGCAAGACCAAGCTTCTGCTTTTCGGCCTGCCAGCGCGCAGTCAGCGCATCGGCTTCCTCTTCCAGAGACGTAAGATCCGTTTCCAGCCGCTTCAGCCGGTCAGCCGAGGCCTGGTCTGTTTCCTTCTTCAACGCCTCGCGCTCGATCTTCAGCTGAATGATGCGGCGATCGAGTTCGTCGAGCTCTTCCGGCTTGGAATCCACCTGCATGCGCAGACGCGCTGCGGCTTCGTCCATCAGGTCGATGGCCTTATCCGGCAGGAAGCGGTCGGTGATGTAGCGGTTCGACAGAGTTGCGGCAGCCACCAGCGCGGCATCGGCGATGCGCACTTTGTGATGCTGTTCGTATTTTTCCTTCAAGCCGCGCAGGATCGAGATCGTGTCCTCGACCGTCGGCTCTTCGACCATGACGGGCTGGAAACGGCGGGCGAGCGCCGGATCCTTCTCGACATGCTTGCGGTACTCGTCGAGCGTGGTCGCGCCGACGCAATGCAGCTCGCCGCGTGCAAGCGCAGGCTTCAAGAGGTTCGAGGCATCCATCGCGCCATCAGCCTTGCCGGCACCGACCAACGTATGCATCTCGTCGATGAACAGGATGATCTCGCCGTTTTCGGACTGCACCTCGTTGAGCACGGCCTTCAGCCGCTCTTCGAATTCGCCGCGGAATTTCGCGCCGGCAATCAAGGCACCCATGTCGAGCGCCATCAGCTTCTTGTCCTTCAGCGATTCCGGCACGTCGCCATTGACGATGCGCAGCGCCAGACCTTCGACGATCGCCGTTTTGCCGACACCGGGCTCGCCGATCAGCACAGGATTGTTCTTCGTGCGGCGCGACAGGACCTGGATCGTGCGACGGATTTCGTCGTCACGGCCGATCACAGGGTCGAGCTTGCCTTCGCGGGCTTCGGCGGTGAGGTCGCGGGCATATTTCTTCAAGGAATCGAAGCCCTGCTCCGCATTGGCCGAGTCGGCCGTGCGGCCCTTGCGGATATCGTTGATGACCTGATTGAGGGCGACAGGTGTAACGCCGGCCTTCTTCAGGCTCGCCGAAGTGGAAGCCGAGGGTTCGATCGCCAAAGCCTGCAAGAGACGCTCGACAGTGACGAAACTGTCGCCAGCCTTCTTCGCGGCATCTTCCGCAGTGGTGAAAACCTTGGCGAGCGGCTGCGAGAGATAGACCTGGCCGTCGCCGCCCGAAACCTTCGGCAGCTTGGCAAGTGCGGCATCATTGGCAAGACGCGCAGCCTTGGCGTCACCGCCGGCGCGTTCGATCAACGAGGCGGCCATGCCCTGGTCGTCGTCCAGAAGCACCTTGAGAACATGCTCGGGGGTGAACTGCTGATTTCCCTGCGCAAGCGCATTGGTTTGAGCGGATTGCAGGAAACCGCGAACCCGTTCGGAGTATTTTTCGATATTCATATGAGACCTCCATGAATCGCTCTGCCCGGACCGGCACAGACCGATGATTGAGATTGAGCCCCCTCTAGAGGCAGGCCCCGCCTTTCCGCCATTGAGATTTGCGACAAGACAACTGAGGGGAATATGGGAGGATATTCGAAGAGTTTAAAGGGTCGCGGAATGGAAAAACCGGACGGAGTGGCTCCATTTGCTGCGGCAATCGAAGAAGCGCCGGTTGGTCCAGAAAGGGACTACCCGCCATATAAAAAGGAATGGCGGCTTTCGCCGCCATTCCTGCATTCTCGCTTTATTAACTCGTTCACTCCAGCGGAGCGACTTATTCCGAGGTAGCGTCCGCCAAAGCCGGAGCTTCGCTCGACCCGGCTTCACCCTGTTCATCGCCCTCGGCTGCAGCACTGCGGCGCGGCTGGCGGCGCGGACGATTGCCGCCTGCACTGCGACGGCGCGGCTGGCGCTCGGTGGCAGCGACCGCCGGAGTTTCCTCTTCGATCGCCACTTCGGCCGGAATGCCTTCGATCACCGGCTGCGGGCCGGTACCGTTGATGGCTTCGGGCTCACTGGCCGGAGCAGCAGCAACGGCTGGAGCAGCCTGCTGCTGGCGAACGTGAGGTTGAGCCATCTGCGGCTGATCGTCCATTTCCTGCGCATCCATATCATCGATGTCACGCTCGGCATTATCGCGGTCATTGTAGTTGTGATGATCGTCGCGCTGGTAGCGCTCCTGCATCTGCGCCTGCGCGCTGGCAATGATCCGATTGTAATGTTCGGCATGCTGCAGGTAATTTTCCGCCATGACGCGGTCGCCGGAGCTTTGAGCATCGCGAGCCAAGGCCGCGTACTTCTCGGCGATATGCTGTGCGGTTCCGCGGATTTTCACATCGGGACCAGAGCTGTCGTAAGTCCTGGTCAGCGGGTTCGAGCCCTTGCGGTTGAAATTGTTGTTGTTATTTCCGCCGCCGTTGTTGTTGTTACCACGCCCCCGACCGCGCTTGTTCTGCTGTCCTGGCCTCATAGATCCTTCACCTGAATTCTCTTCGTTGGGATAAAATTATACACGACACCTGCCGCCGCGGTTCGGACACTGCCAAACCAGGGCTTTCGTGCCGCAAGCAAACTGCGCTTTAGCGCCGGTCTGCCGCTCGACTACGTCAGATTAAACTGATCACGCATTGGGTTATCTTCAACCTTTGACACTCTTACCAGAGAGCGGTTCCCCGAGGCTGTCCAAGATAAGCGAATCGTCTCGCTCATTCCCAGCCGCCCAACGCGTGAGCGCAACCTATATTGCTTCCTCAGGAAATCCAAGCTTTTTCTTTGCGATAGCAACGGGTCTCACAAATCCGCTGAAAACGTCGCATTAATGTTGAAATTCAAACACAAGAACCCGGTCATTCTGCCCGTAGTCACGGACCGCCTCGACGAGGGAAAATCCTGCTCCTTCAAAAATTGAAGTCACCGTTTCACGCTGATCGTAGCCGATCTCCACACCTATCATACCGTCCGGATGCAGGAACCGAGCCGCGTCCTTCGCGATCGCCCTGTAAGCATCCAGCCCATCAAGGCCCCCGTCAAGGGCCGCGGGAGGATCGAAATCCTTTACTTCTGGAGCGAGAGTGGAAATGACATTGGACGCAATATAGGGCGGATTTGAGACAATCACATGAAAACATTCGTGGATGGCGTCAAACCAGCTTCCATGCGCGGTCATGAACCGCTCTGCCAGGCCATTTCGCTCAGCGTTCCCGCGAGCCGTTTCCAGCGCTTCGCTGGAAATATCGGAACCGACACCCGTCGCTTGCGGGCTTTCATGGAGCAGAGCCAAACAGATGGCCCCGGTACCCGTTCCAATGTCCAGCATATGGATATTGCCGATCTTGGATTCAAGACGCCTGATATGCGGCAGCATCGTATCGACGAGAATTTCCGTATCAGGCCGCGGCTCGAGCGTCGCTGGCGACAGCCGCAGGGAGAGACCATAAAACTCGCGTTCGCCGAGAATGCGATGGACCGGCTCATGATTGAGCCGCCGGGCAATCGCCGCCCGTACCGTCGCGGCATCATCCTCGGACACACGCTCGGAACCACGCGTCACCAGCCCGGTCGCGGAAAGGCGAAGAAGGCCGCCGACAAGAATACGGGCTTCCGTGGCGGGATCGTCGAGATCGGCCTCGGCAAAACGCGAGCGCACCTCCTGCAGGAGCCCGGATATGGTTGGCCCCTGCCCGCCGCTCATGCCTGTTCGCCGAGCTGGGCGAGCTGGCTCGCCTGATAATCCGCCAAAAGCGCATCGACCACCTCGTCGATCTCGCCTTCCATCATCCGGTCGAGCTTGTAGAGCGTGAGGTTGATGCGGTGATCGGTGACGCGCCCCTGCGGGAAATTATAGGTGCGGATGCGCTCGGAGCGATCGCCGGAGCCGACCTGGCTCTTGCGGTCGGCCGAACGCTCGCTGTCGGCGCGCTGGCGCTCCATATCAAAGAGGCGCGACCGCAGGACCTGCATGGCCTTGGCGCGGTTCTGGTGCTGCGACTTTTCCGAGCTCGTGACGACGATGCCGGAGGGAAGATGCGTGATGCGCACGGCCGAGTCCGTCGTGTTGACGTGCTGGCCGCCGGCGCCGGATGAGCGCATGGTGTCGATGCGGATATCCTCGGGCCGGATTTCGATATCGATCTCCTCGGCCTCCGGCAGAACGGCAACGGTCGCCGCCGAGGTGTGGATGCGCCCGCCCGCCTCAGTCTCCGGCACGCGCTGCACGCGATGGACGCCGGATTCGAACTTCAGCCGGGAAAACACACCCTTGCCGCTGATGGTGGCGATGATTTCCTTGAAACCACCGGCTTCGCCGTCACTCGCCGAAAGCACCTCCACCTTCCAGCCGTTGCTGGCGGCGAAACGCTCATACATCCGGAAAAGATCGCCGGCAAAAAGCGCCGCCTCAGAGCCGCCGGTGCCAGCGCGGATTTCCAGGATCGCGCTTTTCTCGTCGGCCGCGTCCTTCGGCAGAAGCTCGACCTGGATATCCCTTTCCAGCGCCTCGATTCGCTCCTTGACCTCGGGCAGCTCCATCTCGGCAAGATCGCGCATCTCGCGATCGACCGATTTGTCGGAGAGCATGGCCTCAAGATCAGCAGCCTCGGCTAGAGCGCGCTCATAATCGCGGATCTTGGTCACGACCGGCTGCAATTCGGAATATTCAGAAGCAAGCTTCACATAGACATCCGCGGCCGGACCGGCGGACATGCGCGCCTCGATTTCGCCGAAACGACGTTCCAACTCGCGCATTTTTTCAACGGGGAGCTTCGCCACCCTCTACTCCAATTCTTCTTATTATCTCTGCTTTGATGTTGTGATGCGCATGATCCTGCCTGCAAACCGCTTCGTGCTTTTCAGGATCGGACGCTAAAGCGGAATATTGTGGCTCTCGGCAAAGCGCACAAGGATATCCCGCATGGAACTCGTCGGCTGCCTGTCATCGAGTGCGGCCTCCATGACCTCGGACAAGGCCTTGAGGTCGAGCCCGAGCAGCATTGCCTTGACCGGACCGATCGAGGCCGGCGACATCGAAACCGAGCGGAAACCGATTCCGAGCAGGGCCATAGCGGAAATCGTCTTCCCCGCCAGTTCGCCGCAAAGCGTCACCGGCGTCTTGTTGCGTTCGCCAGCGCGCACAATATCGCGCAGGATACGCAGGAACGGCCGCTCGAGCGGATCGAAGCGATCCGAAACGCGGGCATTGCCGCGATCGACCGCCATCGAGAACTGGAACAGGTCGTTGGAGCCGACCGAGACGAAATCGACCTCCGCCATCAGCTCGTCCAGCTGCCACAGGAGCGCGGGCACCTCGAGCATTGCGCCGAACTGCAGCTTGCGCGGCAGGCTGTGCCCGAAGCGCGAGAGGTGCTGCACTTCCTTCTGCAGAAGTTCGCGCACGGCCCTGATCTCGGAGACTTCCGTGACCATCGGTACCATCATCTTCAATTCGTTGTCGGCCGCCGCCTTGAGCATGGCCCTGAGCTGCGTGCGCAATAGGCCGGGACGATCGAGCGAGAGGCGGATGGCACGCCAGCCGAGCGCCGGGTTCTCTTCCTCATGCGCGCGGAAATAAGGAACCACCTTGTCGCCGCCGATGTCGAGCGTGCGGAAGGTGACGACACGGCCGCCCGCCTGCTTCAGGACATTGCGATAGAAGGCTTCCTGCTCATCCGCCTTCGGCATGGTCGAGGCGATCATGAACTGCAGCTCGGTGCGGAACAGGCCGATACCCTCGGCCCCTGATTCCGCAAGCTGCGGCAGGTCCACCAGCAGGCCGGCATTCATCAGCAGCGAAATGCGTTGTCCGTCCTTGGTGACCGGCTCGACGGAGCGCAGAGCCCGGAACTGCTCCTGCCTGCGGGCACGAAACCGGACCTTCTCCTCATAGGAACGCTGATGATCGGCCATAGGCCGAAGGTGAACGTGGCCGCCATCGCCATCGATGATGACCGAATCGCCATTTTCCGCCAGCGCGACGATGCCTACCGCCTGTCCGACGACCGGAATGCCCATGGCGCGCGCCACGATGACGACATGGCTCGTGACCGCGCCCTCTTCCAGCACCAGGCCGCGAATATTGGCGCGCGGATAATCGAGCAGTTCCGCCGCACCCATCGCACGCGCAAAGATGACCGCGTCGTTCGGAAAGCCTTCAGCGCTGGTACGCCCGGAATGTCCGATGAGCTGCCGCAAAAGCCGGTTTGCCAGATCCTCGAAATCATGCATGCGTTCGCGCAGATAGGGATCGGTCAGGCGCATCATGCGCGCTTTGGTGTCGCTCTGCACCTTTTCGACGGCGGCTTCAGCGGTCAAGCCATTGCGGACCGCTTCCTCGAGCTTGCGCACCCAGCCCTGGTCGTGCGCGAACATGCGGTAGGTTTCAAGAACCTCGCGATGTTCGCCTTCCATGGAAACGTCGCGGCGCGAGAGCATGTCGTCGATCGAAATGCGCAGCGATCCCAGCGCTTCGGCGAGACGGCCGATTTCCTTGTCGGTATCCTCGTTCAGCAGGTTGGTGACGACGATACGCGGCTCGTGCAGCACGACATAGCCGAGGCCGATCCCTTCATTGTAGCTGTCGCCATCAATCGTGACGGAGCGTGTGAGGTCAAGCTCCAGACCCGGCTTGGTGATCTTCTTCAGCTCTCCGGTGGCGATCATCTCGGCCAGCACCATGGCCGTCGTTTCGAGCGCCTCCAGCTCTTCCTCGCGGTAGGTGCGGCTCGCCTTGTTCTGGACGACGAGAACGCCGAGCGACCGGCCGGTGCGCAGGATCGGCACGCCGAGGAAGGAGTGATAAATCTCTTCGCCGGTTTCCGGCAGGTAGCGGTAAGCCGGATGCGATTGCGCGTCCGAAAGATTGAGCGGCTGGGCGGAAGCCGCAATCGTGCCGACGAGGCCCTGCCCCATCTTCAATTGCGAAAGGTGTACGGCCTCTTTATTCAGACCCTCGGTGGCATAAAGCTCAAGGACTCCGTCGGCACGCAGCACGTACACCGAGCACACCTCGGCGACCATGTTGCTGGCAATCTGGCGGACGATCCGGTCAAGGCGCTCCTGCGGCTCCAGCGGCTCCGCCATCAATTCGCGTAGCCGCTTGAGCAGAACGCGTGGACCGCCGGATAGGTCTCTCATTGCGCCACTAGCTCCCGAATCAAGATGTCATGCTCGTCTTGCCCACGTCAGGGCCGGCCGAAACTCGCCTCCGTCACGGTCCGTCGTCAGCAGTCGTGACTCAACTCTTATCCAGACCGTAGCAGGAATGCAAAGTCCTGACTGCGAGTTCTGCATAAGGACCGTCGATCAGGATGGAAATCTTGATTTCTGACGTCGTAATAGCCTTGATGTTGATGCCTTTTTCGGCAAGTGCCCTGAAAGCGGTCGCGGCCACGCCTGCATGCGAGCGCATACCGATACCGATCACAGAAACCTTGACCAGACCTGATTCGTTCTGAATCACGTCATAGCCGATCTTTTCCTTGTTCTCGCCAAGGACGCGCAGCGCCTTCTCGACATCGCCGGACGGAACCGTGAAGGTCATGTCGGTTTTCGAACCGTCCTCGGAAATGTTCTGGACGATCATGTCGACATTGATGTGGTTTTCGGCCAGCGGCCCGAAGATCGCGGCGGAAACACCCGGCCGGTCGGCAAGACGGCGCAGCGAGATCTGGGCCTCATCCTTGGCATAGGCAATGCCGGTGACTACTTCCTGTTCCACGATTTCTTCCTCGTCACAAATCAGCGTTCCGGGCGGGTTAAGCAGATCGCCCATGCCCGGAGCATCGGGATCCTCGAAAGAAGAGCGCACGAAGGTGCGAACCTTGAACACCATGGCGAGCTCGACCGAGCGCACCTGCAGCACCTTAGCGCCGAGAGAGGCCATTTCGAGCATTTCCTCGAAGGCGATCTTCTTCAGGCGACGTGCCTTGGGCTCGATGCGCGGATCGGTCGTATAAACGCCATCGACGTCGGTATAGATATCGCAGCGGTCGGCCTTCACGGCGGCGGCGATCGCAACGGCCGAGGTATCGGAACCGCCACGGCCGAGCGTCGAGAGGCGGTTGTCGGGGCCGAGCCCCTGAAAGCCGGCGATGACGGCGACCTGGCCCTCACCCATGCGGCGGATTATGTCCTCGCCCTCGATCTCGAGAATGCGGGCCGCGCCATGGGCGTTGTCGGTGCGGATCGGGATCTGCCAGCCCTGCCACGAGCGGGCGTTGATCCCCATGGCCTGCAGCGCAATCGCCAGAAGGCCTGATGTGACCTGCTCGCCCGAAGCCACGACGGCATCATATTCGCGCGCATCGTAGATCGAGTGGTTGGCGCCGGAGACTTTCGGCATGTTCTGGACCCAGCCGACCAGTTCGTTGGTCTTGCCGGACATGGCGGAAACGACGACTGCCACTTCGTGACCGGCATCAACCTCGCGTTTCACATGGCGTGCGACATTCTTGATACGGTCCAGATCCGCGACGGAGGTCCCGCCGAATTTCATCACGATGCGTGCCATGTGCCTCTACCAGTACCCTGCGCCGGGCGGCTGAACGCGATAAGCCCGACATGCAAAATCGCCCTCCCGGTTCGGTAGCCGGAAAAGCGTGATCTCAATGGGGCCGTCTCTTAGCGAGTTTGTCGGGCAGGTGCAATAGCGCTGGATACCCCAGCAGTCAAAAGCTTACTCTAAAAATCAACTTTTAAGGTCGACCAGAGCTTGTCGAGAATGCCCTCTTCCCTGGGTAGGTTTTCCCTGTTGAGGAATGTGGCGACAAGCACACCGCCTTCCGGCCGGCCGGTCGCGACGATCTCATACTCCATGACGTCGTCGTCCGTGGTCGTCTCCGCCTTGATACCCTTCAATACGGTACCGCTCAGCAATGTGCGCTGGGTTGGCCGCTTGCTGATCTTCGCGCCGCCATTGAGGCTCTCCTGCACCATCTGCTGCAGGACGACATCGGTATAACTGGAAGGGTTGAGACCCTTATAGACCTGCACGATGATGCCGGTGCCGATCGGCGTCATCAGCGCATATTGCTGCACGCCGTCTCCGAGATCCGTCTTTGCGACCGTGAATTTGCCATCATGATCGAAGGAGAATTTGCCGCCCGTAAACGTGACCGTTTCGCTGCGCTGCAGCTCTACAGGCACCTTGCTGCCGTCCTTCATGGTGACTTCGAGCGTATCGCCGGGATTGATGCCGACGCTAATGCCGTCGATCGTCAGGCGAAACCCCTTGCCGTCCCCGGCATTTGCATGGTTGGCCGCAAGCCAGCCCATGGCGATGGCCGTCGCGAGACGGAGTGGTCTCATGAGGAACTCCTCTACAAGCCGGTTGATCGCAATCGATCCCGGTCCCGAAAGTCCATTTCACAGCCCCGGGGATTGATCGGCCATAAGATACCTCCATGTCAACCTTCGCATCGCAATTCGCGCCTCCTGATCGGGATAGCCCACAGCTGATCGAAGGTCGCGGGCCCTTGACATCGCGCATCGATCGTCCGACTTCACCCTACGGGATAGAATTATTGCGTGCGGTCGTCCGAACCTTCGAACGACGCAAATCACGGAGCAAGCCATGAACGAAACGGCAAAGAGCACGATCGACCAGAGCGAAGTGGACCGTTTCTCCGCCATGGCGGCCGAGTGGTGGAGCCCCACCGGCAAGTTCAAGCCGCTGCACAAGTTCAATCCTGTGCGCCTTGCCTATATCCGCGACCGCGCCTGCGAGAATTTCGACCGCGACCCGAAGAGCAGCAGGCCGCTTGAGGGTCTGCGCGTGCTCGACATTGGCTGCGGCGGCGGCCTTCTGTCGGAGCCGGTAGCGCGCATGGGCGCCACCGTCATCGGCGCCGACCCTTCCGAAAAGAACATCGGCATCGCCTCGACGCACGCAAAAGCCTCCGGCGTTCCCGTCGACTACCGCGCCGTCACGGCCGAGCAGCTGGCCGAAGCCGGCGAAACCTTCGATATCGTGCTGAACATGGAAGTGGTGGAGCATGTCGCCGACGTCGAATTCTTCCTGTCGACCTGCGCGAAAATGGTGCGCCCCGGCGGCCTGATGTTCGTTGCGACCATCAACCGTACCATGAAGGCGGCGGCACTTGCCATCTTTGCGGCGGAAAACGTGCTGAGATGGCTGCCGCGCGGCACCCATCAATACGAAAAGCTCGTACGTCCGGAGGAGATCGAAAAGCCGCTTGCCGCAAGCGGCCTCGAGATCACCGCTCGCACGGGCGTATTCTATTCGCCGCTGCAGGACCGCTGGAACCTATCGAAAGATATGGACGTCAACTATATGCTGTTGGCGAAGCGAGCGAACCTGAGCTGATCACGCATCTGCCTCAGATCTTCAGTGTCAGCACATGCGCCAGTAACTCGCCCTGCGTGGCAGCGTTGAGCGCAACGATTTCCTTGATACGAGAACGGTCGATCTCAAGTGGCTGACCATCGGATCCATAGAGCTGTTTGAATGAGAACGCCCTTGGGCCTGCGCCATAATCGTGAAGGTGTTCGAGGCGCTCTACCCCATCCTGCCACCGCGGTACGGTTCCAGCTTCCACCCACCAAAGGACAAGCGGCGGCCAGCTCTGCCTGACATTCCAGTGCCGACCATGTTTCAGGGCGTCGGCATGCACGCCACTATAGGTGAATGCCATAAGCGATTCGATATCGGCCCAAAGCGATAGGGATGATGGTGCGGTCTGAAAGCCGCTGCCCTCGATGAAACGCGGAAAGACCTGCTCGCCCCAACAGGCCGTACCGGGCTCGCCGGCATAGCCAGAGCGGCCAATGAAACCGTGAGCACGGGCCGCCGCCTCGAAATTCGCCGCCTCGCGCAGGCGAAACCCCTCGACGGCAGGGCTTTCATAGGCCTCGACATGCAGCCCGAAATTATGCACGGCGAGATGTTGGCTGCCGGCGACCGGCATCAGTTGATATCGTCGGGCAGCACAGGAATGGCGGCGATCTCGATGCCTTCCTCGACGAGTGCCTGTGCCTCGTCCGGCGTCGCCTTGCCGATGATCCCGCGCGCATCTGCTTCGCCGTAATGGATCTTACGGGCCTCCTCCGGGAATTTCGTGCCGACATCCTCGGCATTGGCCTTGATGGCGTCGACCGCTTCCTTGAGTTTCACCAAGGCCTGCTTGCGCGCTGCGTCCATCGCGAGCGTCTGCAACTCATCCTTCTTGCGCGCCGTCGAAACCGAAGGCGCCATCAGGAGCTTGGAGATCGCACCCGAATTGCAGACAGGACAGGTGAGGAAACCGCTTGCGACCTGGCGATCGAAATCGGCGCTTTCGGAAAACCAGCCCTCGAACTCATGGGCATTGTCACAGGTAAGCGAATAACGGATCAAGCAGCGACGCCTCCAGCCGCCGGCGTCGCGATCTTTTCCAGCGAAAATTCACGCGCATTCTTCAGGTTCGGTATCTTGTCATGAGCTGATTTGACGGCAGCAGTGTCAATCTCGGCGATGACGACGGCTTCGCCCGTACCGCCGGCGGATGCCAGCACCTTGCCCCAGGGATCGATAATCATCGAATGGCCGAAGGTCTCGCGGCCGTCCTCATGCCTGCCGGCCTGGGCGGCGGCGATGACGAACATGCCGTTTTCGATGGCGCGGGCGCGCAGCAGGATTTCCCAATGCGCTTCGCCGGTCTGCTTCGTGAAGGCGGCGGGCACCGTCATCACCTCGGCGCCGGCAACAGCCTGGGCGCGGAAGAGCTGCGGAAAGCGTACGTCGTAGCAGATGGAAAAGCCGAGTTGAGCAAACGGCAGCGACGCGATGCGCGCCTCCGATCCCGGCCGGTAGACAGCGCTTTCGCGCCAGCTCTCGCCATTGTCGAGATCCACATCGAACATATGGATCTTGTCGTAGCGATTGATGAGCTTGCCGTCAGGACCGAAGAGGAAGCCGCGATTGGCAATCTTGCCGTCATCGAGCGCAATGGCCGTCGAGCCGATGTGAAGATGGATGCCGAGTTCCTTCGCCAGTTCGGAGGCCGTCTTGACGATGATATCGTTCGGCTCGTCCCGCAGCACGGCGCGCAGCCCCGGGCGATCCTTCTGCACCGCGCCGGTCATCTCCGGCGTCTGCACGTAGATCGCCCCCTGCGTAGCGGCATCCCGCACTAAACGGGCCATATCAGCCGCGTTCTTCACCGGATCGACGCCGGAACACATCTGGATGGCAGCGGCCTTGAAGCTCATCGGTCTCTCCTCGTCAATATGGATCAGGCAGCCAGCATCGGATCGAGCTTGCCGGCCCGGTCGAGCGCATGGATGTCGTCGCAGCCACCGACATGCTCGCCATTGATGAAGATCTGCGGGAAGGTCGAAGCGCCATTCGCCTTGGCGATCATCTCCTGCCGCATCTCGGGCGAATAGGTGGCGTTGTGCTCGACATAATCGACGCCTTTGGATTCGAGCAGGGATTTCGCGCGGGCGCAATAGCCGCAGAATTCACGCGTATAGATAACGACGGATGCCATGATCCACTCCGGAAAAGCCTAGATTTAGAGCATGATACCGAAAAGTGTCTGCGGTTTTCGGACGACATCATGCTTTACTTATTTGATTCTAGAGCGGATTCAGATTTTTGGTCGTTTCGACCTAAATCATCCGCCTCTAGTGTCATATAAGATGGCCGACGACCCTTGCAAAGGTCAAAACAGTGACATCGACAGCACCTGCTTTCTTCAGCGCGCGCGTGGCCGCGGCAACCGTGGCGCCGGTCGTATAAACGTCGTCGACGAGAACGATGCGCCGCCCGAATATATCGGCGGCCCGATGCTCGGAAACGGCGAAAGCGCCGCGCACATTATCCTGTCGCGCCTTGGCCCCGAGACCGACCTGCTGGCTCGTGCGCTTGACGCGCAAAAGCGTTGCGGCAAACAACGGCTTGCCTGAAAGACGGGCGATATGGCGAGCGAGTTCGGCCGCCTGATTATATTTACGTGCAAACAGCCGCGCGCGGTGCAGAGGCACCGGAATGATCGCATCGCAATCCGCAATCGTGCCATCGCTGGCGCGCAGCATCCAGCCGGCCATCATCGGCGCGAGATCGGTGCGATCGCGATATTTCAGGCTGAGAACGAGATCCCGCACGATACCGTCATGGACGGCAGCGGAACGCAACCGGTCGAAGACGGGTGGATCGGCGATCGCCTCAGCGCTTAGAATGCCGGCACCGAGATCATGGGAAAACGGACTGCCGAGGACTTCACAATAAGGTCGCTCGATAAAGCGAATACCGGACCAGCATGCGGGGCAAAGACCACGATGCGCGCCGACCGAAACCCCACAGCCCGGACATGCGGGCGGATAGACCAAATCCGCAAGCGCCACGAAGGGCCTTTTCAGCCCGGCGCCCAGCATCGATAAGGTGATTTCGCGTCCCATCATCCCCATATGATTGAGACTAGCAATTCCAGGAAAAGTGTATAGCGGTTTTCCGTCCGGAATTGCGCAAGAGAAACGCGTGTGCCCGGCATGCCCAGCCGAATTGATGATAGTGCAGGAAACCACCATGGAAATCGTATTCGACCAATCGCTGCTTTCGGCCCGCAAACGCCGGGCGCTAAAACAAGGTGATACGAAAGCGGCTTTCCTGCTCGATATCGCCGCCAGCGAACTGGCGGAACGGCTTGCCGTGACCGAACGCCATTTCGACGACGCGGTCGAGCTGCATGGCGCGACAGGCATTGCCGCGCGCCTCGCTCTGGCGACAGGCAAGATCGGCCGTTTGAAAAGGATAGAAAGCGAGAAGGATTTTGCCGCTCCTGGCGAGACCATCATCGAGGCGCCGCCGGAGGAGCTGCCGCTCGCGCCGGAATCGGTCAACCTCGTGCTTTCCCCGCTCAGCCTGCATGTCACCAACGACACGCCCGGCGTCTTCATCCAAATCCGCCGCGCACTGAAGGCCGACGGTCTTTTTCTGGCGGCGATCCCCGGCTCCGGAACCCTGCAGGAATTGCGCGACGTGCTGCTCGCGACCGAAATAGAGCTGACGGGCGGCGCAAGCCCCCGTGTCATCCCCTTTGCCGATGTCCGCGATGTCGGCGGTCTCCTTCAGCGTGCCGGCTTTACACTGCCCGTCATCGACGCCGAAAACTACACCGTGCGCTACGACAATCTGTTTGCCTTGATGCGCGATCTGCGCGCCATGGGCATGACCAATCCGCTGGTCGATCGCAGCCGCAAGCCGCTGACGCGTGCCTTCTTTCTGCGTGCGGCCGAGCTCTATGCCGAGCGCTATTCCGATCCGGACGGGCGGATCAGGGCGACATTCTCGATTATCTACGTCTCAGGATGGACGCCGCACGAAAGCCAGCAGAAGCCACTGCGACCGGGTTCCGCCAAGGCGCGCTTGGCGGATGCGCTCAAGGTTGAAGAGCACAAGCTCAAACAATAGCCAAAGATTTGCCGGCCGCGTCAGTTCTGGGACGCTGCCGAATTCTGCATCGTATCGGACAGAAGATTGAATGTGTTTGAAAGGCTGCCGCCGAAGGCGCCGACCCCGCTGATGATTGCGGCCGACATCAAGGCAGCAATGAGACCGTATTCAATGACCGTGGCACCGGTCTTATCGGTGAAAATACGCCGAACGGAACGCATAAGCTCGAAGCTCCCAGCATTGGACAACTGAAGAATCCGATGCTCGTCATGGCATCCGGCAGGCTATGCTCATGCACTATAGCATTTCCGCTTTTCTTCGATGCGCGAAAACGCTCTATTTTTTCGCATTCCGGACTGAAAACCGCTGCGCACTTTTCCTGGAAATGCGCTATTGGCAGCCGGTATCGGCACCATAACCCTGGACGATGCAGACCGAACCCGGTTCCTGCTGCAAAACGCTGCGGCGGATCGTGTACCGCTTGCCATTTTCCGTCTGCGGGATCGAACCCGTAGCAATATTGTCGATATCCGGCGCGCTAGCAAGCACGCGCGACTTGGATTTGTCAGAGAGCATCGGAGTCAGAATAAGCGAAAGCGCGACCGCCGCCGTACCGAACAGCAAAGCGATATTCAACGCGCCCGTTCTGCGCGACGTGGAATAGGACTGCTCTTTTTCCTGAACAGCTTTCCAGAAATCGTCGTCCATTATGTCAAGCCTTCTCTAACGCACCCAACAACCGCTTGATTGAGAGAATTGAATGCCAGAAGGTCATAAACGATCCCTTAATATCCACATGCAAATTAATGAGACGTAAAATTCCGGGACAATGGTCGAATCAGGCTATAGATCTGATTTTAAATGGCTAATTTTCGTTAACCATAAATTCGATGCACCGCCTTAACGCATTCCAAACCGTCTCTGCGTAAACGCGAAAGAGATCCGCCCCGCTACGGGACATCAAATTCGCCGCGCAGACGCACGTATTGCAAGAATATTTACTCGATACTCCAAATAATAGAAATTGACACTTGCGCGCGATGATATATCACCAAGTCATCCTTTATTATCTTGGGTTGCAGGAATTTACACATGGCAGGTTTGCTCAAGGCGGTTGGCGGTTTGGTGATTGGTATTGCGATCCTGTTCGGGATTGCGATTTTGTTTATGGGAAGTGCAGCCGGCGTCGCAGCAGGGCTGATAGCCGCCCTTTCCTACGCCTTTAGCGGCGCCGTGATTTTTGCCTTTGGACTGATGCTCGAACATCTGGAGGCAATTCGCCGCGAATGCGACAGGCAATCTGACATGCTGAGGGATTTGCTCCGCAAAATGCCGAAGACGGATGCGTCCCCTAGAGAGCCCGGCGCCTCCAATCTCGATCAGCTTGCAAAATCAACTTTCAAATTCAGAGATATCTAGACACCGCGCGAGACCGCCCCACGGCGGCGGCGCCTCAGCCCTTGCTACAAAAAGCTAAAGCAGATCCTGCAGGAATGGGATCAGCGGCTCGTCGGCCGGCGGCATGGGATAATCACGCAGAGCTTGCGGCCGCACCCATTTGATCGCCTGCCCTTCCCGGCCATGCGGAATGCCCTCATAGCGCCGGCAGATGTAAAGCGGCATCAGCAGATGAAAGGTTTCATAGGTGTGGCTGGCAAAAGTCAGCGGCGCAAGGCAGGCAATCTTCGTCTGGATACCGAGCTCTTCCTGAAGCTCGCGCACTAAGGTTTCCTCTGGCGTCTCGCCAACTTCCACCTTGCCGCCGGGAAACTCCCAGAGGCCGGCGAGCGATTTTCCCTCGGGACGTTGCGCCAGCAGGATGCGACCATCAGCATCGATGAGCGCGCAGGCGGCGACGAGAACGATTTTGCGGCCAGCGTCGCTCATGCAGCCCCCGGCGGTTGCCAGTAGCAGTAGCGATAGGCCTCGCGGAAGCCGAAACGGACATAGAGCGCCAGCGCCGGCGCATTGTCGGCGCCGACCTGAAGCCAGGCGGTCTTCGCGCTACGCATGCGTGCCCAGCGAAGTGCCGAAGTCAGGATCTCGGCTCCAAGGCCCTTGCGCCGATGCTGCGGCGAGACGGCAACCGACATGACGCCGGCAAGATCATTGTCCTGCACGCAGAGCGTTGTCGCTACCGGCCCGGCATCGTCATTTTCGATGACAAAGAGGCCCGATGGCGGCTTGATGCCGCTCACCACCTCGGCCAATGCCGGCTTCAAAGCCGGATCAGCCTCATCAACGATGAGGCTCGCATCGACAAAGCGGCCGACATCGTGGCTCGGCAGATGATCCAGCATGTCAGGCAATTCAAGATCGACAAGATCGGCGGTCATGACGATCGTCTCGTCGAAGCACGTCCAACCGCGCTCCCGCAGCAGATCGATGAGCTTCGGCGAGGCGAGCGGCGTCTCGCGCACGATCATTGGCCTGCCATAGGCCTCGAACTTGCGCTGCGCTTTTGCCAGCCGGATTTCGAGATCGCGATGATCGGAGGGATCGAGTGGCACGACCGAATTCAGCCGCTTAGACGGATGCCCCGCCGTCAGCCGGATCTGCCAGCTGCCATCATATTGCACCGACGAGGCAGGCCAGGCCCGGAAGCCGACGGCTTCGAGCCTGCGCACCAGCGGCAGTTTGTTTATCGTGGACTGCGCATGCATCAGCGAGGTATCAGCTCCGGTAGTCGCCATTGATGGCAACATATTCCTTGGTGAGGTCGCAGGTCCAGACCGTTGCGCGGCCATTGCCGAGGCCGAGATCGACCTTCACGGGAATATCCTGCTGCTTCATGACATTCGAGGCGGCGTCTTCCGAATAGGAAGCGTCACGCTCGCCGTTGACGGCAACGCGGACATCGCCGAACCAGATGGCGAGCTTGTCGCGATCCGCCATCTCGCCGGCCTTGCCGACCGCCATGACGACACGACCCCAGTTGGCGTCTTCGCCGGCAGCTGCGGTCTTGACCAGCGGCGAATTGGCGATCGAAAGCGCGATGCGCTTAGCAGCCGCGTCATTTTCGGCGCCGGTCACGGTGATTTCGAGCATCTTGGTCGCGCCTTCGCCATCACGCACGACCTGGATGGCTAGATCCTTCAGCAGCTCGTTAAGTGCCGCCTTGAAACCCGCAAGCTTCGGATCGTCGGCGCGGTCGATATGCGCCTGACCGTCAGCCGCGGCAGCGCCGGTGGCAAACAGCATCAACGTATCCGAGGTCGACGTGTCGCTATCGACCGTCATCGAATTGAAGCTCGGGCCGACGCCCTCGGACAGCAGCGTCTGCAATGCGGCAGAAGAAATATCGGCATCGGTGACCACGAAGGAGAGCATCGTCGCCATGTCGGGCGCAATCATGCCGGCGCCCTTGGCAATACCGTTGATGGTGACCTTGACGCCGCCGATCTCGGCGGTACGGGTCGCGACCTTCGGATAGGTGTCCGTGGTCATAATCGCCTTGGCGGCTTCGAACCAGAAATCGCTTGTTGCATCCTTCGCCATCGTGTCGAGCACGCCGGCAAACTTGGTGGCGTCAAGCGGCTCGCCGATGACGCCGGTAGAGGCAAGATAGACTTCGTTTTCACCGCAGCCGACGGCGGCCGCCGCGGACTTGGCGGTCAGTTCCGTCGCCTGGCGTCCCTTCAGCCCGGTGAAGGCATTGGCATTGCCGGAATTGACGACGACGGCGCGGGCACTGCCGTGGGCCAGGTTCCTACGGCAGAAATCGACCGGAGCCGAAGGGCACTTCGAACGCGTAAAGACACCGGCAACGGCGGCCGGCTTGTCGAAGACCATCAGCAGGACATCGGTCCGGTTCTTGTACTTGATGCCGGCGGACGCCGTGGTCATGCGCACGCCGCGAAGGGCGGGCATGGCGGTGAAGGTTTTGGGAGCAAGCGGAGAGACGGAACCGGACATGAGAGCCACCTGGACGAGCATGATGCCGAAAAGTGTAGGCGGTTTTCGGATTACATCATGCTCTGCTTTTTAATTCTGGAGCGGATTCAGATTTTGGGTCGTATCGACCTAAAATCATCCGGCTCCCTTGAAAGGCCCGGAAAACCGGGCCCTGATGGTTTAACTGCTTTGACTTACTGCTGCGGCTGAGCGTCAGGCGCTGCCGCACCATCGGCAGGCGCAACGGCGTCGTCGGCCGGTGCCGCGTCCTGCTGCTTCTGCGCATCATCATAGGCCTTGCTGAGAGCCGGGTCGTTGATGACGACCTTGGTATCCTGCTTGGCCTGGTTCAGGAGTTCAAGATACTTGTCGCGCATGACGAGCTGACGAACCTGGTCCTTGACCTGATCGAACGGCGGAGGAGGAGCGTTGCGCTTGTCCTCGACCTTGATGATGTGCCAGCCGAAATCGGTCTTGACCGGGGTCTTCGTATAGGTGCCGACCGGCAGCGCGAAAGCCGCGTCTTCGAATTCCTTGACCATACGGCCATGACCGAAATAACCGAGATCACCGCCGTCAGCCTTGTTCGGGTCGGTCGACTTTTCCTTGGCAAGTGTGGCAAAATCCTTGCCGGCATCAAGTTCCTTGATGATCGCCTTGGCTTCATCCTCGGTCTTCACGAGAATGTGGCGGGCATGAACTTCTTCCTGCTTCGGCAGGGCTGCGACTTCCTTGTCGTAGCGGGCCTTGACTTCGTCATCCTTGATGGCGTCGGCGACATGTGCCTTGAAGAAAGCATTGTGCAGCTCGCGGTCGCGCAGATAGGCCATATGAGCCTGGAAATCCGGCGTCTGGTCGAGCTTCTCGGCAGCGGCCTTCTGCGACAAAAGCTTCACATCGACCGAGGCCGAAAGTGCTGCGACCTTCTTCTGGTCATCCGGAAGCTGGCCGAGCTGCGGATCGAGATTGGCGATCGCGAGATTGAGTTCGGATTGATGGATTTCGACATCGCCGACCTTGGCGACAACGGGATCCTTAGCATCGGCCGCGAAGACCGGAGCCTGGAAGGTAACGATTGTCGCGAAAGCAACCGCAGCAAGCTTGTTATACTTCAACATAAAATAACCCTTCGGTGATCTCGACCGGCTCGACAGATGTGAATCCGGCGTGAAAAAGCCTTCAGCAGGAGAATGTGGCCTTTCTGTATCGGCCAAATCCCGTTGACATCAATCGACCCCCCTCTTATCTGTCACGCAACCTCGCGTCCAGAACAGTTTCCGGCCGTTTTGTGCTATACTCCCGTTTTTTTCGGGAAGGAATAAAGCAGGAAACGGCGGGATGAAATCTCAGAAAGGACCAGTCACATGGTCAGCCTAGGTGGAATTGCCCGCAAGTTGTTCGGCTCGTCCAACGACCGCCGGGTCAAATCGTTCCAGCCGCAAGTAGCCGCAATCAATGCGCTCGAACCGGAGATACGCGCGCTGTCCGATGAAGCTCTGGCCGCCAAGACGGTTGAGTTCCGCCAGCAGCTCGCGGACGGCAAGACGCTGGATGATATCCTCGTGCCAGCCTTCGCTGTCGCCCGCGAAGCTTCGCGCCGCGTTCTCGGCATGCGACCTTTCGACGTGCAGCTCATCGGCGGCATGATCCTTCATTCCAATGCGATCGCCGAAATGAAGACCGGCGAAGGTAAAACCCTGGTCGCAACCCTGCCGGTCTATCTGAACGCGCTGGCCGGCAAGGGCGTGCATGTCGTTACCGTCAACGATTACCTGGCGCAGCGCGACAGCGGCACCATGGGCCGCCTGTACAGCTTCCTCGGCCTGACGACCGGCGTCATCGTCCACGGCCTGTCCGATGAACAGCGCCATGACGCCTATGCCTGCGACATCACATACGCTACCAACAACGAGCTCGGTTTCGACTATCTGCGCGACAACATGAAGTATGAGCGCGCCCAGATGGTTCAGCGCGGCCATAGCTTCGCGATCGTCGACGAAGTGGACTCGATCCTCGTCGACGAAGCGCGCACGCCGCTGATCATCTCCGGTCCGCTCGACGACCGCTCTGATCTTTATGTCACCATCGACGCCTTCATTCCCCGCCTGGCGAAGGAAGACTACGAAATTGATGAAAAGCAGCGCTCGGCAAACTTCTCCGAAGAAGGCACCGAGAAGCTGGAAAACATGCTGCGGGAAGCCGGCTTGTTGAAGGGTGAATCGCTCTACGACGTCGAGAACGTCGCGATCGTCCACCACATCAACAATGCGCTCAAGGCGCACAAGCTGTTCCAGCGTGACAAGGACTATATCGTCCGCAACGGCGAAGTCGTCATCATCGACGAATTCACCGGCCGCATGATGCCGGGCCGCCGTTATTCGGACGGTCAACACCAGGCACTGGAAGCCAAGGAACATGTGCAGATCCAGCCGGAAAACCAGACGCTGGCGCAGATCACCTTCCAGAACTATTTCCGCATGTACGAAAAGCTCGCCGGCATGACCGGTACGGCTTCGACGGAAGCAGAGGAATTCGGCAACATCTACGGCCTTGACGTGATCGAGGTGCCGACCAACCTGCCGATCCAGCGTATCGATGAGGACGACGAGGTCTATCGTACGCATGCCGAAAAGTATAACGCCATCATCAACGAGATCCTCGACGCGCACAAGCGCGGCCAGCCCGTGCTGGTCGGCACGACGTCTATCGAGAAGTCCGAACTTCTCGCCGATCTCATGCGCAAGCGCGGCTTCAACAATTTCCAGGTTCTGAACGCCCGCTATCACGAGCAGGAAGCCTACATCGTCGCCCAGGCCGGCGTTCCCGGCGCGGTGACGATTGCCACCAACATGGCCGGCCGCGGCACCGACATCCAGCTCGGCGGCAATCTGGAAATGCGGGTCGAGCGCGACCTGCACGAGATGGAGCCAGGTCCGGAACGCGACGCGGCCATTGCCCGCATTGCCGAAGAGATCAAGGAGCTCAAGCAGAAATCAATCGCTGCCGGCGGCCTCTACGTCATCGCCTCGGAGCGCCATGAAAGCCGCCGTATCGACAACCAGCTGCGTGGCCGTTCCGGCCGCCAGGGCGATCCGGGCCGCTCGAAGTTCTACCTGTCGCTCCAGGACGACCTGATGCGCATCTTCGGCTCCGACCGCATGGACGGCATGCTACAGAAGCTCGGTCTCAAGGAAGGCGAAGCGATCGTCCACCCCTGGATCAACAAGGCGGTTGAACGCGCTCAGAAGAAGGTCGAGGCCCGCAACTTCGACATCCGCAAGAACGTTCTGAAGTACGACGACGTGCTGAACGATCAGCGCAAGGTCATCTTCGACCAGCGCGTCGAGCTGATGGAATCGAAGGACCTCTCCGAATTCGTCGGCGACATGCGCCACGACGTCATCGAGGATCTCGTCGCCAGACATATTCCGGAGCGCGCCTATGCCGAACAGTGGGATGCCGATGGCCTGAAGACGGCTGTTGCCAACTTCTTCGATCTCGATCTGCCTATTCATGACTGGGTCAAGGAAGAAGGCATCGCTGAAGACGATATCCGCGCCCGCCTGACGGAAGCGGCCGAAAAGGCTGCGGCCGAAAAGGCCGAACGCTTCGGCCCCGAGATCATGACCTATGTCGAGCGCTCCATCGTGCTGCAGACGCTGGACAATCTCTGGCGCGAGCACATCGTCAATCTCGATCATCTCCGCTCGGTCATCGGCTTCCGTGGCTATGCTCAGCGCGATCCGCTGCAGGAATACAAGGCCGAGGCTTTCGAACTGTTCCAGGCGCTGTTGAACAATCTGCGCCAGGCCGTGACCGCCCAGCTTTCGCGCGTTGAACTGGTGCAGCAGCCGGCCGAGCCGGAAACGCCGCCGATGCAGGCCCGTCATATCGACGCGACGACCGGCGAGGACGAATTCGCCCCGTTCGCGCTTGCAAGCGAAAGCTTCATATCTCCGGAAAATCGCGATCCACTGAACCCGGCAACGTGGGGCCGCGTCGGCCGTAACGAGGCCTGCCCCTGCGGCTCCGGCAAGAAGTACAAGCACTGCCACGGCGCCTTCGAAAGCAGCGAAGTGGTCTAAGCCTCGCAAACCGATAGCAACGAACAGAATGCCGCCTTTGGGCGGCATTTTTGTTTGCAACGATCGGAGATCACAGCAATTGTCGTCGATACGCGCAGCCGGCAAGCGTCACCAGCACGTCTACCGTGCTCAAATAGCGGAATGCGGATCCTCACTGTAGAGATGAACCGGGTAGCCTGGCCCGATGACGTCAAGCACGCGATCGAACCAGGCCGTAAGCGCCGGGTAATCGGCGAGATCGAAGCCGCAATCCGCCGCTTTATGGGCATAGGCGTAAACGGCTATGTCCGCGATCGAAAACTCGCCACCCACGAGAAATGGCGTATTCTTCAGCCCGCGCTCAAGCGCTGCAAGGGCACGAAGGCCGACCAAGCGCTTGGCCTCCGCCATAACGGCATTGAGCTCGAGCCGTCCCGTCAGCGTCCAGAAGCGCAGCGTGCCGATGACCGGTTCGACATGATACTGCTCGAAGAACAGCCATTGCATGACCTTGGCGTGCAAATAGCGATCCGCCGGAAGAAACCGCGTGCCTTCGGCCACATAGGTGAGGATAGCGTTCGATTCCGCTATCGTTCGCCCATCCTCCAATTCGAGAACGGGAATGCCGCCTGCCGGATTGAGATCGAGAAAGGCGCCCGTGCGCCCCTCACCCTCGAAGATGGACACCAGGCGAGTCTGGTAGGGAATATCGAGCAATCCGAACAGAACCCTGGCCTTCCAGCCATTCTGCGACGGCAAATAATCGTGAAGCGTGAGCATGAAATCCTCCTCCGATAGACCTGGATTCTACATACCGACCGCACCGTCGCCACCCGTTTCCTGTGCAGCGGCATGGCGCAGCAGCCCAAGGGCAACTTGCGTCTCATGGTTGCTTTCCGGCGTGATTGATAGGCAACCCTCCACTTCGGTAAAGCCACTTTTACGTGTCGCAAGAACCGATTCTTAACTCTCCTCTGCCAAGACTAACGCGAGTTTGGGATCATACTTAAAGTATTGCGTATCGATCATGGCGGTCTTTCAAACAGCGGAAAGAATGTTGCCGTCCGCTTTGCGGGCCGCCCTATCCCCGTATCTGCGCAAGATTAGCATCCTCCTTGCCGGTCAGGACGAGAAAGCTGCGTCGCAGCGCATGGCGCTGATCGCCTTCACGATCCGCGTTGCAGGCGCTGCGCTCGCCTTTCTCTCGCAGGTCATTCTTGCTCGCCTGATGGGCCGGTTCGAATACGGCATTTTCGTCTTCGTCTGGGTGTTGATGATCCTGTTCGGCAATCTTGCCTGCCTCGGCTTCCCGACAGCCATCATCCGCTTCCTGCCGCAGTATAATGCCAGCGCCAATTACGATGCCATTCGCGGTCTGAACATGACGGCACGCCTGTTCGTGGTTGCCCTCTCGGGCACGCTGGCGCTGATTGGAGCGCTCCTGCTTTTTGCCTTTCGCGGCATGATCGAGCACTATTACATCATGCCGGTTTTCCTCGGTCTGATTGCCGTGCCGATGATTGCGCTTGGAGACGTTCTGGACGGTACGGCCCGCGCCAAGCACTGGCCGGTCATGGCGCTCAGCCCGACCTTCCTCATCCGCCCGACGCTGATCCTGCTCTTCATGGTGGCCGCGATCCTCGCCGGCGCACCACGCGATGCCGTCACTGCTATGGCCGCAGCTCTCGCCGGCGCTTTCACCAGTGTCCTGCTGCAATATCTTGCGGTGACGCTCCGTCTGCGCCGCCATTATCCAAGCGGCCCGAAAGCCACTGAATTCCGCGCCTGGACAGCCGTCGCCCTGCCGATCTTCCTGGTCGAAGGCGTGGGCTACCTGCTCACCAATTCGGATGTCATCGTCGTCGGCATTTTCCTCGATCCGGATGAAGTCGCCGTCTATTTCGCAGCGGCAAAAACGATGGCCCTGGTGCTCTTCGTCTCCTTCGCCGTCAGGGCGGCCATCGGCCCGCGCTTTGCCGCCATTCTTGCCGAAGGCGACCGGAGCAAGCTTGCAGCCTTTGCCACGGAGGCGACACGCTGGTCCTTCTTTCCGGCACTTGCCCTCGGCCTCGTGGTGCTGGCGGCGGGGCAGCTCCTGCTTTCGCTGTTCGGCGCCGCCTTCACGGAGGGGCAGATTGTGATGGCGATCCTGCTTGCCGGCATTCTTGCGAGAGCGCTCGTCGGCCCTGCCGAAGTGCTCCTGACCATGGCGGACAAGCAGATGCTCTGCGTCTATCTCTATGCTGTAGCGCTCGTTGCCAATGTCGGGCTCAATGTCGCGCTCATCCCGCATTTCGGCATCGAAGGAGCGGCGATTGCCGGCGCCACTGCCATGGCAATCGAGGCCTTGCTCCTACACGTGGCCGTCCGCCGCGCGCTTGGCATCAAACTATTCGCCCTCCTCCGGCGCTCGTCGGCGTCATCGGCAACGAGGGTCTTCTGATCATGGCACGTCCCCCCTACACCGAAACCACCGACAGCCAAGTGAACGCCCTGACCCATACGCTCGCAGCGCTGCATTTCGAAACGCCGAAAGCGGAAGCCCGAGTCGAGGTCGGCCGCGCCGGCCGCGAACTCTGCCTCTATCCCGGCAAGCTCGGCTACGAGCTGCAGGATGAGCTGGACTTCCTCTCCAATCGCGCCATGGAGCCGAACGTCTTCTTCTCCGGCCGCTTCCTGGCGCCCGCCATGCCGCGCCTTGAGGATCGGCAGGTGCGTCTGGCGCTGATGCGCGATATCAACAGCACGCGCAGTCGCATGCGTCTGCTGATGCCCTTCACGGTCGACAAGCCGGGCTTCGCCATCGGCCCGTCGATCATCCGCGTCTGGTCG
The DNA here is from genome assembly GCF_014193605.1 of Rhizobium sp. BK312. Classification (NCBI taxonomy): domain Bacteria; kingdom Pseudomonadati; phylum Pseudomonadota; class Alphaproteobacteria; order Hyphomicrobiales; family Rhizobiaceae; genus Rhizobium; species Rhizobium sp. BK312. The sequence continues at coordinate 464,746 of NZ_JACHZP010000006.1, read as the reverse complement.
AACTCCTTCGGCCCGCTCGGCACGCCCCTGCTAGACGCCGAGGATGCCGGCGAAACGCTCGACAACCTCTTCGAGGCACTTTCCCGGCCGGAGCTGCATCTCCCGACCACGCTCGTATTGCCGGATGTCCGGCTCAACGGCCGTTTCGTCCAGATGGCCAAGGTCATTGCGATCGGCCGAAATCTGCCGATCGCCATCGCCAACCCCTTCCAGCGCCCGATGCTCCAGAGCAACGATGACGCGCTTACCTATCTCAGGCGGACGATTTCCAACGCACATTTGCGCGAAATGCGCCGCCAATGGCGACTTTTGGAAAACAACGGCGAGGTCAGCTACAACGTCGCCCGTCAGCCCCGCGATATTCACGGGCGCATGGAAGAATTCCTGGCGCTGGAGGCAAGTGGCTGGAAGGGCAAGAAGCGCTCGGCGCTCGTCACCGATCGCCATCATGCCGCCTTTGCCCGCGAAGCCATTTCCAACCTTGCCGCCATCGACGCGGTGCGCATTCACTCAATCGATCTTAACGGCAAGGCCGTCGCCTCGATGATCGTGCTGATCATGGGCGGCGAGGCCTATACGTGGAAGACGGCCTTTGACGAAGCCTATGCCCGCTATTCGCCGGGCAAGCTCTTGATGGGCGAACTGACGGAATGGCATCTCGACGACGCCAACGTCGTCCGCTCCGATTCCTGCGCCGTGCCCGATCATCCGATCATGAGCCGCTTCTGGCACGAGCGCGAGGACATGGGCACGCTCATCATCGGCCTGACCCCGAACGGCGACCGCGACGTGCGTCAGGTGACCACGCAGCTGCACATGTATCGCAGCACCCGCAACATGGCGAAGCTGCTGCGCGAAAAGATCCTGTCGCTTACGAAGCGCTAACTTCGGCGGTTGCGCGTTCGCGCAAGAGGCGGCGGATCACCTTGCCGGAGGTCGTCAGTGGCAGAGCGTCGACGAATTCGATCTCGCGCGGGTATTCGTGCATGGAAAGCCGGGTCTTCACCCATTCGCGAATTTCGGCCGCCAACGCCTCGCTCGGCTTGCGACCGGGCACAAGGACGACATAAGCCTTGACGATCTCAGTCCGCACCGGATCCGGCTTGCCGACAGCCGCGGCAAGCTGCACGGCCGGATGGCCGCCGAGGCAATCCTCGATCTCGCTCGGCCCGATGCGATAGCCCGACGAGGTGATGACATCGTCGTCGCGGCCGACGAAGGAAATATACCCGTCCACATCCTGCCGGCCGATATCGCCGGTCAGCAGCCAGTCATTGGCGAATTTCGCCTCCGTCGCCGCCTCGTTCCGCCAATAGCCGAGAAACATCACCGGATCGGGCCGCTTGATGGCAATTTGCCCGCTCTCGCCTACGGGAACCTCGATACCCTCGGCATCGACGATCGCGACGCGATGGCCAGGAACAGGCTTGCCGGTTGCGCCTGCACGGCTGACACCAAAGGCTTCACTGGAGGAGAGCACGAAATTGCATTCCGTCTGGCCGAAGAACTCGTTGACGCTGACACCGAGCGCCGACCGCGCCCATTCGAAGGTCTCGCGGCCAAGCGCCTCGCCGGCCGAACCAATGGTGCGAAGCTTGAGATCATAATGCGCCCGCGGATTGTCCACGGCCTTCAAAAGCCGCAGCGCCGTCGGTGGGATGAAGGCATTGCGCACCTCCATCTCGGCCATGATGCGGAAGGCCATATGCGGATCGAATTTCTGCGCCGGCGAGGAAACGACGGGAACGCCAAGCATCAGGCTCGGCAACAGAGCATTCAGGAGACCGCCGGCCCAGGCCCAGTCCGACGGCGTCCAGAGCCGGTCGTCGGCCTTGGGAAAGCTTTCATGGGCGAATTGCATGCCCGGAATATGTCCGGGCAACACGCGATGGCCATGCAGCGCACCCTTGGGCGGCCCGGTCGTGCCCGAGGTGAAGATCATCAGAGCGGGATCGTCCGGGCCGGTATCGGCGACCTCGAACAGCGGCGGATGCGCCGCCACCAGCTCGGCAAAACCGGAAACGCCCTCTTCAGCACCATCGATGCTGATCACCTGCGCCAGTTCCGGCAATCGCTGCCGGATCGGACGCAGCCGCTCGAGGCCGAACCGGTTGGTGACGATGGCCGATGTACCGGCTGCCTTCAGCCGGTATTCCAGCGCCTCGGCGCCGAACAGCAAAGCCAGCGGCAGGGCGATCGCGCCCATCTTGTAGATCGCGACATGCGCCACGACGGTCTCAAAACTCTGCGGCAGCAGCAGCGCCACCCGATCTCCCGCCTGCACCCCGAGCGCGACAAGCGCATTGGCGAAAGAGGCGGAACGATCCCGCAACTCGCCGTAGCTCATGGAAAAGTGATTGCCGTCCGGATTGAAATGCTGGAGGCAGATCCGATCGGGTTCGCGCTCGGCCCAGGCATCGCAAACAGCATATCCTATATTGAATTTCGCCGGAATCTCCCAACGAAAGTCGCGATGGAGGGCTTCATAAGTATCACACGGGGGCAGTTTCATGCGCAGTTCCAGAAAATGGTGCGGTGCAGCTAACACCTGTCGCCCCTGGCGTTCAAGGAAACATTTAAAATTGCCGTCTTCCCCCGGGCGCGAATCGCCTTATTTATTGAGGAATACTTCGAAGCTCTTCACGAATTCATGCGTCGACCGACGGCGACTTTGGGCGCCGATTTGCTTTTCGCGACGCACCCATCCCATCGCCCTTCCGACGATGGGCCTCCTTGTAGCGAATGATCGAATGGACGGAGAATAGCGATGGAATACGTAAAGCTCGGCAGGACCGGTCTTGAAGTCTCACGCATATGCCTGGGTTGCATGACCTATGGCGACCCCAACAAAGGCACGCATGCCTGGTCGCTGAAGGAGGAGGAGAGCCGTCCTCTGCTGCGCCAGGCGATCGAGGCCGGCATCAACTTCCTCGACACCGCCAATACCTATTCCAACGGCTCCTCCGAAGAGATCGTCGGTCGTGCCATCAAGGATTTCGCCAAGCGCGACGACATCGTGCTTGCGACCAAGGTCTTCAACCGCATGCGCCCCGGCCCGAACGGCGCCGGCCTGTCGCGCAAGGCGATCTTCGACGAGATCGACAACAGCTTGCGCCGCCTCGGCACCGACTATGTCGATCTCTACCAGATCCATCGCTGGGACTATACGACACCGATCGAGGAGACGCTGGAAGCGCTGCACGATGTCGTCAAGGCCGGCAAGGCACGCTACATCGGCGCCTCCTCCATGTATGCCTGGCAATTCGCCAAGGCGATTTATACCTCCCGCCTCAACGGCTGGACGGAGTTCGTCAGCATGCAGGATCACCTGAACCTGCTCTACCGCGAGGAAGAGCGCGAGATGCTGCCCTTCTGCGAGGACCAGAAGATCGCCGTCATCCCCTGGAGCCCGCTCGCCCGCGGCCGGCTTACCCGCGATTGGGACGAGGCGACGGCCCGCACCGAGTCCGACGAATTCGGCAAGACGCTCTATACCCAAGCGCTCGAAGCCGACCGCAAGATCGTCGATGCCGTCGGCACGATCGCCAAGGCGCGCGGCATCCCGCGCGCGCAGGTCGCAACCGCCTGGATCCTGCAGAAGAGCGCTGTCACCGCCCCGATCATCGGCGCTTCCAAGCCCGGCCACATCACCGATGCCGTCGCCTCGCTGGAGGTCAAATTGACACCTGAGGAAATCGCGGCGCTGGAGAGCCCTTATGTCCCGCATGGGGTTGCTGGATTTAAGTGATCGGGGATTTTTTGGGGGGCCGCCGGCCTAGATTGATGAAGCCACATTGCCTGCTTGGCCCCTCACCCCAACCCTCTCCCCGTTTTGACGGGGAGAGGGGGTTTTCCTGCCAAACCCACGTCCCGTCTGCACGGTAAACGCGAGTTGATTTGCTCGATCGTCCCCTCTCCCCGCGAGCGGGGAGAGGGCTAGGGTGAGGGGCAGTTCCAAGCTCTGAAGCCGATTGACCACGCGGAAAATCGCGCAAAAGTGACTTCACGAACAGGTCACAGTTGAGGCTTAACAGGTCACGGTTCCTTACCCCCGAGGATGATACCGAATGATCACAGTTCCCTTCGAGGCGCGGCGCTTTCAGTCGACCGCGGCCTATTACCTGCGCTATCGCATCCCCTATCCGGACAAATTGATCACCCGCGTTGCCGAGCGCAGCGGCCTCAAGCCCGGCGACCATGTGCTCGATCTCGGCTGCGGCCCCGGCCAGCTCGGTATCGCTTTCGCGCGGCTGCAGGGTGCGGCCGTGACCGCCATGGACCCGGAACCGGAAATGCTCGCGGAAGCCGCGCTCGGCGCAAAGCAGGCCGGCGTCGATATCAACATCCGGCAGGGCTCTTCCTATGATCTCGGCCCCGATGTCGGCAGGCTGCACCTCTGCGTCATGGGCCGTTCGTTCCACTGGATGGACAGGCCGGCAACGCTTCAAGCGCTCGATAAGCTGATCGAGCCCGGCGGCGGCGTTGTCCTCTTCCACGATAAAGGCATCCTGGCGGAGCCGAACTGGCGCGGCATCCTAGAACCACTGATGGAAACCTATTCGCCCGAGCGCAGCGCGGAGCGGCAGATGCGCCGGAGCAAGGAATGGGCGCCGCATGAAGCCATGCTGCTCGCCTCCCCCTTCCGCAATCTCGAACGGATCGGCATCGTCTCGGAATATACGAGGGATATCGAAGAGATCGTCGGCCGCATCTTCTCGATGTCGTCAACCTCGCCGCAGGCGCTGGGCGACAAGGCAGCCGATTTCGAAGCCGCACTGCGCGCCGAGCTGCTGGCGGTCGCGCCCGACGGCAAATTCAGGGAGGTCGTCGAGGCGAACGGGCTGCTCGCCTTCCGCGATTAGACGAAGGTCAGCCGTTGCTTTCATCCGGCAGCGGCGAAAGCTCCTGCCGGGTCGCCGACAGGAATTCCTGCGACAGCTCTGCGCTATCCATTGCGCGCGCCAGAATAACGGCGCCGACCATGGCCGAAAGGCTGGCAAATGCCTTGCGCCGGCGCTCCTCCGGCGTTTCACCCGGAACGATCTCTTCCAGCACCTCGACCAGTCCCATCAAGCCGCCTGTGAAGGTGGACTGCATCTCAGGACCGTGGCGGCTGACCTCCTGCGTCAGCGCCGCGAAGACGCAGCCGGTCGCATGCTCCACGACGTTGCGATGCGAGAGATAATGGGCAAGCAGCGCTTCCAGCGGCTGTTCGGGCGAGCTTGCCGCCACTTGCTTCCAACGCTCCAGCGAGCGCGCCACCAGCGCTTTGCTCGCCTCGCTGGCAAGCTCGTCCTTGGAATCGAAATGGCCGTAGAAGCCGCCATGCGTCAGCCCGGCCGCCTTCATGATCTCGGCGACGCCGATGCCGTCGAAGCCCTTCTCACGGAAGAGCTCGCCCGCTACGGCAAGGATCTTCTCGCGGTTCTCGGCGAATTTCTCCCGGCTCACTCTCATCAAAAAACTCCATCAGAGCATCAATAAATCTGTATTGACAATTTATATGATGGCCATCATCAATACGCAACAAATATGATAGCAATCATGTAAATGCCTTTGCACAAACGTTCAAGCCGGGAGAACGGCAGGGCGCTAGACGTGGTACGGTACCCCGACTGTCCGCGATCCAGCGTTTTCGCAAGTCCGGTCTGACGGCACGATACCCAACCTGATTGGAACGCAGCTCATGGTTTCCACTACCCTTGCCTCGACGCTCGCCCGGCGCAACATCCATTACGGATGGGTCGTCGTCGCCGCCACCTTTCTGACGATGCTGGTCACGGCCGGCGCCATGGGTGCGCCCGGCGTACTCATCAAGCCGCTGGAGGACGAATTCGGCTGGAGCACCTCCTCCATCTCGTCCGCGCTTGCCGTCCGCCTCGTGCTGTTCGGCCTCATGGGTCCCTTTGCCGCCGCCTTCATGAACCATTTCGGCGTGCGCAAGGTCATCGTCTTTGCACTGGCGACCATCGCCGTCGGCTTCATCGGCTCGCTCTATATGACGCAGGTCTGGCAGCTGCTGCTATGCTGGGGCATCATTATCGGCTTCGGCACCGGCCTCACCGCCATGGTGCTGGCGGCGACCGTCTCGACACGCTGGTTCACCAAGCATCGCGGCCTCGTCATCGGTATGCTCTCGGCAAGCTCGGCGACGGGACAGCTCGTCTTCCTGCCGCTGATGGCGGAGCTGACGACGCGCTATGGCTGGCGCACGACGGTGCTCTTCGTCTGCGGCATGATTGCCGTCGCCGCCCTCATCGTGCTGCTCCTGATGCGCGACCGTCCCTCGGACGTCAATCTGCCGCTGGTCGGTGAGGTCCACATTACGCCCCCGCCGGCGGCCACCAGGAACCTGAAGGCCGCACTCGCCTCGCCGATTGCCATTCTGCGGGAGGTTTCCACCACCTCGACCTTCTGGATCCTCTTTGCCACCTTCTTCATCTGCGGCCTGTCGACCAACGGCCTGATCCAGACGCATTTCGTCACGCTCTGCGGCGATTTCGGCATCGTGCCTGTCGCGGCCGCCAGCGTGCTTGCCGTCATGGGCATCTTCGATTTCTTCGGCACGATCGGCTCCGGCTGGCTCTCCGACCGCTTCGACAATCGCTGGCTGCTCTTCTGGTATTACGGCCTGCGCGGCCTGTCGCTGGTCTACCTGCCCTTCAGCGATTTCACCTTCTACGGCCTGTCGATCTTCGCCGTCTTCTATGGCCTCGATTGGATCGCCACCGTGCCGCCGACCGTGAAGATCGCCGCCGACCGTTTTGGTCGCGAAAAGGCCGGCCTCGTCTTCGGCTGGGTCTTCGCCGGCCACCAGCTGGGAGCCGCCACCGCCGCCTATGGCGCCGGCCTCACCCGCACGGAGCTCAACACCTACCTCCCCGCCTTCTTCGTCGCCGGCGCCTTCTGCCTGCTCGCTGCGATCCTGGCGATCACCCTGCAAAAGTCCGGCTCCGCCAGCAAAGGTCCGGCCATGGCGCACTGAGCCTCAAACGGCAAAAGCCCATGGCGCCCACCCACGCCATGGGCCAAACCGCAACCCTGCGGAAACACTCGCAATATCTGCCAACCCGGCTTGCGCGCCCCGCCGCTCACATGCTAGACAGCCGCCTCGTCAGTACCCCGTTGCCCCATTGGCGGAATTGGTAGACGCGCTCGACTCAAAATCGAGTTTCGAAAGAAGTGCTGGTTCGACTCCGGCATGGGGCACCACAAAATCTCATAACCATTGTTTTACATTAATCAATATTTTCTCTTGATTGCTACTTTTGCGCGATCATTAATGATGATACATCCTGCTCGAATTGTTCTTCCAGCAAAATATTTGTCACCATGAAATTTAAAAGGCGAAAAATTGTCTGAGATTGCCACCACTTCCACCCGCATCAGTCGCCTCAAATGCTCATTCAGCGTGGCTGAATCGATCGGCAGCGTGATTCTCTGGATCATACTGACGATCGTGACGCTCGGCCTCGCACTGATCGTCTTCCCCTATTATCTCAACCGCGCCGTATTGAACAAAACCGAGCTGCTGGATGGTTCCGGCCGCCCCGTCGGTCGCCTCAATTGCACCTTCAATATCGGTCACTCGATAGGACATGTAGTTCTCTGGGTCCTTCTGATTATCGTGACCCTTGGCCTTGCCAGCTTCCTCTATGCTTATCGTGTGATCCGCGTCGTCCTGAACGAAACGCGAGTTGAATATTACTGAGAAGGTCTGGTGACGGTTTCGACATCGCTACCTCACCCCATCACGAAAAATTTTGCCTTTCTGCCACTTCCGCCAGCCCCCGACCATTTACAGCCATAATCCTGCCCCCTAAAGGTTTGCAACGCAGCAAGAAGGGGGCCCCATGCTTCGTAGACTTTACGACTGGACCATGTCGCTCGCCGGCCGCAAATCGGCGGAAATCTGGTTGGCCGTTATCGCCTTCGTCGAGAGCTCCATCTTTCTCGTTCCGGCTGATGTGCTGTTCCTGCCGATGTCGCTCGCCAAGCCCGAGCGTGCCTGGCGCTATGCGCTGACGGCGACGGTTGCCTCCGTGCTTGGCGGCATTGCCGGTTGGGCGCTCGGCTATTATGCCTTCGAGACCATCGCCAAGCCGATCCTCGAATTCTACGGCAAGCTCGACGCCTTCAACCAGATGAGCGCCGGCATCACCTATGAATGGGTTCTCTTGCTGCTGGTCACATCGGGTCTGGCACATCTGCCGCCGATCAAGGTGGTGACGATCCTCTCCGGCGTCGCCCATATCAATCTCGGCCTGTTCATCGTCTCGGCCATCGTCGCGCGCGGCGCGCGCTTCTTCCTCCTGGCCTTCCTTTTGCGCCGCTATGGCGAATCGATCCGCCATTTCATCGAGAAGCGCCTCGGCCAGATCACCATGATCGCCGCCGCCGTTCTCATTGCCCTTTACGCCGTCTTCCATTTTGCCCTGGCGAGCTGACCAAGGAGCCCCCAGCATGTCCACGACTTCGCCTTCCTCCCGCGCCGGCCTCGGCTATGGCGCCCTGCTGACAATCGGCATGATCGTCGTCATCGGCTCGGCACTCGGCTTTCAGTATATCGGCGGTTATATCCCCTGCGCGCTCTGCCTGGAGCAGCGCCAGCCCTATTACTACGGCATCCCCGTCGCCATCATCGCCGTGCTGACGGCAATTGCCGGCCTGCCCTCCTGGATCACCCGCGGTCTTCTCATCATCGCCGGCCTGATGATGCTTGTCGGCGGCGGCATCGGCGTCTATCACGCCGGCGTCGAATGGCATTTCTGGGAAGGCCCGACCACCTGCTCAACCTCGGCTGCCAGCGTCACGCAGAATGCCGGCGATCTCCTCGGCCAGCTGAACACCATCAAGGGGCCGTCCTGCACGGAAGCAGCACTGCGCATCCTCGGCCTGTCGATGGCCGGCTGGAACGTGATCGCCAGCGTGATCTTGGCTACTATTGCTTTTGCGGGTGCGAAGAAGGCGGGTTGATTGAACTGAAGCCGTCAGGTGAGCGATCAATTGTCGTCGCTGCGTGCCTGGCCCCTCACCCCAACCCTCTCCCCGCCATGCGGGGAGAGGGAGCTCTACAATGCCCAACGCCGCTTCTTTTCATGTGGTGAGGCCGATTATCCTACACTGTCGTCCCCTCTCCCCGCTTGCGGGGAGAGGGCTAGGGTAAGGGGCCGTGCACATAAGTGCGGCAAAGCGAAACTCACTCGACCTTCGCAGGCAACGTGACCCTTACGGCTGCAGTTCCGAATCCCAGTAGAGATAGTCGAGCCAGCTGTCATGCAGATAGTTCGGCGGGAACAGGCGGCCGTTATTGTGCAGGTCCTGCACGGTCGGCTGGTATGGTTTCTGCGCCGGGAACATGCCAGCCTGCTTCGGCAGCTTGCTGCCCTTGCGTAGATTGCACGGCGAACAGGCAGCCACCACGTTCTCCCAGGTCGTCTCGCCACCATGGGCGCGCGGGATAACGTGGTCGAAGGTCAGGTCGTCATGAGAGCCGCAATACTGGCATTCGAACTTGTCGCGCAGGAAGACGTTGAAGCGGGTGAAGGCGGGATTGCGGGACGGCTGCACATATGTCTTCAGGCACACGACACTCGGCAGCCGCATCGAGAAGCTCGGTGACGACACGCATTGATCGTATTCTGCGATGATGTTCACACGGTCAAGGAAAACCGCCTTGATCGCGTCCTGCCAGGACCAGAGCGACAAGGGATAGTAACTCAGCGGTCTGTAGTCAGCGTTCAGCACGAGCGCCGGCAAGGACTGCGGGGAAACTGCAATCGTCAAGGAACCCTCCTGATCGATTCGGCATCTGCACCTGTATATTAGGCCGGTTGTTACAGGATTGTGAAGTCCAATAAATTCAGCGCATAAAGGCAATTTCAGGGAGACGGCCGATTAAACTATAGGCAGCGCATCCCGGCGTGTTTTCACGGCATAATAGGCCCAGAAAAGCCGGGCCGCGACCGAGCGCCAGGGCGCCCAAACCGCGGCTTCCAGGGCAACGGCCTTGGCCAAGGGCCTGACTTCATGGCCGAAAGCCATGCCGACGGCCGCCTGCAGCGCGACATCGCCCGCCGGGAACACATCTGCGTGACCGCCGCAAAACATCAGATAGACTTCCGCCGTCCAGGGGCCGATTCCCTTGATCGACGTCAGCTCGGCAAGCGCCTTTTCAGGTGATTCGGCGCTGAGCGCATGGAGATCGAGGCTGCCGCCGGCAACGGCCTCCGCCACGCGCGCCAATGTGTCGTGCTTGATTCGCGACAGGCCGAAGCTCCGCCATGCCTCCGGCTCCAGCCCGGCATAGCCCTCAGCGGTCACCTGTCCCATCCCCGCTATCATCTTCCCCCAGATCGCATCGGCGCTGGCGCGCGAGACGACCTGCGAGACGATGATATGGGCAAGCCCCTCGAAGCCCGGTTCGCGCAGGCGCAGCGGCAAGGCGCCCGCCTCTGCGGCAACGGGCCGCAGGCGCGGATCGAGTTCCAGCAGGGCAGCAAGCCCCCGTTCGATATCGCGCTCATCGCGAATGATCTGCATGACGTCTCGTAGTCCCCGGTTAAAATTCGTGGCAGAAGAAAGCATGATCGAGATTCCCCGTCAAAAGCCGAAATTCCGTTTTGCCCCGAGCCCCAACGGCCCGCTGCATCTCGGCCATGCGCTGTCGGCCATCCTCAATCACGACATGGCGGCGGAAGCCGGCGGCGATTTCCTGCTGCGCATCGAAGACATAGATCAGGCACGCTGCACACCCGATTTCGAAGAGGGCATCTATAGAGATCTTTCCTGGCTCGGCCTCAGCTGGCAGCAGCCGGTGCGTCGGCAGTCCGAGCACTTTCCGGTCTATCAGCAGGCCCTGCAGACGCTTATCGAACGCGGCCTCGTCTATCCCGCCTTCCTGACCCGCGGCGAGGTCAAATCGTGCGTCGCCGCTTTCGAGGCGGATGGCAAATCCTGGCCACGCGACCCGGACGGCACGCCGCTCTATCCGCCCGACGATCGCGAGCGCGGCGATGCCGAGCGGCAGCGCCTGCTGGCATCGGGCATGAAACATGCCTGGCGTCTCGACATGGAGAGGGCATTAGCGGCTGCGGACCAACCATTGCACTGGCAGGAGAGCGGCGATGGCGAGACGGGCACAATCCCCGCCGATCCCGCCGCCTGGGGCGATGTCGTGCTGTCACGTTCCGATGCGCCCTCGAGCTACCATCTTTCCGTTGTGGTCGACGATGCCGTGCAGGGCATCACCCATGTGGTGCGTGGGCTCGACCTCTTCCATGCTACGTCGATCCACCGCCTGCTGCAGACGCTGCTCGGCCTGCCGGAGCCGCTCTATCATCATCACCGCCTCGTCCTCGGAGAGGACGGCAAAAAACTCTCCAAGAGCATGGGCGATACCGGCATTGCCGAATGGCGCCGGCGAGGCCTCTCACCGGCGGAGCTTCGCCGCCGCATCGGCCTCTGATTTTGCTCCTGGTTCGGCCCGTGGTTCAGAGGGCATCCTTTCCGAAGCTACCTCGGCGGCCGCGCGGCTCGCCACCTTGCCGAACAGCAGCCGCCGCACGCGGAATTTCATCAGCGCCGCATTGACCTCCGCCCCCATGATGAAGATCACGGCGAGCATATAGAGAAAAATCAGCACGATCATCACAGACGCCAGACCGGCATAAGTGGCGGTATAGTTGGCGAAGGTCGAGAGATAATAAGCAAAGAGCACTGCGCCGATCGACCAGAAGACCAGCGTCAGGATCACGCCGGGAATCACGTCGAACACCCGCCTGCGCCCGGCCGCCAGCCACAGATGCAGGATCATCAGGCCCGCCAGCAGCAGAAAGATCGTGCCGTAGATCCGCCAGCTGAAGACGATGTCGAGGATATCGGCGAGCTTGGGCAGCCACTGCCTGGTGTAATTCAGCGCGAGCGGCACGGCGACAAGCAGGATGCTGAGGATGGCGAAGATCAGCACCGCGATCAGCACATAGCCGAGGCTGGCGAGACGGTTGAAATACCACGGCCGTGTCTCAGGCACGCGATAGGCGCGGTTCAGCGATATGCGCAGCGCCTCAACGCCGTTCGACGCGAAATAGGCCGCCGCAAGCACGGAAATCGTCAAAAGCCCGCCGCGCGGAATGGTCAGCACCTGCACGACCTGGTCGGCGAGCGGCTTGGCGATCGCCTCCGGCCAGGTATCGAAAATCAGGTGTACAGCGGTCGATGAAAACTGGCTGGCGCCGAGAAAGCTTGCCAGCGCCGTGCCGAAGATCAGGAAGGGAAAAACCGCCAGCAGCGTCGAAAGCGCCACATGGCTTGCCATGGCGAACCCGTCATCCTCGACGAAATGGAACACTGCGTCGTAGATCACCTTGTAAATCGTCCGCAGGGCTGTCGGCATTTCATCTCCGCTCGGTGTCGGCATTCATCCCGACCGATACCGCCGGTTGTCGATTGTATCGGGTTCCTGAATATGGGAAACGAGTTTCGGTTTGTACAGGAATCATCTTCCCATGACGGAACAACGCACGATACTCGTCACTGGTTGCTCCTCCGGCATCGGCGCTTATTGCGCGCGGGCACTGAAGGCCGACGGATGGCGCGTCTTTGCAACCGTGCGCAAGGAAGACGATCTCGCCGCGCTCGAAGCCGACGGCATCGAAGCGCTGCTCCTCGACTACACAAAGCCTGAGACCATTTCCGCTACAGTAGCAACGGTACGCGAGCGTACGGCCGACCGTATCGACGCCCTCTTCAACAATGGCGCCTACGGGCAGCCGGGCGCCGTCGAGGACCTGACGACCGATGTACTGCGCGAACAGTTCGAAACCAATTTTTTCGGCTGGCACGAGCTGACGCGTCAGATCCTGCCGCTGATGCGCAAACAGGGCCATGGCCGCATCGTCAATTGCTCCTCCATTCTGGGACTTGTCCCCTACCGTTTCCGCGGCGCCTACACGGCCTCGAAATTTGCGCTGGAAGGGCTGACGATCACGCTCAGAATGGAACTGCAGGACAGCGGCATCCATGTCAGCCTGATCGAACCCGGCCCGGTCGCGACTCGGTTTACCGCCAATGCGCTCGCCAAGATCAATGAGCACATCGACCTCGCAGGTTCTCTCCATGCGGTGGAATACCGCAGGCAGCTCAGGCGGCTTGATGGATCAGGCCCAATCAGTAAACATAAATTAGGCCCGGAAGCGGTCTATGATGTGCTAAAATCGGCTTTGAACGTTAGAAATCCGCGCCCGCACTATCTGGTAACGACACCGGCCAAGCAGGGCGTGCTCTTGAAAAGGCTATTGCCGGCTAACCTTTTCTATCGTCTGATGCGCCGGCTGGATTAGAGCAATCCCAGGAAAGGCGCAAAGCGGCTTTTCCGCTTGAGATTGCTCAAAATGACGACATTGGGTGACTTGAAGCTTCTGCGGAATGCCGAGCGACCCTGAAGACAAGGATGGAGGAGCCATGTCTACCGTTACTTATGTTGCCGCCATCATTGTCATGGGACTTGTCGCGATCGTTCTTGTTCGCGGCCTGCTGAACATGATGAAAGGCGACAATCCGAACCTTTCGAACCGGCTGATGCAGCTGCGTGTGCTGCTGCAGGCAGTGGCGGTGATCCTGATCATGCTGACGCTCTGGCTGACGGGCGGCGGCCGCCCGGCCTAACCACAGGAACACGATGGTCAAGCTCAATAAGATCTACACCAAGACCGGCGATGACGGCACCACGGGCCTCGTCGCCGGCCCGAGGCGGCTGAAGCACGATCTGCGCGTCGAAAGCTACGGCACCGTCGACGAAACCAATTCCGCCATCGGCGTCGCCCGGCTGCACATGGGTGACATGCCCGAGATCGACGCCATGCTGATGCGCATCCAGAATGATCTCTTCGATCTCGGCGCCGATCTTTCCACGCCTGAAACGGACGAACCCCTACCCTATGAACCCTTGCGCATCACCGACCATCAGGTCGAACGCCTGGAACATGATATCGATTTGCTCAATGCCGATCTCGAGCCGCTGAAATCCTTCGTTCTGCCGGCCGGAAGCGCCGCATCTGCCCATCTGCACCTCGCCCGCACCATTGCCAGACGTGCCGAGCGACTGATGGTGGCACTGTCGCGTGAGAAAGGCGAACGCGTCAGCCCGGCGGCCCTGAAATACGTCAATCGGCTCTCCGATTTGCTTTTCGTTGCGGCGCGCTACGCGAACGATAAGGGCCGAGGCGATGTGCTCTGGGTTCCCGGCAAGAATCGATAGCGGCACATGCCAATCGCCAGGGCATACATATTGACGTTGACGTAAACGTTATTTATGCCTTTCAAGCAATTCGTCTCTCGGCGGCCTGGAAGCGTTGTAATTGGGAAAAAAACGCGTATCCATGTCGCCATTCGACAAATGGAATGGCGCTAAACAGCGCATGTTCTCGGGCGGTCATGTTGAAGGAAGGATTCCATGAAGATTCTCGTCCCCGTCAAGCGGGTTGTTGACTACAACGTCAAGATTCGCGTGAAGCCGGATGGTTCCGGCGTTGAGCTTTCGAACGTGAAGATGTCGATGAACCCGTTCGACGAGATCTCGGTCGAAGAGGCGCTGCGTCTGAAGGAAGCCGGCAAGGCCGAGGAAGTGGTGGTCGTATCGATCGGACCTGCCAAGGCCGAGGAGACATTGCGCACGGCGCTCGCCATGGGCGCGGATCGCGCCATCCTGGTCGAGACCGACGATGCCGTCGAGCCGCTCGCCGTCGCCAAGATCCTGAAAGGCGTCGCCGAGGCCGAACAGCCAGGCCTCATCATCGTCGGAAAGCAGGCGATCGATGACGACTCGAACCAGACCGGCCAGATGCTGGCAGCCTTGCTCGGCACGGCCCAGGCAACCTTCGCCTCGAAGATCGAGATCGGCGATGGCAAAGCCCAGGTCACCCGCGAAGTCGATGGCGGCCTGCAGACGATCGAGGTCAAGCTGCCGGCGGTCGTCACGTCAGACCTGCGCCTGAACGAACCGCGCTATGCCTCGCTGCCGAACATCATGAAGGCCAAGAAGAAGCCGCTCGACAAGAAATCGCCTGCCGATTTCGGCGTGTCGACCGAGCCGCGCCTGAAGGTCCTGAAGACCGAAGAGCCAGGTGGCCGCAAGGCCGGCGTCAAGGTCGGCTCGGTTGCCGAGCTGGTCGAAAAGCTCAAGACCGAAGCCGGCGTGCTTTAACCCAGTCCGAACGAGGAGTTAGACATCATGGCCATTCTTCTTCTGGCTGATCACGACAACGCCCACCTCTCCGATCAGACCGCCAAGGCGCTGACGGCGGCCGCAAAGATTGGCGGCGACATTCACGTACTGGTCGCCGGCGCTGGCGCCCAGGCTGCGGCCGCTGAGGCCGCCAAACTGTCCGGCGTCTCCAAGGTGCTGGTCGCCGAGGATGCAAGCCTCGCCAACAATCTCGCAGAACCGCTGGCAGCCCTGATCGTATCGCTTTCCGGCTCCTATGACGTGATCATCGGCGCCGCGACCTCGGTCGGCAAGAACGTGCTGCCGCGCGTTGCCGCCCTGCTCGACGTCGCCCAGGTCTCCGAGATCATCGAAGTCGTTTCCGCCGATACCTTCAAGCGGCCGATCTATGCCGGCAATGCCATCCAGACGGTGCAGTCGACCGACGCCAAGAAGGTCATCACCGTGCGCACGGCTTCGTTCGCTTCTGCTGCCGAAGGCGGCTCTGCTGCGATCGAGGCGGTGTCTGCCGCGGCCAATCCCGGCCTTTCCACCTTCGTCGGCGATGCGCTGTCGAGCTCGGATCGTCCGGAGCTGACGTCGGCCAAGATCATCATCTCGGGCGGTCGTGCACTCGGCTCTGCCGAGAAGTTCCGCGAAGTCATCCTGCCGGTTGCCGACAAGCTCGGCGCTGCCGTCGGCGCATCGCGCGCTGCCGTCGATGCCGGCTATGCCCCGAACGATTGGCAGGTCGGCCAGACCGGCAAGGTGGTCGCACCGCAGCTCTACATCGCCTGCGGCATTTCCGGCGCCATCCAGCATCTGGCCGGCATGAAGGACAGTAAGGTCATCGTCGCCATCAACAAGGACGAGGAGGCACCGATCTTCCAGATCGCCGACTACGGCCTCGTCGCCGACCTCTTCGAAGCGCTGCCGGAACTCCAGAAGGCGCTTTGATCGCGCCCACCGGCCTTCTCGCAGTTGCGAGAGACTGGAAAATCGTCTCTTATAGGTCTATCAATCTTTGCCGGGCTAGAAATGGCCCGGCAAATTTGAGTTAAAAGCATAGCGCATCGCCAGGAGCGCGCCGGGGAGTTGGCAATGAGTTCGCTGAAGACGATCGGTATTATCGGCGCAGGCCAGATGGGTTGCGGCATTGCCCATGTGTCCGCCATGGCCGGCTACAAGGTTCATATCTACGATCTCGCGCAGGACCGCATCGAAAGCGGGCTCGCCACCATCAACGGCAACCTGGCCCGCCAGGTCGCGTCCGGCAAGACGACCGACGAGGAGCGCAAGGCAGCGCTTGCCCGCATCACCGGCTCTGCCGATCTCAACGATCTCGCCCAGGTCGATCTCGCCATTGAGGCTGCGACGGAAGACGAAAGCGTCAAGCGCAAGATCTATGCGCAGGTGTGTCCGGTGCTGAAGCCCGAAGCGCTGCTCGCAACGAATACCTCGTCGCTCTCGATCACCCGCCTTGCGTCCGCCACCGACCGTCCCGAGCGCTTCATGGGCATCCACTTCATGAATCCGGTTCCGGTTATGAAGCTGGTGGAACTGGTGCGCGGCATCGCCACCGACGAATCAACCTTCTCCACCGCCAAGGACTATGTTTCTTCGCTGGAAAAGACCATCACCGTCGCCGAGGATTTCCCCGCTTTCATCGTCAATCGCATCCTGCTGCCGATGATCAACGAGGCGATCTACACGCTTTATGAAGGCGTCGGCACCGTCGATGCCATCGATACCGCCATGCGGCTGGGCGCCAACCATCCGATGGGCCCGCTGCAGCTTGCCGACTTCATCGGCCTCGACACCTGCCTTTCGATCATGCAGGTGCTGCATGACGGGCTCGCCGACTCCAAGTATCGCCCCTGCCCGCTGCTGGTGAAATATGTCGAAGCCGGTTGGCTCGGCCGCAAATCGGGCCGCGGCTTCTATGACTACCGCGGCGAAACGCCCGTTCCGACGCGATAGTTGCTTTCGGGGTCTCCGGGCCGACCCTCGTGGTTCGAGGCCCTGCCGCCGCTACGCTTTGGTGCCACGGCACCTCACCATGAGGGCGGAACAAATCCCGCGCATCAACCGAACAAACATATTTGGAAATGGTAGAAATCTAAGCGGGTACAATAGATTAGCCCTCACCCTGAGGTGGGAGCGCAAGCGACCCTAGAAGGGCGAGGCGAGTGTTGGCACACCCAGATCTCCTAGATCCCAGCCGCAGCCTTCACCAACGCTTTCGCATCCTCGCTGTCCCAGGCCGCCGGACCGTTCATCGCTGACAGCAGGCAGCCCTTGTCGTCGATGAGCAGCGTCACCGGCAGGCCGAAGGCCAGCCCCTGCTTCTTCAACACATTGAACACGCCCATGGTGTTGTCGCGATAGTAGCCGAGCTTGTCGATGGCATATTCCGCACGAAAGGCTTTGGTCTTTTCATCGTCGCCGGTATCGATGTTGACGGCGACCACCTCGAACTTCTCGCTGCCGACGCTCTTCTCAAGCGCGTTCAGTGCCGGCATTTCCTCGCGGCACGGCACGCACCATGTCGCCCAGACATTCAAGAGCACGGTCTTGCCGGCGAAATTGCTCATCGACAGCGATTGCCCGTCAGCCCCCTTGAAGGAAACACCCTGAAGCGATATAGGCGCCGGCGGCACGCTCATGGCGGCGACCTGCCCCTTGGTGAAAGGCGTCAGGGCAGCAGCGCGATCCCTGGCCGACCCGCATTGATCGGCTGAGGCCGTTTCACCAATGCCATTGCCATACCCCGCCTCCTTCACGTATACCGCTGCCGCACCGGCAATAACCCCGGCGACGGCGGCAAGCATAACAAGTTTCATGGACGGCAGACCGAACGGCTTCTTTGCTGTCATTTCATTCTCCAGGTGGGCATCTCATGATTGACGGCACGGACACCAAATCCTCCAACCAGATGTGGGGCGGGCGTTTCGCTTCCGGCCCCGCGGCAATCATGGAGGAGATAAATGCCTCAATCGATTTCGACAAGAAGCTGTTTGCCCAGGACATCCGCGGCTCAATCGCGCATGCGAGCATGCTCGCCAATCAAGGCATCATTTCAACCGAGGATAAAGACAAGATCGTTCACGGGTTGAACACGATCCTGTCAGAGATCGAAACCGGCAATTTCGAATTCTCACGCCGCCTCGAAGACATCCACATGAACGTCGAGGCGCGGCTTGCTACCCTGATCGGCCCGGCTGCCGGCCGGCTGCACACCGCCCGCTCGCGCAACGACCAGGTGGCGCTCGATTTCCGCCTTTGGGTGAAGGAAGAGCTGCAGAAGTGCGAGCAGGCGTTGACCGAGCTGATCGCTGCCTTCCTCGACCGTGCCGAGGAACATGCTGAAACCGTCATGCCTGGCTTCACCCATCTGCAAACGGCGCAGCCCGTTACCTTCGGACATCACTGCATGGCCTATGTCGAAATGTTCGGCCGCGACCGCTCGCGCGTGCGCCACGCCATCGAGCACATGGACGAATCGCCGATCGGCGCCGCAGCGCTCGCCGGCACCGGCTTCCCGATCGATCGCCACATGACGGCCAAGGCGCTCGGCTTCCGCGAGCCGACCCGCAACTCGATCGATACCGTCTCCGACCGCGATTTTGCCCTGGAATTCCTGTCGATTGCCGCCATCGCCGGCATGCATCTGTCGCGGCTGGCCGAGGAGATCGTCATCTGGTCGACGCCGCAATTCGGCTTCGTGCGCCTGTCCGACGCCTTCTCCACCGGCTCCTCCATCATGCCGCAGAAGAAGAACCCGGATGCCGCCGAGCTCGTGCGCGCCAAGACCGGCCGCATCAACGGCTCGCTGGTGGCGCTGCTGACGATCATGAAAGGCCTGCCGCTCGCCTATTCCAAGGACATGCAGGAAGATAAGGAACAGGTCTTCGACGCTGCCGAGAGCCTGGAACTCGCCATTGCCGCCATGACCGGCATGATGCGTGATATGACGATCAACACCGCCCGCATGAAGGCCGCCGCCGGCTCCGGCTATTCCACCGCCACCGATCTTGCCGACTGGCTGGTGCGCGAAGCGGGCCTGCCGTTCCGCGATGCCCACCATGTGACGGGCCGCGCCGTGGCGCTTGCCGAAAGCAAATCCTGCGAGCTGGCGGAGCTGTCGCTTGCGGACCTGCAGGCAATCCATCCGGATATCACCGACAAGATCTTCGATGTCCTGACCGTCGAGGCGTCGGTCGCCAGCCGCAAGAGCTTCGGCGGCACGGCGCCCTCGGAAGTGCGCAAGCAGATCGCCTTCTGGCGCGCCCGCAACTGAGAAAATCGGCGAAAGTCACAACCAACAATCAGGGTGCACAAGGCCTGGAAACTTCGCTAAGAAGAGTGACTTCCGCGTTTGCCGCCCAAGAGGATTTCGATGCAGATCAACATGCCGCACATCATCCGCCTGACCGTCGTGCTTTCGGTCGTCGGCCTTGCCGTCGTCGGATGTGGCCGCAAAGGCCCTCTCGATCCTCCGAGCGCTCATGCGACTAAAGGCGGTGACGTCTCCAAGCCGACGAAGGAGCCGGGCACGGAGGACAAGAAGTTCTTCCTCGACCCGCTTCTCTAATTAGGCAACGACCGTGAACCATTTTGAGTATCGCGACGGCATCCTCTACGCCGAGGATGTACCGGTTCCGGAGATCGCCAAGGCGGTCGGTACCCCCTTTTACGTCTATTCGACGGCTACGTTGGAACGCCACTACCGCGTCTTCGCGGAAGCCTTCGACGATGTCGATGCCATGGTCTGCTATGCCATGAAGGCCAATTCCAACCAGGCGGTGCTGAAGACGCTCGGCCGCCTCGGCGCCGGCGTCGATGTCGTCTCTGTCGGTGAGCTGCGCCGCGCACTGGCCGCAGGCATTCCCGCAAGCCGCATCATGTTCTCCGGCGTCGGCAAGACGGCGCAGGAAATGGACGCGGCGCTCGAAGCCGGCATCTACTGCTTCAACGTCGAATCCGAACCGGAACTGGAAGTGCTGAACCAGCGCGCCGTTCGCGCCGGCAAGGTGGCACCCGTCTCCTTCCGCATCAATCCCGATGTCGATGCGCGCACGCATGCGAAGATTTCGACCGGCAAGAAGGAAAACAAGTTCGGCATTTCATGGCAGCGCGCCCGCGCCGTCTATGAGCGCGCCGCCAGCCTGCCTGGGATCAAGGTCACCGGCATCGATATGCACATTGGCAGCCAGATCACCGAGCTGCAGCCGTTCGACGACGCCTTCAAGCTGCTGCGCGATCTCGTTGAAACGCTGCGCGGCGATGGTCACGATATCCATCACGTCGATATCGGCGGCGGCCTCGGCATTCCCTATCGCGACGACAACAATCCGCCGCCGCTGCCGGATGCCTATGCCGAAATCGTCAAGAACCAGTTGCGCGGCCTCAATTGCAAGATCGTCACAGAGCCCGGTCGCCTGATCGTCGGCAACGCCGGCATTCTGGTGACCGAGGTCATCTATGTGAAGGATGGCGGCGACAAGAGCTTCGTCATCGTCGACGGCGCCATGAACGACCTCATTCGCCCGACGCTCTACGAAGCCTATCACGAGATCAGGCCGATTGCTGTCGGCGATGTGAGCACGCCGCGCATCAAAGCCGATGTCGTCGGCCCGGTCTGCGAAACCGGCGATTATCTGGCGCTCGACCGCGAGATGGCACTGCCGAAGCCCGGCGATCTCCTCGCGGTCGGCTCGGCCGGTGCCTATGGCGCCGTGCAGGCCGGCACCTACAACAGCCGGCTTCTGGTTCCGGAAGTGCTGGTCAAGGGTAATGAATTCCACGTCATCCGCCCACGCACGACTTACGAGGAACTGATCGGGCTGGATTCCATCCCGGCCTGGCTTGAGGGATAATCGGCTTCAATCGACACTTTCGGGCAGGACCGCAAAAGTTGTCTTGCCCGATCACGTTTCGGCGAAGTCGATGAAAAAACAGCCTTTCACACCCGTTGCCCTCGTCTTCGCCACAAAGAATGTTATCTTTGATTGAATGGCGTCTCGCCGGGCACCGCGTGCGCGAGCGTGTGGGACGCCGCGCCACCCAAACGGGCTACTAGCCAACGTCAGATCGGGAGAAGACCGGACCGATGACCAGCCTCAGCAACCCTAAGAAGGGCGCTTTCGCCACCCGTCCGGCGCTGGCGCGCATGGTTGCGATCAAGCGTCTCTTTGCTCGGCTGGTTCTGGTCAGCGAACAGCTGCTGCCACGGCTGCTGTTGCCGGCATCCATTCTGGCCCTTTTCCTCTCCGTCGCCTGGTTCGGCATTTTCCGCATGGCGCCGGATATTCTGCGCTTTCTGCTGCTTGCCGTCTTCGCGGTCGGCTTCGCCGTCTCCCTCTATCCGCTACGCCGCCTGCACTGGCCGAATACCACAGAGGCGGACCGACTGCTGGAAGAGCGCAATGGTCTCGCCCACCAGCCCGTTACGGTGCAGGAAGACGAACCGGCGCTCGACACCCCGTTTGCGCGTGCACTCTGGCGCGAACACCAGACGCGCATGGCCAAACGCATCGCCGCCCTGGATGCCGGCCTGCCCAGGCCGGATATCACGCGCTACGACCGCTTTGCATTGCGCGCAATTCCAGCGCTGCTGCTCGTAACGGCCTTCAGCTTTTCCATGTCCAACAGCGGCGGCTCGCTCAGTGATGCCTTCACGGCATCGACCTCGACCTCGAGCAATCCGGATGTCCGCGTCGATGCCTGGGTCACCCCGCCCTATTACACCGGCGAGCCTCCGGTATATCTAACCGGCAATGTCGACAATGCCGGCAATAGCCTGAACGTGCCGCAATTCTCCGAGCTCACTGTACGTGTTTCAGGTGCTGCCACGGATGAGAAAGTGCTGTTCCAGGCGGCTGGCGCGGAAAAAGGCGCCGAAATACCCGAGCAGGCCGCTGATGCCGACAAGCAGGGCCCGGCTGGCACAAAACCTGCAACGGCTACCGCCGTGCCGCCCGCAGCAAACGGCACCGGCTATATCCCGGCTGCAGACGGGATGGTCGCACGCACGCACGTCCTGAAGCTCGAAAAGGGTGGCGAACTCACTGTCAACGGCAAGTCCTGGTCCTTCAATGTGGTCATCGATAAGCCGCCGGAGATCACCTTCGACGGCGTTCCGCATGCGATGGCTAGCGGTGCACTGGAACTCGGCTTCAAGGTCAGGGATGATTACGGCGTTGAGGAAGCCCGTGCCGAGATCGTGCCGGTGGAATCCGATCCTGCCGCGACGCCGCTCTATGGCTTGCCGGAATTCAAGCTCGAAATGCCGCGTCGCGACCGCCGCAATGGCAAGGGCCTGGCAAGCCATGATCTGACTCAGGATCCGCTGGCCGGCAAGCGCGTGCGCATCACCCTCGTCGCCAAGGACGGTGCCGGCCAGACGGGACGCAGCTCACCCTATGAGATGGTATTGCCATCCCGTAGTTTCAGCCAGCCGCTCGCTGCCGCCGTGGCCGAAGAACGTCAGGTCTTCGCGCTCGATACGCGGAAGATGCCGGAAGCGATCGAATTCAACAAGTCTCTGACCATACGGCCCGAAGAGACAATCCCCGATCTCGGTAATTATCTCGCCATCAAGTCGGCGCTGACGCGCATGAAGCTCGCGAGCGACGAGGCCTCGCTGAAGGATACGGCCGATTATCTCTGGCAGATCGCGCTCGGCATGGAAGATGCGCAGCTGACGGACGCGGAAAAGGCCCTGCGCGACGCCCAGCAGAAGCTCTCCGATGCGCTTCAGCGCAACGCCTCGGACGCCGAGATCAAGAAGCTGACTGACGAGCTGCGCAAGGCGATGGACGCCTATATGAAGGAGCTGGCCGAGCGCATGCGCAACATGCCGGCCCAGCCGAACCAGCGTTCCGCCAATATCCTGCGCCAGCAGGATCTGCAGCGCATGATGGATCAGATCGAGAATCTCGCCCGCTCCGGCAATCGCCAGGCGGCACAGCAGATGCTTTCCGAACTGCAGCAGCTGATGAACAGCCTGCAGGCCGGCAAGCCGCAGCCCGGGCAGCAGCAGAACCAGGCCAACGACAAGATGCGCGAGCAGATGGACAAGCTCGGCCGCATCATGCGCGATCAGCAGAAGCTGATGGATCAGACCTTCAAGCTTGATCAAGCCATGCGCGATCGTATGCAGCGCGGCGATTCCAACGAGGACGGCGACGGCTTGATGGATCAGCCCATGCCCGGCCTCAACGACCCGATGCGCCCGGATATGGGCCAGCGCAGCCAAGGCCAGCAGGATCAGCAGCAAGGCCAGAACCAGCAGGGCGATAAGGGCAAGGATCCCACCGATGGCATGACGGCCGATCAGCTGCGCGACGCGCTGAAGCAGCTGCGCCAGCAGCAGGAGGATCTCGGCAAACAGCTTGGCGAACTCCAGAAAAACCTTGGCTCACTGGGCATGAAGCCAAATCAGAATTACGGCAAGGCACAGCAGGAAATGAAAGGGGCGTCCGGTCAGCTTGCCGAGGGCAACGGCGAAGGCGCAGTGCAGGGCCAGGGACGCGCGCTGGACGCCCTGCGCAAGGGCACGCGCGAAATGATGAACCAGCTTATGGCCCAGATGCAGCAGGGACAAGGGCAGGGTCAGGGACAGATGCCGGGGCAGATGGGCCAAGGCGGCCAAAACGGCCGCGATCCGCTCGGCCGATCGCGCAACGAGGGTGGTTTCTCGGACAACCCTAACGACAACATGGTGCCTGATATCATCAACGCAGAGCGCGCCCGCCAAATTCTCGACGCCATTCGCGAGCGGCTGAGCAACAATCCCACGCTCAGCGAAGAACGGCGCTATCTGGAGCGTCTGCTGAATTTGGGTCAGTGAGGCAGCTTTGGACTGCCGCCCATGACGAGAATGGAGCCAGCACGAGGAACCCGTGCTGACCAGAAGCAATGTCAGGCAGCCAAAGCCCGCGCGACAGCCTTGCGGATGTCCGGCAGCGCAAATGGCTTGGCAACGACGTCGACGATCTTTTCCATGAGGTCATCGGCGCGCTCGCGCTGCTCCGCATAGCCGGTCATCAGCAGGATCTTCATCCCCGGGCACGTCGAATGTGCCTGATGCGCAAGCTCGATGCCGTCCATCACGGGCATGCGAATATCCGAGAGAAGCAGGTCGTAGCCGCCCTCTTTCAGCTTTTCCAAGCCTTCTGCGCCGTCTGCCGCCTCTTCGGTCTCGTGGCCGTCCAAGCGCAGCGCGCGGGCGACGAAGCTGCGCAGCGAGTCCTCGTCTTCCGTGATCAGAATTTTTGCCATGATCCGTGCTCCTGGTCCGTCATGTTCCGCGAACGAAATCATCAGAATTCCGTTTGCGATAGGTAAACAGCGGGCGGGCGATCGGCTCCGTGGTTAACGGTTCGTCATCGATGGAGCAGAATGGGACAGGCGGACATGCCGCCTGCATTAACTCTGAATCAGGCCTCGGCGTCGCCCGTGACGACACCGACGAAGGGCAATTCGCGGAAGGCGTAGGCGACATCCATGCCATAGCCGACAACGAAATAATCGGGGCATTCGAAGCCGACATAATTGGCCTCCAGCTCTTCCTGGCGCTTGACGCTCTTGTCGAGCAGGACGGCCAGCGTGACGTTGCGGGCGCCACGCTCATAAAGCAGTTCCTTGGCGAAACGCAGCGTGCGGCCCGATTCCAGAATGTCGTCGATCAGCAAAACGTCCCGATCCTTGACGTCGCTGTCAATGTCCTTGACGATGCGCACGCCCTGCGACGTCGTGCCGGCGCCGTAGCTCGAAAGCGTGATGAACTCGACCTCCGGGGCAAGCCCGGTCTCATGCAGAGCACGGAGCAAATCGGCTGCGAAGATAAATGAGCCCTTGAGGATGGCGATGACGAGGAGGTCCTTCGTCGGCCCCTTGGCGATTTCCTTCGCCAAGGCATGATTGCGCTCGGCAATCTGCTCGGCAGTGAAAAGCGGCTCGATATTCTTCCCGCGTACAACAGGCATTGATTGGCATGCTCCATGGCTAAGCGGCCCGTGGCCGCCGATCAAGCTCTATAGCGCTGCGTATCACATATGACGCGCAAAGGTCGCTGTAGCTCTCTAAAGCAGTAGCCCCTAGCACAATCGGCAAGCCCGACACACCCCCTACGGCATGAAGGAAAGCTGGACATCCGGCGTTTTTCCACCGGGATGCTGCAATCGCGTCGAAAATCCGCGGCTTTCATGCGGCCCGAGGCGATCGACGGGCGTGTCCACAACGATGCTCCTGACCAGCTGGCCGCCGGCAAAAAGATCGGCGCGCACTTGCGGAACCGAAAGCGTGGCACCGCTGACATTCTCGATGATGCCGTTCAATCTCAAGACGGGCAGCCCGCTCTCATCCCTTGGCGTCAGCGTCACATGCGAGAACTGCAGCGGATCGGACGTCGCCTCGGCGGGGGCGTTGGAGAGACCGGAAAAACCGCCGGAAAGACCGAAGATCAAGATTGCGAGGCAAATGATCAGCGCGACGAAGCTGCGCCGCGATGCCTGCTGCAAAACCTCCTCGACACTGCGCAAGACGGACAGGATGCGTGAGAAGGTGGTCTTGCGCGTCACGGGTTGCGGTTTTGGTCTGGTATGCCCGCCATAGCGCATGTTAACGCCGGACACAGTCCGTCCGCGTGCAGCGGAAACGGTCACGAATTCGGCATCGACGATATCGGGCTTCGACATGACGTAATGCGCCTGGCCCGACCCCGCTCCTCGTTCGGGCGGAATGAGGTCATAAACCAGCCCCGCCTGCTGTTGACGGTGGCGAAAAGCGCCCATGATGGCCTCCCTTTGCGGTGATCCACATGGTTTCGACGCCCATTGCCAATCTGGGCATTGAAACGAATCCTGCCCAGTCGTAAATTTTATTGGTTAATGCTTCGCAAAGATCGCCATGAATAGGGCGCCTTTCCAGAAAAATTTACCGGCTGTTAATGCCATTGGTTAACAAGTCGCCTGATTGAACCCTGCGGAAGACTGGACTGCCCGTTGATTCATTTTGAGAACGTCGGTTTGCGCTACGGCATGGGTCCGGAAATCCTCCGCGACCTGAGCTTCGACATACCGAGGAAATCGTTCCAGTTCCTGACCGGCCCCTCCGGCGCCGGCAAGACGACACTGTTGCGGCTGCTCTTCATGTCACTGCAGCCGACGCGCGGGCTGATCCGCATGTTCGACAGGGAAATTTCCTCAATCCCACGCAACGAACTGCCGCTGCTTCGCCGCCGTGTCGGCATCGTCTTCCAGGATTTCCGGCTGCTCGAACATCTGACGACATACGAAAACGTTGCCCTGCCCTTGCGCGTGCGCGGCAAGGATGAAAGCTCCTATCGCACCGACGTCCTGGAACTGCTGAAATGGGTGGGCCTGGGCGAGCGCATCAACGTGCTGCCGCCGGTGCTCTCGGGCGGCGAGAAGCAGCGTGCCGCCATCGCGCGCGCCCTCATCGACCGCCCGGAAATCTTGCTCGCCGACGAACCGACAGGCAATGTCGACCCGCCGATGGCGCGCCGCCTGCTCAATCTGTTTCTGGAGCTTAACCGGCTCGGCACTGCCGTCGTCATTGCGACGCACGATCTCGCCTTGATGGACCAGATCGAGGCGAGACGCATGATCCTATCGGGGGGGCATCTCGATATCTATGACTGACCCCCGCCCCCGCAGGACAGCCCCGAATGCCCAGGCACGGCAAGCGGCCGCGGCACCGGCAGAACGCAAGCGCCCGGAGATGCGCGTGCGCCCCACGGGGCCGATCGTGCCCTCCTCCAATATCCAGGGCAACGCGCTGATCGTCGTGATCGCCATTATGGCCTTTCTCGCCTGCTTGACGCTCGGTGCGGTCAGCATGGTGCGCTCGACGGCGGCAAGCTGGGAAAGCCAGATTTCCCGCGAGATCACCATCCAGATCAAGCCGGATGACAATCTTGACATGGAAAAGGCGCTCGCGAGCGCCCGCGATATCGCGCTCAGCTTCGTCGGCACCAAATCGGGCCAGATCGTCGATGAAGCGGCAACCGCGCGCCTGCTCGAACCGTGGCTTGGCGCCGGCCTCGATATCAAGGAATTGCCTGTCCCTCGCCTCGTCATCATCACCATCGATGAGACGCATCCACCCGATTTCGAAGCGATGCGCGCATTGCTCAAGGCGCAGATCCCGCAAGCGACGCTCGACGACCACCGCACCTGGGTCGACCGGCTCGTGTCGATGGCGCACACCACCGTTCTCATCGGCACGGGCGTCCTGCTGCTCGTCTTCACCGCCATGGTCCTGACGGTGGTTTTCGCCACGCGCGGCGCATTGTCGGGCAACCGCCATATTGTCGAAGTCCTGCATTTCGTTGGTGCCGAAAGCACCTTCGTCGCCAATGAATTCCAGAAGCATTTCCTGAAGATCAGCCTCAAAGGCTCGGGAGCCGGCAGCGCGCTCGCCGCCTTGTTCTTCGCGACGGCCGGCCTCCTGCAGAGCCATACGATCGCCACACCGCAGACCGATCAGGCAACCGCATTGTTCGGGACTTTCTCCGTCGGCGCGCTCGGCTATATCGGCATTCTCGCCACCATGATCATCATCGCGCTGCTGACGACGCTGACGGCACGTTTTACCGTCATGCATACGATCTATGAGATCGATCTGGTTCGTTCCGATCCCGGGCGGACGGATAGCGTACCGAATTGACGCTTCAGCGATGTTTTTTTACCGTGTGCCAGCCCGTTCCTTGCCGCAATTGGCGTATAATAGCGAATCATGAGCATGGATCTGACGACTCGCAAGACCATAAGTTTGCAGTCGCTGCGGACACGCCCCAGCGGCGATAGACCCGTGCGCCGCAGCCTGTTCCGGCGTCTCTTGCGCTGGGGCGGCTTCGCCTTCATCTTCCTCGCCGCCATCGTTTTCGGCGGCTTCCTGCATTTTGCCGATTCGATCACCACCTTGAAACCGCCGCTCGAGCCGAAGGCCGATGCCATTGTCGTGCTGACGGGCGGCTATCAGCGGATCGATCAGGCGGTGGAGCTGCTACGGACCGGCGCCGGAAACCGTCTCCTGATCTCGGGCGCACATCCGACCACCACGCCAACGCAAATCCGCAAGCTGACGCAGAGTTCCGCCAGCCTGTTCAGCTGCTGCGTCGACATCGGCTACGACGCACTCGATACGATCGGCAATGCCCGCGAAGCGGCAAAGTGGATTCACGCCAGGGGCTACAAGAGCGTTCTCGTTGTCACGAACAACTACCATATGCCCCGCAGCCTCGCCGAACTGAAATATGTCGACCCCTCGACCGATTTCATTCCCTATCCGGTCGTCAACTCCGATCTGAAGGCCAAGAACTGGTTCACGGACCCGAATGCGCTGCGGACGATGATCTCCGAATATGCGAAGGTCCTCCTCGCCGGTGCCCGCAACCTGACCGGCCTCGGCCGACCGGTAGGCCTGCGCTCGCGGCAGCCGGCTGAAGACGACGACTGAGGCTCGCAGCAAAGGCCGAATCTCGGAGAGGCAACGCGCTTGAAGGCGCGAAACCACGCAAAGATCGACTTTTTATTGACGCTGTAATCGTGTAGGCAAACCTTCAGATGCCGGCGCAAGCCGGTGCATTGGAAAAGCCTCGATGATTATCTTGCGTTCGATCCTGTTCAACACGGCCTTTTATGCCAATCTGATCATTCGCATGATCGTGTTGACGCCGATTTACTTCCTCATGCCGCGCAAGGCGGCCTACGCGATCCCGAAGGCATGGGCGAAATCCAGTACCTGGCTGATGGAGAAGATCGTCGGCACCACCTTCGAGATCGAGGGTCTTGAAAATCTCCCCAAGGGCAGCTTCATCTTCGCGCCTAAGCACCAATCCTTCTGGGATACATTCGCGCTGCTGCCCTATCTCGACGATCCGGTCTATATCCTGAAGCGCGAGCTTTTGTGGATCCCGCTGTTCGGCTGGTATGCGAAGAAGCAACGCATGATCCCGGTGGATCGCAGCGCCCGCGGCAAGGTCATGTTCGATGTCCTGAAGCGCACACGCGAGGAACTTGCTACCGGCCGCCAGCTCATCATTTACCCTGAGGGTACACGCCGCCCGCCAGGTGCGGAACCCGTCTACAAATACGGCATCGCCCGGATGTATCGCGACCTCGGCATCCCCGTCGTCGCCGTTGCCATGCATCCCGGCCTCTTCTGGCCGCGCCGCACCTTCCGCAAATATCCCGGCCATATCAAGGTGCGCATCCTGCCGCCGATCGAGCCCGGCATCGATCCCGATGCCTTTTTCGCGCGCCTGGTCGAGGAAACGGAAAGAGCAAGCGACGAGCTGCTGGTCGAAACCGTCGCCAACAATCCGCATCTGCCGCTTCCTCCGACCGCAGTCCAGCGCCTGGCCGAAATCGGCAAGACAAAGCCGGTCACCGCCGCGGTCTGAGTGAGCTCTCGATTCTAGGCGATAGGTTCAGGATGCCTTTCGCATCCGCTCCACCTCGCCGGCGACCTGCTCCAGCCAGTGATCGCGAATGCCCATGTCGCGCAGATGCGTCAGCGTATTGAAGAGATAGGCATCGTTCGGGCCGGAACGCCCATTGGCAGCTTCCACCACATGCGCCGCCTCGATCGCATCCAGCGAGCCGGCATATTGCCTATGGTTGCGATCGACGACATAGGCGACGGCGGTCACACGCCGCCCGTCGCTGAGCCGAATCGGCAGGGTCTTTTCCAGATAGACGTTGGTGACGAGCTCGCGCTCGCGCAGATAGGTCAGCACCTCATCCCAATCGACGTCGGCAACCCGAAAGGCCATGCCGCGGCAGGAACCGCCGCGATCGAGGCCGAGGACAAGGCCGGGATTTTCTTCCGTGCCGCGATGGACCCAGGAACGGACGCAGAGCGAGCGACGATAACCAAAAATCAGGGCCTCGGCCCGCTCGTCATAATCAAAGCCCGGATTCCACATGAGGGATCCGTAGCCAAACACCCAAAATTCGTCCATATCCAACGCCAAATCACTGTGAAGCTTCAGTCCAACCATTGGAGAACAACATGGCAGCGTCAAGCCAGAGCGTAACGACCGGTCGAGGCAAACGTCTGTGGCTCATCCTTTTTGGACTGGTGGTGGTTCTGGCCGGTCTTTACACCGGCGGTTGGTACTATGCGACCGGTTTCGTCAGAACCAATGTCCTGAAGGCGCTTGGCCAGCAGAACAGCGCCGGCATTGCCGGCAAATGCGAGAACATGGCCTTCAACGGCTTCCCCTTCTCCATCGGCCTGACCTGCGACACGGTGACGGTCGACAACCCGACGCGGGGCGTCTCCACCAGTTTCGACAGGCTCAGCGCCTCCGTACCGGTGTTCCAGCCCAACCATGTGAGCTGGAGCCTGAAATCTCCTGCCGAGTTGCGGACGACGGAGGGCCTGGCCGTATCGGCAGAATGGGCCGACCTGCAATCGAACCTCGTCGCCAAGGGCCGCGGCGTAGCGCAGACACAGACTGTCATCAATGGGCTGAAGGCGGGCGTCGTCTCCTCCGTCACCGGCCAGAGTGTCAATGTCACAGCCGCCCACACGGAGATGCATGCCAGCCAGAACGGCAGCGATCTGGATTTCGCGATCGGCGTCGAAAATGCCAATGCCGTGATCAAGGATTTCCCTCAGGCCCTGCCGACCGCATCCACGAGCGCCAATGTCACACTATCAGGCAAGGCTGGCCTGCTCGACGGCAGCGACCGGGAGGGGCTTCGCGGCTCGGCAGGTGTGTTGCATCAGGCCGTCATCGACATCGGCGACGGCCGCATCATGACGCTTTCCGGCCCCTTCAATTTCGACGATGAGGGTCTTCTATCAGGCCAGTTCAAGCTGGAGATCAATCAGATCGGGCCTTGGGGCGATAGCCTGACTACGACGCTTCCCGCCGCCAAGAACATCATCAAGACGGCCACGAAGATGCTGAAGGCGCTTGCCAATGGCGGCGATAAGGTTTCCGTCGATCTCACCGCCGATCGCGGCCGCCTCTCGCTCAGCGGCTTCATCCCGCTCGGCAAGATCCCGCCGATCTGAGAGCCTGCCCGCTCGTCCGCCCTATCGGGCACCTTCTCCCCAGGGGGAGAAGGCGGAAGAGTAGCTATTCCTTCGCATCCAGCGCATGACGGCCGAAGTCAGGCACGTCGACATCCTGGCCGGCTTCGACGATCGAGCGACGAATGGCGCGGGTGCGGATAAACAGTTCGAAGATCTTGTCGCCGTCACCCCAGCGGATCGCACGTTGCAGCGATGCCAGATCCTCCGAGAAGCGCGACAGCATCTCCAGAATGGCATCGCGATTGTGCAGGCAGACGTCGCGCCACATGGTCGGATCGGATGCGGCAAGGCGGGTGAAGTCACGGAAACCGGATGCCGAATATTTGATGACTTCCGATTCGGTCACCGTCTCCAGATCATCAGCGGTGCCGACGATGTTGTAGGCGATGAGATGCGGCAGATGCGAGACGATCGCCAGCACCTTGTCGTGATGCTCAGGGTCCATCTCGTCGACACGCGAACCCAGAGTTTCCCAGAAGCCGCGAAGCGTCTTGATCGCGGCCTCGTCGGTGCCCGGAACGGGCGTGAAGATGCACCAGCGTCCCTTGAACAGCCCCGGGAAACCTGCATCCGGACCGGATTTCTCCGTGCCTGCCAACGGATGGCCCGGAATGAAATGCACGTTGGGCGGCATATGCGGCTGCATCTGTGCGATGACCGATGCCTTGGTGGAGCCGACATCGGTGATGATGGCGCCTGGCTTCAGATGCGCAGCGATTTCCTTGGCGACGCTCTCCGAAGCGCCCACAGGCACGGAAACGATGACGAGATCGGCGTCTTTCACGGCTTCGGCCGAGGACGGCGTATAGCGGTCGCCGAGCTTCAGCTCTTCGGCACGCTTCAGCGTCTCGGCGCTGCGTGTCGAGATCACCACTTCCTTGGCCAGGTCGAGACGCTTGAGATCATGGGCGATGGAGGAGCCGATAAGGCCGATGCCGATCAGGGCGATGCGGTCGAACTGGATGTTGCTCATGCCTTGCGTCCCATAAATTCGGCCAGAGCGTCGATGACGCCGAGATTGGCCTCTTCGGTGCCGATGCTCAGGCGCAGCGAATTCGGGAAGCCGTAGGCGCGCACGGCGCGCAGGATATAGCCGCGGCTCGTCAGGAAATCATCGGCCTCCACGGCGCGCTTGCCGTCGCTGTCAGGGAAATGGAACAGGACGAAATTCGCGACCGACGGCGTCACCTTGAGGCCGAGAGCCTCGAGCGCAGCCGTCATCTTCTCGATCCAGAGCGTGTTATGCGCGACCGCCTTTTCCGTGAAAGCCTGATCGCGAATGGCAGCGGCTCCGGCAGCAATGGCCGCGCTGTTCAGGTTGAACGGAGCGCGCACGCGGTTGATCGCATCGACGATATCGACCGGGGCATACATCCAGCCGATACGAAGGGCTGCCAGGCCGTAAACCTTGGAGAAGGTACGCGTCATGACGACATTCTGGTTTGCCGAAACGAGCTCAAGGCCAGCCTCGTAGTCGTTGCGGCGGACATATTCGGCATAGGCAGCGTCGAGGATGAGAATGACGTGCTTGGGCAGGCTTGCCTGCAGGCGGCGGATCTCGCTGACTGGCACGTATGTCCCAGTGGGATTGGCCGGATTGGCAATGAAGACCATTTTGGTCTTCTCGGTGACCGCCGCGAGGATCGCGTCGACATCGACGGTGCAATCCTTCTCCCTGACCGTAACCGGTGTCGCGCCGGCGGCCATGATCTGGATCTTGTAGACCAGGAAGCCGTGCTCGGTGATGATGCCTTCGTCACCGGTGCCGAGATAAGTGTGGCAGAGCAGCCCGAGCAGCTCGTCGGAGCCGGCGCCGCAAAGGATATTGGCCACATTCAGCCCATGCACATCGGCGATCGCCTGGCGGAGTTCCTTGGCCTGCCCGTCCGGATAGCGCTCGAGATTGCCGGCAGCGCCGCGGAAGGCCTCGATGGCCTTGGGGCTGGCGCCAAGCGGCGTCTCGTTCGAGGAGAGCTTGAACACGCGCGCAACGCCCGGTGCATGCTCCTTGCCCGGCACATAGGCGGCTATATCGAGAATGCCGGGACGCGGGACGGGCTTGCTCATTTCCATGCTCATGGGATCGACCTTGGGAAGCGCCGGAAAATTCCGGTTTATGACACCCCGTCGCATTAATGCGGATTGACAAATTTGTCGAGTGTGACGCTGCGGCGAAAGCGTCACGCGCCATCGCGCGTCGTCGGTATGCCGCGCGGTGCAAGCACCGGCACGAAGACGCGGCGCGAGGCGCGGACGGCAACGGGCAGGCCCTGATAAAGCCGCTTCTGCGCCTCGACGATGATAACCCCGGAAAAAGCCGGCCATAGGGTTCGGCCGATCCGCTCGAAGGCGCGGCGCAGCCGCAGCACCGTACGCAGCTTCGAAGGCGGGAAGAACAGCGCCTCCGCGGTCGCACCGGGGGTGAAATTGGTTTCGCGCAGCAGCGAGGTGAGCTGGCCGCGCGAATAGGGCCGGCCGGAGCCGAAGGGCGTATGTTCCATGCGCGCCCACACGCCGGTGCGGTTCGGTACGACGATGACCAGCCGCCCGCCGGGCGCCAGAACGCGCCAAAGCTCCTTCAGCGTCTCGCGCGGGCTTTCGGCAAATTCCAGCGAATGCACCATCAGCACGCGGTCGATCGAACTGTCGGGCAGCGGCAGTTCTTCATCGAAGACCAGGGCCGTCGCCGAGGCCGAGCCCATCGGCCAGTTCACCGCGCCCTGACCGGCCGGCATGAAGGCGAAGGTGCGCTCGGTGTCGGCACGAAAGCGGTCGAGATAAGGCACCGCATAGCCAAGGCCGACAAGCCTCTCTTCCGGCATGCGGGCCCAGATGGAGGACAGCGCCATGGCAATCGACTGCTCCGCCAAGCGACCGAGCTCGGAATGATAAAACTGGCGGAGATCGACGATATCGGTATGCATCGAAACAAATGTTATCAGCCGAACGTTGGACTTCAAGGCCGAACGGCTTACATTCTCTACTCACGGAAAAGATGAGGACGATTTCGATCATGAAACCATTGGAATTAGAGATTTTTATCTGCCGTTCCGACAATTACGGCGTCTTGGTCCATGATCCCGAAACCGGATTGACGGCATCGATCGACGCTCCGGAGGCGGATGCCATCCTGAAGGCGGCCGATCGTCGCGGCTGGACGATCAGCCATATCCTGACCACGCATCATCACACCGATCATGTCGAGGGCAATCTGGCGCTGAAGGAACAGTTCGGCTTGGAGATCATCGGCCCGATCAACGAGGCCGTCGCCATTCCGGGCCTCGATCGCGCCGTCGGCGATGGCGATACGTTCGAATTTGCCGGCCATACGGTCAATGTTATCGAAACGCCCGGCCACACCGCCGGACACGTCTGCTATCACTTTGCCGACGACAAGCTGCTCTTTGCCGCCGATACCCTGTTTGCGCTCGGTTGCGGCCGCCTGTTCGAGCGCACACCAGCCGACATGTGGGCCTCGCTGCAGAAGCTTGCCGTGCTGCCGGACGAAACAGCCGTCTATTTCGGCCATGAATACACGCTCTCCAACGCCCGTTTCGCCCTGACCATCGACCCCGGCAATGAGCGGCTGAAGGCGCGTGCTGCCGATATCGAGGCATTGAGAGCGGAAGGTAAGTTCACCATCCCGACGACGCTGGCGCTCGAGAAGGAAACCAATCCGTTCCTGCGCGCCGCCGATCCGGCTATCCGCCGCAACCTGCTGATGGAAAGCCGCAGTAACGACGAGGTCTTTGCCGAGATCCGCAAGCGCAAGGATAATTTCTGATGCAGGCAAAGGAGATCATCGAAACGCTCTCCATGCAGCGGCATCCGGAAGGCGGCTGGTACGTGCAGACCTTTCGCGACGAAAACGGCGGCGCCCGCGCCCATTCCACGGCGATCTACTATCTGCTCGAAACCGGCGAACGCTCGCACTGGCACCGGGTGCACGATGCCGCCGAAGTCTGGCACTACTATGCCGGTGCCCCGCTTGCCCTACATCGTTCCGCCGACGGCAAGACCAGCGAAACCCTCATGCTGGGCCTCGACCTGGCAAAGGGCGAGCGCCCGCAGGCGATCATTCCGGCCAACTGGTGGCAATCAGCCGAAAGCCTCGGGCAATTCACGCTTGTCGGATGTACGGTGGCACCCGGCTTCGAATTTTCGAGCTTCGAGATGGCACCGCCGGACTGGAAGCCAGCCTTAGGCTGAACCTCTTTTCACCTTTCATCGACATCAAGCAGGGTGCGGCCAGCGCGGAGCGATGGTCTTGAAAAAGCTGTGCGCTGTGTCAGCTTTACACGGGGAGAGTGAAAATTGATTCATCTGGAGGAGGTTTTTTCGTGCGTTTGTTGTTTCCTTTGCTCGTCATGGCAGGCTCTGTCATGAGCGCCCCTGTCTTTGCTCTTGATGCACCTGCCTCGCCGCCGGCCAGCCAGCCCCTGAAAAACTTCGTGACCTCGGTCGAGAAGGATGGCTCGATCACCTTCCGCCTTTATGCTCCGGCTGCAAAAGCAGTTTCCGTCACGTTGGGCTCGCGCGATCCCATCACCATGCAGCGCGACGACGACGGCACCTGGAGTGCGAAGACGGAGGTGCTCAAGCCGAATCTCTACGAATATTACTTCAACATCGACGGTTTCCGCAGCATCGATCCCGGCACCAATGCGCCCAAGCCGCAGCGACAGGTCAATACCAGCCTGATCCTGGTGCCCGGCAGCATTCTCGATATCCGCAATGTGCCCCACGGCGATCTGCGGCTGGTGACCTTGCATTCCAAGGCGCTCGATTCGGAACGGCAAATGTATGTCTACACACCGCCCGGCTACACCGATTCCTCCAAGCCGCTGCCCGTGCTCTACCTCTATCACGGCTTCGGCGATACTGTGGGATCTTGGGTCCTCCAGGGCCGCGCGCCGCAGATCCTCGACAACCTCCTTGCTGACAAGAAGATCGAGCCGATGATCGTCGTCATCCCGGATACGGAAACCGACGTGCCGAACGCGATCGCCGAAAACTTCCCCGCCGCCGATCGCCGCGCGAATTTCTATCCGGCGAACGCCGAGGCGGCAGATCGCGAACTGATCGAAGACCTTATCCCGTACATGAAGAAGCATTATCGGGTGCAAAACGAGACGAGCGGCCGAGCCGTGGCCGGCTTGTCTCAGGGCGGCTATCAGGCCCTCGTGTCAGGCCTTTCACATCTCGACACCTTCGGCTGGGTCGCAACCTTCAGCGGCGTCAGCACGACGACCGTTCCGAACAAGACCGTCGATGCCGTGCTGAACGAGCCGGAGAAGATCAACAAGGCCTTGCACAACTTCACGGTGACCGTTGGCAGCAAGGACCAGGTCGTCGGCAAGGACGTCGCGGGCTTGAAGGCGACGCTCGACGACAAGAAGATCAAGCACGAATACCACGAGTATCCGGATCTCCAGCATGAAATGGATGTCTGGCGGCCGTCGCTCGTGGCCTTCCTGGAAGAAGTTTTCAAGAAATAAGCAGCAGTGAACCGCGGCGGAGCTACTCCGCCGCTTCCGCCTGCGTTCGCCCCGTATCGTCCCGGCGCAGGATCATGCGATGGGCGGCCAGCACCGCACCTCCCGTCACGAGCAGGCAGGCAAGCGCAATGCCCCAGCTCGGCTCGGCAAAACCGAACAGCGTCAGGATCAGCGTCGAGAGCAGCGGTGCGGCATAGCTTGCCGCGCCGAGGATCTGGATATCGCCGTTCTTGACGCCGAAGTCCCAGGCATAGAAGGCAGCCCCGACAGGGAAAAGGCCAAGACCGAGCACGGCGATCCACTGGGCCGGGTTCTCCGGCCAGATGGTTCCCTCCAGCCCCAGATGACAAAAGAAGGAGAGGATCGAGGTCGCAAGGCAAAATATCGTGACCACATCGGTGGAAACAGCCTCGAAACGACGCGTTATCAAGGAATAACCGGACCAGGTGAAGGCGCAAAGAAATGCCGCGCCATAGCCGACGGCATAGGCGCCTTCGAAATGAAAGCCATTGCGGCCGACAATCAAGATCGTACCCGCAAGCCCCATCAGGGCGCCGAGAATATGATACCAACGCAGCCGCTCTCCCGGCAGCAGCGCGGAGCCGACGACGATCAGCAGCGGCCAGAGGTAGGCGATCAGGCCCGCTTCCACCGCAGGCGCATGGCGCAATGCCGTAAAATAGAGGAAATGGTAGCCGAACAGGCCGGCAATGCCTGTGATCCAGACCTTGGCGGGCTGGCGCAGCAGCTGCAGCCGCTCGGGCCTCAGCAGAAGAACGACAATGCCCGGAATGCTGCCGATCGCAAAACAGACGGCAAGCAGCTGGAAGGGCGGCATCTTGCCGGAGGCGACGGTCAAAAGCGCCAGAAACGACCACATCAAAATGGCTGAAAAGCCTGTCAGCGTAGCGCGAAATTTCATCTCTGTCCCCAGCCCCTTGCCGCGGACGTCCCCAGCCCGCTCAAGCAATTCGACGAAAATGCATAGCAATTTTCCACTGAAAATTGCGTAGAAATAACTATGGGAATCGTCAAGATTTTCCGTGAAGCAATAGCCCGGTCTAGCTGCCGTACTTCACGGCCGTGATCGTCACCGTCCCGTATTGCGTCGGTATCCGGACGTAGACTGGAGCATAGACATTCATGGTATCTGCCTTGGCGAACCAGATTTCCATATTGTCGCTCTTGGCGAGGTAGAGATAATCCTTGCGTGTGCTCTTATAGCCGCTCTTCGGCGTGAAGCGCACGCCGCAGGCAATGGTCTTACCCTTGAAGCCATCAGTCGAGAAGGGGTGCGATCCCTTCGGCGACAGCTTCAGGTCCATCCGCATCTCGCCATCGAAGACAGCCAGCGTCTGGTTGCAGAGGTTGAGGCTGGGCGTGATCGGGAAGATCATGCCCGATATGGGGTCGAGCACGGACTTCAGGTCGCTTTCCGTGATCGGAACCCAGGTGTCCGGCCGTTTCGGCTCGGGCGTGATAGTGTTCGACGTCACGTTGCCGTTGGTATAGGCGACATCATAGGTGCGCTCTTTCTTCCCGCTCTTGTAGAAGAGCATGTAATGGGTCGCCTGAAGCTTGCTGTCGTTGACGACGCCGGTCACATCGGTTTTCGCATCGATCGAGGTGACGAGATCCGCAAGGCCTGCCGAGGTGATATCGCCTCGGATAGTAAACTGCTTTCCGGTAACTTCGGTCTTGAAATCCGCCCTGGCGATCGGCAGGCCGGCCAGCGAAACGCGATAGCGCGTTTCATGCCGCAGCACATCGGCCAATGCCATGGAGGGCATCGACGCAACGATCGCTGAAATGAGAAGCCACTTCCGAATTTGAACCATGATCAAGGCCTTCAACGAGGATCAGGCAAGTTATATAGTTGCTTTGCTCGCCTGCTGCGAGCGTCAGACAACAGCAGCTTTTTGACGGAATTGCGGGAAAACACAAGGTTTGGCTTGACGCGGCCAGCCTCTCTGACTATAGAACCGCAACTTTCCAATTATGGCCTGTTGGATTGCGCGTCGGGTTTTGCCCAGCATGTCTATTCGATGGCCGAGAAAAACAAAAGTAGGTGTACCATGTCCCGCATGTGCGAATTGACCGGCAAGGCCGTCCTCGTGGGCAACAACGTTAGCCACGCCAACAACAAGACCAAGCGTCGGTTCCTGCCGAACCTTTGCCAGGTCACGCTGATCTCCGACGTTCTCGGCCAACGCTACCGTCTGCGCGTTTCCGCTGCAGCGCTGCGTTCGGTCGAGCATCGCGGTGGTCTGGACGCTTTCCTTATCAAGGCAAGCGAAAACGAACTCAGCATGCGCGCTCGCCTGCTGCGTCGCCAGATCGTCAAGAAGTCCGCTGAAGCTGCCGTTGCTGCCTAAGCAGCACTAGCACTTCGCGATTTCATACCGGCTAGGAGGCTTGCACGGATCATGTCCGGACAAGCCTTTTTCCATGTCCGGTTTCTTTCAACTGGTGGCATCTCCCAGGATAAAAAAATGCTGACGATACGTCATACCCTTATCTACGTTCTGCTAATGACGCTGGTCGTCGTCGCTTCCAACATCCTCGTGCAGTATCCGCTGCAGGTGACGCTCGCCGGCATCAATCTCGCGGATATCCTCACCTGGGGAGCCTTCACCTATCCGGTCGCCTTCCTCATCACCGATCTGACCAACCGCCAGTTCGGCCCGAGGGCCGCGCGCAAGGTCGTCTTTGCGGGCTTCGTCGTCGGTGTCGCCCTGTCGTTTTACACGGCACAGCCGCGCATCGCGATCGCCTCCGGATCAGCCTATCTCGCCGGCCAGCTGCTCGACATCTCGGTCTTCAACCGCCTGCGCCGCCTGGCCTGGTGGCGCGCGCCGCTGTTCGGCTCACTTATCGGCTCGATGCTCGATACGCTGATCTTCTTCTCCTTCGCCTTCGCGCCCTTCTTCGTCTTCTTCGGGCCGAACGATCCCTTCGCGATCGAATGGGCGCCGATCCTTGGCGCGTTCTCCACCTCGGCACCGCGCTGGATTTCCTGGGCGATCGGCGATTTCTCGGTCAAGGTCACCGTCGGCCTCGTCATGCTGCTGCCCTACGGCGCGCTGATGAACATGTTGAAGCCGATGCCGCAGGCTCCGACGGCTTGACGGCCAAAGGATCCGCCGCGCGACTCAATGTGACGCGCGGCACCATTTCCTGACAAAGAAGGATGGCAGCGGCCGAGAATCAGACCGCTCGCCACTCTCAATTCTGGCTGACGATATTGTCGTCATGCAGCTTGAACTCCAGCATCAGGCTGCGCTGCAGAATGGAATGATTGTCATCCGAGACCATGACGAGATGCAGGGAGCCGTCGGCTGCGCGGAAGACATCCAGGCCCTCCATATTGTCGATCTGATCTCCGGGCCCTGCCTCGAAGATCGCCTCGCCATCTACGACCGCACCTGGCTTGATATTCGCGCCGGCGATGCGGCGGATACGCACGCCGAGACCATGGATCAGCCCGAAGCGCCGCTCCAGCAGCAATAGATCTCCATCGGGCAGAAAGACGCCGTCGCTGACATTGAAGCCGCCATGGCGCCGGACGGTGAAGCGGCCACTCAACGGCCCGTCCAGAATTGCAGCGAGCAGATTGCCTTGATCGTCGAGGCTGTCTTCGGCAACGATCACCGCACTGCCGGCAAGCGGGCTCGACTGAGGCGCAATCATCAGCGCCTCGAGGCTGCGATTTGAACGCAGCTCCGATCTCGGGATGGGAATGGGCATTGTGCCATCGGGCGGCGAAATTTCGAAACCCGGATCGGGATAGGCATCGACACGGTGGTATTGTTCATAGCTGACGAGGACGTGATTGCCGCGCAGCGCCAAGCCTTCGGCATCCATATCTCCTTTGCCGGCATCTGTGCCGCCATGGCGGTCGATCATCGGCGTGATGCGCGCATCGCTGACACCCTTCAGCCGGCCCTCCTGGTCGCGCTCAATCGCGCCGGTCAGCCAATGGCCGGTATCCAGCACTGAAATGAAATGGCGTTGATCGGGACGGAAGCGAATAGCGGAGATGGCGCCGAGAAGCACATTGTCCGAGCTGAGTTCAAGGCCACCGACAAATTCCAGCGCGCCGAACCGTGTTTCATTCGAACCGGGGTTAAAGGTGGAAATCACGGTCGCGCGGATATCTGCCGGACCACCTTTCTCGCCATTATCGCCGGAGCTGCAGCCGGCAAGCAGCGTTGCGAGAACTGCTGCCAACAGGACCGTCTTCGGCCGGCGCAGATCAAGGCCAGAGGAAGTGGATCCTTCCAGCAGAAAAGGCACCGGCCGCAAGGCCGATGCTAAGAGAAGCCTGAGCGGGCTCAGCTGGCGCGGCGCATGCGCGAGCGCGGCATGCTCGTCTGATCTTCGAACAGCGAGGCAAGCTGCTCCGTCATGGCACCAGCAAGCTCGTCGGCATCGACGATGGTGACGGCGCGGCGATAGTAGCGCGTGACGTCATGGCCGATACCGATGGCCAGCAGTTCCACCGGCGAACGCGTCTCGATCTGGTCGATGACGGCGCGCAGGTGCCGCTCCAGATAATTGCCGGGATTGACCGACAGCGTGGAATCATCGACCGGCGCACCGTCCGAGATCATCATCAGGATACGGCGCTGTTCGCGGCGACCGAGCAGGCGGTTATGCGCCCAGATCAGAGCCTCGCCGTCGATGTTTTCCTTGAGCAGGCCTTCGCGCATCATCAGGCCAAGATTGCTGCGAGACCGTCTATAGGGCTCGTCGGCAGACTTGTAGATGATGTGGCGCAGGTCGTTCAGACGACCGGGCGTCTGCGGCTTGCCGCTGGCGAGCCACTTCTCGCGCGCCTGGCCGCCCTTCCACGCCTTGGTGGTGAAGCCGAGGATCTCGACCTTCACGCCGCAGCGCTCGAGCGTGCGGGCCAGGATGTCGGCGCAGGAGGCAGCAACCGTGATCGGTCGTCCGCGCATCGAGCCGGAATTGTCGATCAGCAGCGTCACGACCGTATCGCGGAACTGCGTATCGCGCTCCATCTTGAAGGACAGCGCCTGCGTCGGGTCGATGATCAGCCGTGGCAGACGGGCCGGATCAAGATAGCCCTCTTCCAGATCGAAATCCCAGGAGCGGTTCTGCTGCGCCATGAGGCGACGCTGCAGACGGTTGGCGAGCCGCCCCACAGCGCCCTGCAGATGCGCAAGCTGCTTGTCGAGGAAGGCACGCAAACGCTCAAGCTCGGCCACATCACACAGCTCCTGTGCGGTCGTGGTCTCGTCAAACTCCTCCGTATAGACGTGATAGTCGACCTTTTCGTTGAAATCGGCGAAGGGCGTATTCGGACGGCGGGTTTCGCCCGGCGTTTCCGAATCTTCCTCGCCTTCTTCGCTCATGTCATCGTCGGAAATCTCGCCGCCGTCTTCGGTCGCGCCGTCTTCCATCTGTTCGTCGGAGGCTTCGCTATCCTCGGCAGGAGCGGCGTCAGAGCCTTCATCTTCCTTGACGTCGTCGTTATCGTGGTCTTCGCCGTTCGGCTTGTCTTCTTCGCTCGGCTGCTCTTCGCTGTCGGGCTCGGATTGCTCGTCGCCATATTCCTCAGCCATTTCCATGGCCGTCAGAATGTTGCGGACGACACGGGCAAAGCTCTGCTGGTCGTTGATCGACGACAACAGGTTCTCAAGCTGACCGCCGGTCTTTTCCTCGATAAAGGGGCGCCATAGGTCGAGCACCTTGCCGGCGCTTTCCGGCGGCTTCTGACCGGTCAGCTTCTCGCGCACGATCATCGCCATGGCCTCACCGATAGGCGCATCCTCGCGCCGTTCGATGCCGGAAAAATTCGCCTTGGCGTATTTTTCCGTATTCATGGAATTGAGGTTGGCGGCAACGCCGCTCATGCGCAGCGAGCCGATCGATTCGACACGGGCCTGCTCGACGGCATCGAAGATGCTGCGTGCATCGGCACCCTGGGGCGACATCACGGCGTGGACACGGGCATCATGACAGGCAAGCCGCAGGGCCATCGAATCACCGAGGCCGCGTGTCACCGCCAGCTCATGCGCCGTCGGCCGTTTTGAAAGTTCAGGCAGGCGAATGCGCTCGCCGGTCATTCCCGGGCGTTCGTTGGCAAAGGCCACCTCGACCTCGGCATCGCCGGCGATCGAGCGGACACAGCCGGTGATCGCCCGGCGCAACGGCTCCATGTCCACCGGTGCACCCGGCTTCGCTTTGGAATTATCTCCGCGACCTGACATGATGTATCGGCTTTTCCCTAAAGCAATTCCAGGAAAAATGCATAGCAGTTTTCTATCCGGAATTGCGTCAAAACAAAAAGATAGAACGTTTTCGCGATTCGAAGAAAAGCGGAAATGTTCTAGGCTTCGAGCACGATGTTGGCGGCACTTTCCTTCAGCTCGACACCGAAGGCGCGCTGATAGTGCTCGGCGACCAGCGGCCGCTCCAGCTCGTCACACTTGTTGAGGAAGGTGACGCGGAAGGCAAAGGCGACGTCGCCGAAGATTTCCGCATTTTCGGCCCAGGTGATGACGGTACGCGGGCTCATGACGGTCGACAGATCGCCGTTCATGAAAGCCGCACGCGTCAGGTCGGCAACGCGAACCATCTTGGAGACGGTGTCGCGGCCCTTGTCGTTGCGGAAGGATTTTACCTTTGCCAGCACGATATCGACTTCGTTGTTGTGCGGCAGGTAGTTCAGCGTCGTCACGATCGACCAGCGGTCCATCTGTGCCTGGTTGATCTGCTGCGTGCCGTGATAGAGGCCAGTCGTGTCGCCGAGACCGATGGTG
This sequence comes from Rhizobium sp. BK312, assembly GCF_014193605.1. Taxonomy (NCBI): domain Bacteria; kingdom Pseudomonadati; phylum Pseudomonadota; class Alphaproteobacteria; order Hyphomicrobiales; family Rhizobiaceae; genus Rhizobium; species Rhizobium sp. BK312. Next base: position 421,178 of record NZ_JACHZP010000006.1, on the reverse strand, counting down.
TTGGCCGTTGCGAACAGGCGGAAGGCCGGGTGAGGACGGATGACGCGGCTCTGGTCGAGCAGCGTCAGGCGTCCCGACGATTCCAGCACGCGCTGAATGACGAACATCACGTCGGGCCGGCCGGCATCATATTCGTCGAAGACGAGCGCGACATTGTGCTGATAGGCCCAGGGCAGGATGCCGTCCTTGAATTCGGTGACCTGCAGACCATCCTTGACGACGATGGCATCCTTGCCGACGAGGTCGATACGGCTGACATGGCTGTCGAGGTTGATACGCACGCACGGCCAGTTGAGGCGCGCAGCGACCTGCTCGATGTGAGAAGACTTGCCGGTACCGTGATAGCCCGAAATCATCACGCGGCGGTTATGAGCAAAGCCCGCGAGAATGGCGAGCGTGGTCTCGCGGTCGAAGAGGTAGTCCGTATCCAGATCGGGTACGTAGGCGCCGCCCTGGCTGTAGGCCGGAACGCGGATGTCGGAATCAATGCCGAAGACTTCACGGACCGAAACGGTGGTATCGGGGATCTCGGAAATATCAAGGTCAATCTTGCTCATCATGTCTCCAGGGCGGGTGGCTCTCACCCTGCCATATCAAACTCAGCCGATTTTTCCGAAACGCCGCAGCTTGTTGCCCGCATCCGTTCGGTCGGAACAGCGGCGATACTTCTCCGGGACTAAAGCAAAATCTCGGCGCGATATATGATCGCTTGCGAGCATCCTTGAACAGAGTCCCCGGACAAGAAACGCCGCGTCCGGAAAGTTGACCGAGGTGCAGCCAGCCAAATGCGCACCCTACCGCGGTTGCCCGCAGCTTCAGCCGATTTGGACCATACCTGATTGAAGGCGGAGAGCAAGGACGGGAATTAACAAAAACCGTTCTGTTTCAATAATTGATAGGCCTGAATGACCGCACGAAAACGCTCTTCCGAGCCGCGATCGCCGCCATTGGCATCGGGATGGTGCATTTTCACCAATTCCTTATAGCGGCGCTTGATTTCCGGGGCCGCGGCATTGGCGTCGAGGCCCATCGTGTCGAAGGCCTTCGCCTCCAGCGTTTTCAGCTTACGCTGCTGCGGGAAACGCGGTCCCCGACCTTGGCCCTCGCCTTCCCTAACGAAGCCGAATGGGTCGCGAACGCGGGAATAGGAGCCGGAGCGGATATCCGATTGAAGCGGACTGTTCTTGGCAGCCTTGTTGACACCGACCGTCCAGGTCGGACGGTGGCCGGTGATGGCTTCCTTCTGATAACGCGCAATCTCGCCATCCGAGAGGCCGGAGAAATAATTGTAGCCCTTGTTGTATTCCTTGACGTGCTCGAAGCAGAACAAAAAGAACTGCCCTTCCGCATTGCGCCCCACCGGGGCGCGATGCGTGCCGTGTTTGTCGCAGCCGTCCCACTGGCACGTCGGCGGACCCTGTTCGGGTTCCTGCGCGCGCTTGCGGCGGGTGCGAATGCGATCGAAATATTTTGAATCAAGTCTCATGGCGTCCTAATTATGGGGCCTTGGATACCCCACAACAAGAATTGACAAACAGGAATGTTATAGGCTTTGTGGGAGCCTTTTTTCGCAAGCGAGGTCGACGCGGGAATATGGAAACGACACTGCAATCCCGCATTGAGCGGAAGCTCACCGACGCCTTCGCGCCTGAGCGCCTTGCCGTCATCAATGAAAGCCACCTTCATGCGGGCCATCAGCCTGACATGACCGGAACCGGCGAAACCCATATAAGAATTCGAATCGTTTCCGCCAAGTTCTCGGGCATGCCGCGCCTTGCGCGCCACAGGGCGATCAACGAGTTATTGAAACCGGAACTGGACGCTGGCCTGCACGCGCTGGCCGTGGAGCCCGCGGCTCCCGGCGAGGCGATCCGTTGGTAGGTTGGCTGCAAGCCGGAACTACTCCGGCTTTGCCTCTTCCGTTTCGGCAGGGCGGATGCGCAGCTTGGTGATGCGGTTCTTTTCCCGCTTCATGACGATGAAGCGTTTGCCATAAAAGGTGAAGGCCTGGCGCTCTTCCGGGATGGTCATCGATTCGTGGATGACGAGACCCGCAATCGTCGTCGCCTCCTCGTCGGGCAAGTGCCAGTCGAGCGCGCGGTTTAGGTCGCGAATCGGTACGACGCCATCAACGACGATCGAGCCGTCGGCCTCCTGCCGCACGCCCTGGATATCGAGGTCGTGCTCATCGGCGATATCGCCGACGATCTCCTCCAGAATGTCTTCCAGGGTGACGATGCCCTGCACCTCACCATATTCGTCGACGACGACGGCGAAATGCTGCTTGCGACGCAGGAAGGCGTTCAGCTGGTCTTCGAGATTGGTGCTGTCGGGCACGAACCAGGGCTTCTGCGCGATCTTGACGATATCGAGATTTTCCGGCTCGACATTGCGTTCCGCCAAGGCTCGCAGCAGATCCTTGGCATGCACGACGCCGATGATGTTGTCGATTGTGCCGCGCCAGAGCGGCATGCGCGTATAGGGACTGTCGAGGATCGCGCGCACCACCACCTCCGGCGGGTCATCGGCATTGATGGCTCGCATCGCCGTACGGTGCACCATGATGTCGGACAGTTCCAGCTCGCCGAGATCGAGCACGCCGCCGAGGCGATCGCGGTCCGCTTTGACGACCGAACCCTCGCGGTGGAGCAGATCGACAGCACCGCGCAGCTCCTCGTGCGCCGACAGCATCGACACCTCCTTGGAGAGGTTGATGCCGAACAGCCCAAGGATCCAGCGCACGATGGCGTTGACGAAACTCGATACGGGGCCGACGATCGCGACAAACAGCCGCACCGGCGCTGCCACATTGAGCGCAAAGCGATCCGGAGTCGAAATCGCCCAGCTCTTCGGCAGGACTTCAGCGAAGATGACGAGAATGACGGTCATGGCTGCCGTTGCCAGCGCCACCCCCGAATTGCCGAACAGACCGAGGAAAACGCTAGTCGCCAGCGAAGACGCCAAGATATTCGCGAGATTGTTGCCGATGAGTAAGGTGCCGATCAGCCGATCTCGACGCTCGATGAGGTGGCGCACGATACCGGCGCTTTCATCGCCGTTGGCCTCCAGCGTGTGAATGCGGGTGCGCGAGACGGCGGTAAGTGCCGTCTCCGAACCGGAAAAAAACGCCGACACCAACACCAGCACGATGATCGAGATGATCTCGGGCCAATATTCGAGCAATACAGCCAGCGTGCCCTCGACGGTCATCAGCGATGTTTTTCCTTCAGGAAACTTAGGACTTCGGAAGACGGCACATCGTCGGCAACGAAGGACTGGCCGATACCATGCGTAAGAATGAAGGTAAGCTTGCCGCTCTTGACCTTCTTGTCCTGCGCGATCGCATCCATCAGCACTTCGGCCGGCGGCAGCTCGCCCGGAATATCGCCCATCCGCGTCGGCAGGCCTACGGCCTTCAGATGCGTCTCGACACGCTTGGCATCATCCGGGCTTGCCAGATTGAGGCGCGCAGAAAATTCATGCGCCAGCACCATACCGATCGCAACACCCTCGCCATGCACCAGCCGGCGGCTGTCATAGGCGGTTGCCGCTTCGAGCGCATGGCCAAAGGTGTGGCCGAGATTGAGCAAGGCACGCGGCCCGCTTTCACGTTCGTCCGCAACGACGACATCGGACTTTGCCTGGCAGCTTGCAGCAATAGCCTCAATGCGGGCCGCCCCGCCGGCAAAGACTTCTCTCCAATTGGCCTCGAGCCAGGCAAAGAAATCCGGCTTGTCGATCAGGCCGTATTTGGCGACTTCGGCGTAGCCGGCACGGAATTCGCGCTCGCTCAGCGTATTCAGCACATCGGTATCGGCCAGCACGAGGTCGGGCTGGTGGAAGACGCCGACGAGGTTCTTGCCGTGATGAGTGTTGATGCCGGTCTTGCCGCCGACGGACGAATCCACCTGCGACAGCAGCGATGTCGGCACTTGAACGAAACGGACGCCGCGGCGCACGATGCCGGCGGCAAAGCCCGAGAGATCGCCGATAACGCCACCGCCAAGCGCGATCACCGCATCATTGCGCTCCACACGCGCAGTCAGCACCGCATCGCAAACGGTGATCAGGTGCTCGAAACTCTTGGTCTTCTCGCCGGCCGGCAAGACGAGACTGGAAGCCTGGATGCCCGCAGCTTCTAGGCTGGCGACCAATGCACCGAGATAGAGCGGCGCGACGTTTTCATCGGTGATGATGGCGGCCTTGCGGCCTTTCAGCCGCGCGACGATCTCTTGGCCCGCACGCGCGATCAGGCCGGGACCGATCAGGATGTCATAGGCACGCTCGCCGAGAGGCACGCGCACAAGGCGCTCTGCGGAAGCCGGTGTCATCGCATTCATGGCATTTTGCTTTCTGTTTTCTTTCCCTCGGCGATGGCGGCAAGGACTTCCCTGACCATGATATCCTTGTTTACGTCACGGGAGAGAACCGTGATATCGGCTTCCGCATAGATCGGATAGCGCGCATTCATCAGGTTCTCGAGGGTCTGTTTCGGATTTTCGGTCTTGAGCAGAGGGCGCGTATCGCGCTTGTTTACCCGCTCCCACAGCACGTCGAGATCGGCCTTCAGCCAGACCGAAAGGCTGCCGCGCTTGACATGCAGCCGCGTGCTTTCGTTGATGAACGCACCGCCGCCCGTTGAGACGACACGCGGGCCGCCCTTGAGGAGCCGCTTGATGACGCGCGTCTCCAGCGCCCGGAACTCTTGTTCGCCATAGGCAGCAAAAAGTTCGGCGATCGTCATGCGTGACACGCGCTCGATTTCGGCATCCGTATCGACGAAGGGTAGGCCGAGCTGCTGCGCAACGGGCCGGCCGATCGAGGATTTTCCTGCTCCCATCAATCCCACGAAGACAAGATTGCGCTGACCCAGCGCTGCGCGCGCCTTGTCTCTCAAGCTCTCGGCAAGGGTCAGGACTTGTTCACTCATTGGCCCATTCACAATTTCTTTGGAAACGGTATCGTCAAATGCGCCGGTAGCGTCAAGACGCCGCTGCCGTAAACATGTCTGCAATATCCTTCGGCTAACTCTTGAAGGAATATAATTATAGCGCATCGCCGCGCCACTGAATGGCGAAGGAGAGTCTTCGAATGCCCACCCTGTTTCGCTTCCTTGTCATCTGCGCGGTCATCGCCGGATCGATATATGGAGCGATGTGGGCTCTCGTGCTCTTCGTCGATCCCCAGCCGCGCGATGTGACGATCCGCATTGCCCCCGAGCGCCTCAATCCACCGACGACAGGCGCGTTGAAACCATGAGCGCGCCAGCTGAGAATATACGAGCGGGCAAGAGAGATCTGGGGCGAGTGCATCTGGAAGCCTTTCTAGAGATGATGAGCGCCGAGCGGGGTGCTGCCGTCAACACGCTGCAATCCTACGAGCGCGATCTCGACGATCTCCATTCCTTTCTTTCCGGGCAGGGCGTCCGCTTGACGGAGGCAAGCCCCGGTGATCTGGTCGCCTATCTTTCCAGCCTGTCGAGCCAGGGCTTCAAGCCATCCTCCCAGGCACGTCGCCTCTCCGCCATGCGGCAGTTCTACAAGTTCCTCTATGCCGAAGGTCTGCGCACGGACGATCCCACCGGAATTCTCGATGCGCCGAAGAAAGGCCGCGCCCTTCCGAAGACGATGGGCGTCGATGAGGTGACGAAGCTTCTGACCCGGGCGGAGCGGGAAGCGACGGTCGAAGGGCCCGATCAGCTGCAGCGCCTGCGCATGCTGGTGCTTCTGGAAATGCTTTACGCCACCGGCATGCGCGTCAGCGAGCTCGTCTCCCTGCCGGCGAAAGTCTTGGATCAGGAAGGACGCTTCCTGATGATCCGCGGCAAAGGCAACAAGGAGCGGCTGGTGCCGCTATCGCAGACCGCCATTTCGGCCCTGAAGGCCTATGGGCGCCTACAGGCCGCCATTTCAGCCAACGCCAAGCAGCCGCTGCCGGAAAGCCCCTGGCTTTTCCCCGCCGCGTCCAAGCAGGGGTATCTGCCGCGGCAGGTCTTTGCGCGTGATCTCAAGGATCTTGCCATCCGGGCCGGCCTGACGCCTTCGATGATTTCGCCGCATGTGATGCGCCATGCCTTCGCGAGCCATCTTCTCGCCAACGGCGCAGACCTGCGCGTGGTGCAGGAACTTCTCGGTCATTCGGACATTTCGACGACACAAATCTACACACATGTGCTGGAAGAACGCCTTCATCAGCTGGTCCAAACGCATCACCCCCTTGCCAAACAGGCAAAAAAACAGGATTAGGACCGGCATACAGGCTCAAGCCGCCATCTCTCGTCACGGGCAAAAGGATCGGAAACGCACCTCATGCACAATTATCTGGACTTCGAAAAACCCATCTCGGATCTCGAAGGCAAGATTCACGAGCTCAAGAAACTGGCGAGCGAAGACGAAAGCATCGATACGTCCGAGGAAGTCGGGCGGCTTGAAAGCCGCGTCCGCGAGGCGATGGTCGACATCTATTCCAAGCTTAACGCCTGGCAGAAGACGCAGGTCGCCCGCCACCCGCAGCGCCCGCATTTCGTCGACTATGCCAGTACGCTGTTTACGGAATTCACGCCGCTTGCCGGCGATCGTCAATTTTCCGAGGATGCCGCCATCCAGGCCGGCTTTGCCCGCTTCCGCGGTCAGCCGGTCGCCCTCATCGGCCAGGAAAAAGGCAACGACACCAAGAGCCGTCTGAAGCACAATTTCGGCAGCGCCCGGCCGGAAGGCTACCGCAAGGCGATCCGCATCCTCGAAATGGCCGACCGCTTCCAGTTGCCCGTCATCACCCTGGTCGACACGGCCGGCGCCTATCCGGGCGTCGGGGCGGAAGAACGCGGCCAGGCCGAAGCGATTGCCCGCTCGACCGAGATGTGTCTCGGCGTGAAGGTACCGATCGTCTCCATCGTGATCGGTGAAGGCGGTTCGGGCGGTGCCATCGCGATTGCCGTGGGCAACCGCGTCTATATGCTCGAACATTCGATCTACAGCGTGATTTCGCCCGAAGGTGCGGCCTCGATCTTATGGCGCGATTCAACGCGCGCGAAGGAAGCCGCCACCAATATGAAGATAACTGCCGATGATCTGAAAAGTCTCGGCGTGATCGACGGCATCATCTCCGAGCCTGTCGGCGGCGCACATCGCGATCCGAACGCGGTGATAAGCGCGGCCGGCGAAACGATTGCGAACGCGCTTGCAGAGCTTTCCAGCCGTTCGGGTGAACAATTGCGCAACGACCGACGCCAGAAATTCCTCAACATCGGCCGCAATCTCTAAGCTGTTTTCAGAAAAAGTGATCGCGAAAAACGGAAATGAGGCCAAACCTTGGCCACATTTCCGTTATCGAAGCTATTATGGCAAAGAAAAGCTTGCCGACGCGCTGCGGGCACGTCATAGGCTGGTAAGGAATTTTCAAGTATAAGCCGTCTATGATTCCGTTTCATGCTTCGAGGGGAGTGGCGAAACAGATCGAGCTGCCACTCTTCGCATTTATGGACCAAGTCAGAATGCGCATTCGTCACCTTGCCTATGTTTCCCTGATGGCACTGGCGCTCGCCGGCTGCAACGACGCGCTGGACACCGCGTCGATCGACCTGTCGAAGGTGAAGAACAAGGTCGAACAACCGCTTCCGAGCCATATCCTCGCCGACATGGCCAAGAAGGGCATGGACCGCAACTCGCCGATCATGATCCGCATCTTCAAGGAAGAAGGCGTGATGGAGATCCTGAAGGCGAACCAGAGCAACCGCTTCGAAGTCATCGCCGATTACAAGATCTGCGCCTGGTCCGGCCGTCTCGGCCCGAAGGTGAAGGAAGGCGACCGGCAAGCACCGGAAGGCTTCTATATGCTGACGCCGGCCAACCTGAACCCGAATTCGAAATACTACCTCGCGATCAACACCGGCTTTCCGAACCGCTACGATGCCGCCAATGGCCGCACCGGCAACAATTTGATGATCCATGGCGCCTGCTCGTCGTCCGGCTGCTATTCGATGACCGACCAGCAGGTGCTGGAAATCTATGCCTTCGCGCGCGACGCCTTCAAGGGCGGCCAGAAGGCCGTTCAGCTCGAAGCCTTCCCCTTCCGCATGACGGCGGAAAACATGTGGAAGCACCGCCTCAGCCCCAATATCGAATTCTGGAAGATGCTGAAGGTCGGCTACGACAATTTCGAAGTCACCAAGCGCCCGCCCGAGGTCGAGGTCTGCGAGAAGAAATACGTCTTCAACCAGCAGGCCAGCGGCCCCTTCAACGCCGGCGGCAAATGCCCTGTCATGACCACGCCGCCTGCTCTGCAGACGGCGCTTGCGACCTATGACAAGCAGTACCAGGCTGACTATGCCATGGCCTCAAAGAAGTTCGACGGCATGGCCTGGTACGACCCGACCGAGGCTGAGCGCAAGGCCGTCGTCGCCAAGCAGCGCAAGGGCCATGATCTCGCCTATGCTCCCACAGGGACCGCCCTTGCCGCCGGCAAGATGATGAAGGTTGCCGACCTCGAATCGATGATGTCCAACCAGTCGGCGCAACAGATCGCGCGCGGCGGCACCGTTGCCAGCCCAACGGGCAATCCGACGACGGCAAGTATCCGCGTGGCGGCAGCAAGCCCTGCGGCAGGCGCCCCGTTAGCGACTGCGCAGCAGCCCGCAGCCGGCCCGGTCGTTGCGGCCAACGTTCCCGCGAACGTGCCAATCCCGGCGGCAAACCCGATGAACCCCGGCCTCAATGCGCTCGCCTACGCGCCGAACCCGGCCGTCGAGACCGCGCAGACCGAGGCCAAGAAGCCGCCTTTCTGGAAGTTCTGGGCGAAGAGTGAATAGTCCGGATACCGAGATCTACGATCTGCGCGGCCTGAAATGCCCCTATCCGGCGATCAAGACGGAAAAGCGCCTGCGCGCCATGGCAAGCGGCACGACCTTGACCGTGGAAACCACGGACCCGCTCGCCGTCATCGACATCCCGCATCTCTGCAACGAGAAAGGCCACACGCTTCTCACAAGCGAGAAGACGGAAAGCGGCCATCGCTTCGTGATCCGCAAGGCGTGACCATTTGCGAGCGGTCGCCATCCTCGTGGTTCGAGGGTCGCTAAGCTCCCGCCTCACCATGAAGGCAATTGCATATGAGGCAGGCACGCTGCCGCACACCCCTTCTCCCCTGCGGGGAGAAGGTGCCGTCAGGCGGATGAGGGGGGTATCCGCCACGAGCACGAAAGTCCATGAATTCAAATCGGAAAGCCCCCTCATCCGGCCCTTCGGGCCACCTTCTCCCCAGCGGGGAGAAGGAGCTTCCAGAGCGAAGCGGGTTGCCAGATATCAAAGGCTGAAACTAAAACTTCATCCCCGGTACCGCGAGCGGATTATCCTCCAGCGCCGCCCTGTCGGGTGTATCGACGCGCGGCTTGCTGAGGAAGGCGTCGAACAGGCCCTTCACGAAATCCTCGGGCAGATCTTTGGTAATGATGACCATGCGCGTGCGCCGGTCTTCTGGATCGGGCCAGGCCGGCAGCCGCACCGGCGCATGGAAGATATTCTGCACCCCATGCAGCACGACGGGACGCTCCGGCCGGTCGGACACGGCAACGATCGCCTTCATGCGCAAGAGCTTCTCGCCATGCGCCGAACGAAGGAGATCGATGAACATTTCGAGCGCCATCGGATCGATGGGCTGCGTCTCAACGATCGAGAAGGAGCGGATCGACCCGTCATGGCGGGTGACATCATGAGCGTGCTGATGCCGATGACCGTGGTGGTGCCCATGATGGTGATGATGACCATGATCGCCATGATGGTGGTCATGATCATGGTCGTGGTGATGATTGTCGTCCGCCTCAAGTTCATCCTGCAGCCAGCGGCCGACATCGGCGATCTTGGACGCGGGATCGTAGAGGCCGTTAACCAGAATGGCGACGCGTCCCGCCTCGGCGCTGTCGGCATTCAGGATCTGCGCGCGCGGATTGAGCGCCCTCAGCCGGCTCTCCAGCTGCGCTTCCGGCGCGGCGCCGGCAATCCCGGTCTTGGACACGATCAGGCGGTCGGCAACCGCCACCTGCTTGCGCGCTTCTTCGTGATTGTCGAGCGTCTGCAGCCCGTTGACGGCATCGACGACGGTGATGACGCCATCGAGATCGAAATTGTTGGCGATGATCGGATTGCCCATGATCGACTGCATGACCGGAGCGGGATCGGCAAGGCCGGTTGTTTCGATGACGACGCGCTTCAGCGGCCGGATGCGGCCGGTCTGCATCGCGTCCATCAGGTTCGCCAGCGTATCCACCAGCTCGCCGCGCACCGTGCAGCAAAGGCAGCCATCGGAAAGCTCGATGATGGAATCGCCGGAGCTTTCCACCAACAGATGATCGATGCCGACATCGCCGAACTCATTGATGATGACGGCCGCGTCGCGCATGTCCTCGTCCTTGAGGATGCGGTTGAGCAGGGTCGATTTACCCGCACCGAGAAAACCGGTCAGGATGGCAACCGGCACTCTTTGCTGCGAAACGCTCATGATTCCTGTCCGATATTAGAAAGTGGGCCGCGGCATCGGGACCGGCACATTGGACGCGCCGCCGGAGATGGCGATCTTATTGTCCCTGGTCGCCTTGTCGCCTCTAGCCGTAACATCATCCTTGTCGCCCTTGGCGGCCGTCGCGATATCCTGGCCGCCGATCAGGCCGGCATAGACGAAATTGGGCTCATGATCCATTTCGTGGATATAGGGCGACTGTACCTTGGTGCGGCCGAAGGGATCGCGAGTTTCGCTGCGCGCCTGTGCGCCCTTGGTGCTGCAGATGTCGGCCGTGACATCGGCGACATCGGCCGTGACCGGCGTATCTGGCCTAAGGGTCGCCAGCGTATCGCGGGTGGACAGCTGGTTCTGGAAGCCCTTTTCCAGGAGATTGGCGGAATCGTCGGCGCGCGCCGCCAGGCTGTCGGTGCCGAGAACGACCGAGATCAGCGTGCGGCCGTTGCGGGTTGCCGAGGCGATCTGGTTGAAGCCGGCCGCGCAGATGAAACCAGTCTTCATGCCATCGGCGCCGTCGAAGCGGCCGATGAGCATATTGATGTTCGGCACCTGCTTGACGCCGTTGGTGAAGCCCTCGAGCGAGAAATAGCCGGCATATTGCGGAAACTCGCGGCGCAGCGCCACGCTGAGGATCGCAAGATCACGCGCCGTCGTATATTGCCCCTTGCCGGGAAGACCGTTCGGATTGATGAAATGCGAGTCGCGCATGCCGAGGCGCGCGGCTTCCGCATTCATCCGCGCCACGAAGCCCTGCTGCGAACCACCGACCGTTTCGGCAACCGCCATGGCGAGATCGTTTGCCGATTTGACCAGCATCATCTTCAAGGCATTGTCGAGCGTCATCTTCTGCCCGGGCTTGAAGTACATCTTCGCCGGCGGCTGGGCGGCTGACAGCTTCGACATGACGACAGGCGTATCAAGTTTGATCTGACCGGACTGGATGGCTCGGAAGGTCACATAGGTCGTCATCAGCTTGGTGAGCGAGGCGGGATACCAGCGGCGAAACGCCTCCTGCTGGTCGAGAACGCGCGCCGTGCTGACATCGACGAGAATATGCGGATTGGCTCCGGCCGTTTGCGCGGTCGACAGGAAAAGCATGGATGCTGCTGCGGCCACAGGAACGAGCCGCAGGGCGGCATACAAACGATTCTGCTTCGTCGGCACGATCTATCCTTCAGAAGTCCGGAATTTTCTCGAAAGCTTCGTCTATTTAACCTATATGGCTAGGAGAAGGCAAAGGCGATTGACGACTTTATTTCCCGATGGCACGCCGCAAGGGCCGCGATAAGCCCGCCAAGGCTGTGCCAAGGACCCGCAGGTTGAACCAGAATCGATATTGAGCAGCAGGAAAATCAGCATATGCCGATCTTGAACAGAGCCGCAGAACTCCAGGGCGAAGTAACCGAGTGGCGCCGCCATATCCATGCGCATCCCGAACTCCTCTATGCCGTTGAGAATACGGCCGCCTTCGTAGCCGAGAAGCTGCGTGCCTTCGGCGTTGACGAGGTGGTGACCGGCATCGGCCGCACCGGCGTCGTCGGCCTGATCCGCGGCAAGGGTGAAGGGCGCACGATCGGTCTGCGCGCCGATATGGATGCCCTGCCGCTCACCGAAATCACCGGCAAGCCCTATGCCTCCCAAACGCCTGGCAAGATGCATGCCTGCGGCCATGATGGCCACACCGCCATGCTGCTGGGTGCTGCGAAATACCTCGCCGAGAACCGCAATTTCAACGGCAACATCTCCGTCATCTTCCAGCCGGCCGAAGAAGGCGGTGCTGGCGGCGACGCCATGGTCAAGGACGGCATGATGGAGCGTTTCCAGATCGCCGAAGTCTACGGCATGCACAACATGCCGGGCCTGCCGGTCGGCCACTTCGCCATCCGCAAGGGTGCGATTATGGCGGCGACGGATGAATTCACCGTCTCCATTAAGGGCCTCGGCGGCCACGCCGCCATGCCGCACAAGACGATCGACCCGATCGCCATCGGCGCGCAGATCGTCTCCAACCTGCAGCTTATCGCTTCGCGCAGCGCCAATCCGCTGAAATCGGTCGTCGTCTCCGTCACCACGTTCAACGCCGGCAATGCCCACAACGTCATCCCGAACGACGCGAGCTTCGCCGGCACGGTGCGCACGCTCGACCCCGAGATGCGCGATCTCGCCGAACAGCGCTTCAAGCAGATCGTGACAGGTATCGCGACGAGCCACGGCGCTGAAGTCGAGATCGAATTCCACCGCAACTACCCCGTCACCTTCAACCACGCCGACGAGACCGATCACGCGATTGCGGTGGCCGAGGAAATCGCGGGCGCAGGCAATGTCATCCCGAATATCGACCCGATGATGGGCGGCGAGGATTTCTCCTACATGCTGCTTTCCCGCCCCGGCGCCTTCATCTTCGTCGGCAACGGCGACAGCGCCGGCCTGCACAACCCGGCCTACGATTTCAACGACGAAGCCATCGCCCACGGCATTTCCTACTGGGTGCGCCTCGCCGAACAGCGCCTCAACGCCTGAGGCTTCTCACCGATGCTCCCGCGCCGCCTTCAAAGCCGCGCGGGACACACGCTCAAGACAGATTGTCTCCACGACGCAAAAGGGCTTGGCTTCGGGCCTTTGCTTTTGTATGGATCATGCCGAGTGGTCTCGTAGCTCAGCAGGATAGAGCATCAGATTCCTAATCTGAGGGTCACGCGTTCGAATCGCGTCGAGATCACCATTGTTTTCACTGATTTAATATCATTCTTGACCTGGTTCTCGTGCGCCGACCCGTTTACCAGAACTGCCAGCATTTACAGGTGTTTTCAGCCATTAGCGGAAATTCGGTAGCGCATGATATTATTACATCGGCATTGGATCCGCACCGAGCCGCAGTTGTAAAAGATAAAAAAGTCCGCCACATAGACGGGAGTGCGCGTTTACCTACTATCAGCGGACCGAATTATGAGCGGATTACCGTCTCTCAAAGATTTTGTGGAAGCTATGGGTGTAGCATGGCCCATCGCTTTTGCCATTTGGTTAGGCAGCTGCGCGATCCTGTTGGCGGCACATATGGGAGTGACTTACGTCGCGCATTTGCCAGATTGGCTCCTAACGCTAGCGTTTATCCTCGCTGTGTTTTCTGCAGCGGTATGCTGCACGGCCGCCCTTCGTGAGTTTATTTCCACAGGTACACGGTTGCTAGCAGGGCGTGCGGCGAGAAAAGATCGCTTGCAGCGCCTGGCTCGCCTTAACGATCTACCAGCTCACGAACATCAAATAATGGCCTTTCTCTGCATGACGAATACGCAAGTCTTTCCTGCGCAATATGCCGATGCACGGTTAGTAGGACTCATCGAAAAGGGTCTTATTAATCGGCAAGGAGGCCAGCACAGTATACTCGATTGGCCCCACGCTGTTCCGAATTTCATATGGGATGAGATGCGTCGAAATCCTGAGAAATTTACTATCGATGTGAGGGTGTTCGGAAATCCCCTAGCACGCGGCAGATTATAGCGATTGCCAGGAGCGAGATATCTCAATTTAAGGATTTCAGTCACTTGGTAAAAGATTGGACATAAAGCCATTTCGCACAATGATTATGGTTTTGGGAAATGTGTCTAAGACGAAAACTAGATTCTTTTGCAGGCTCGCAAACATTTGGCTGTAAATTGAACTGCGCCGCGCGTCGGAAGGTCGGCCTTGAATTTCCTAGGACACAGGTTCTACCATAGGCATTATTTAACTCTCAATGTTGCGACAAATGCGCGAGAACAAAGCAAATAAGTTTGGACTGAAGCGATCTTCCCTTACCTCCGGTCAAAAGCGACAGATTCGACAAAATGCTGGCTTTGGATGCGTGATTTGCGGAAAAGCCATTGGGCAATACGAGCATATCGATCCTCCCTTTTCGGAAGCAAAGGAGCACGATCCTTCTAAGATGACCTATTTATGTGCGAGCCATCACGAAGAGGTAACACGCGGTCATAGATCAAAAGAATCGGTCGCTAAGGCAGCCCTCGACCCAATCGCCAAGAAGGCAGGATTTTCCTTCGGGGCTTTCGATGTTGGTTCCGATAGCCCAACCATTACAATTGGCCCGGTTGTCGTTAAATCTTGCAAAAGCATCATCACAGTCCTCGGCAAAGAGATGCTAGCTATTCATGATCCAGAAGAGCCAGGCGCTCCATTTCGACTTAACGCCGAAATGCGAGACGCGGCCGGTAAAGTGATTTTCAGCATCCAAGATAATGAGTGGAAGATCCGCAATGGCAACTGGGATGCTGAAATCGTAGGGCCGCAGATAATCATCAGAGAATCACCGGGAAGCATCGCCTTAAAAATCCGCACCGATCCGCCATCTTCCCTTTTTGTTGAACAAATGAACATGAGCTATCGCGGACATAGCATAGAATGTGATGCCCAGAAGTTCGAGATTGTTGCACCTTCCGGAAGGAGAATTTTGGTTGGTGGAGCTCGAATGACCGGGTGCGAAGGTGCTGTTGTAATAGATAGCAACTCGATCATTCTCGGAGTTGGTGGAGGAAGCATAATGCTAATGAACGCCGCAATTGACTATGTTCATAAGCCACCTCTCAGGTCTATTCGAAGGAGAAGGCTCGAACTTTGGCTCCGTTCAACAACAGCCATAGTTTGGCATTCCAGTTAGCATTTTGAAGCGTTGATCTCGCCTCAATAACATAAGCTTGGGAAGCTCGACTTATTGTCGACAGGGCAAGCACTTCGCTGTAAAATTCGACCGTTTGCGTTCGAAAAACCCGTTTAATATCAACGGCGCTGTATAGATCCAATCGGGCGCGGCATGAACGCGAACTTAAAACCCTGCCATCACCCCACCGCAATCCTGTTCCTCACCAACCGCACGCCAGGAATGGACTCGGCGACCGCGGTTGCCCGCTTCACCTCCTGATAGGTCGCGACCGATCCGTGCAGGCGGATTTCCTGGCCTGCCGCAATCACGGTGACATCGGAAGCATCGATTCCGCCGGCAACGGCGAGCGCGTTGGCAACGGCGGATTCCAGCGCCGAGCGCCTGGCTTGGTCGTTTTCCAGATAAAGCTCCATGCCGTGAAACGTTGCCGCCTTGAAAACCATTCGTCGCCCTCCGCACTCAGGTGGTCAGAAAACGCAGCAGTTTGCATTTGGTTCAATGGAGATTGAAAAAAATATGACTAATTGCGCGCTCGCTTTTCGCGTGCGCCGCCAGCGGTGCGGTTGCACGGCTCCGGACTTGCCGCTCCCGGCAATCCCCTGTAGAGCCTTGGAGGAATAGCAGCAAATGCGGATACCTGAATGAACACCGCCAGCAAGGCGCGTCGCCGCCTGACGATATTGGGTTCGACCGGCTCCATCGGCCAGAACACGCTCGACGTCATCGCCCAGCTTGGCGGACGAGATGCGTTCGATATCGCCGCCATCACCGGACATGACAATATCGAGCTTTTGGCCGAGCAGGCCAAGGCCTGCGGCGCCGCTTTTGCGGTGACGGCCAATGAAGAACGCTATCAGGAACTGAAGGATGCCCTGGCCGGGTCGGGCATTGCCGTCGGCGCGGGCAAGAAGGCTTTGATCGAAGCCGCTTCGATGCCCTCGGACTGGGTGATGGCGGCGATCGTCGGCACCGCCGGCCTTGCCCCGACGCTGGCGGCCGCGCGCCGCGGCGCCGATATCGCGCTCGCCAACAAGGAATGTCTCGTCTCCGCCGGTGATCTCTTCGTGCGCGCCGTTACTGAGGGCGGGGGACGGCTGATCCCGGTCGACAGCGAACACAGCGCCATTTTTCAGGCATTGGAAGACGACCAGCAGCATGCGGTGGAGCGCATTATCCTGACCGCATCCGGAGGCCCCTTCCGCACCTGGACGCGCGAGCAGATGGCCAATGTCACGCCTGCGATCGCCCGCGCCCATCCCAACTGGTCGATGGGCTTCAAGATCTCGATCGGCAGCGCCTCGATGTTCAACAAGGCGCTTGAAATGATCGAGGCCAAGCACCTGTTCAATGTGCGCCCCGATCAGATCGAAGTCGTGGTCCACCCGCAATCCGTCATTCATTCCATGGTCGGCTACACGGATGGCTCCATTCTGGCGCAGCTCGGCTGTCCCGACATGCGCACCGCCATCGGCTACGCGCTGACCTATCCCGCCCGCACCAAGCTCAGCGTCGACCGCCTGGATTTCGCCAAGCTCGCCCGGCTGGACTTCGAGGCGCCGGATGAAGTGCGTTTCCCGGCGCTGCGCCTTGCCCGCACGGCGCTGGAACGCGGCGGCCTTCAGGGCGCTGTCATGAATGCGGCCGAGGAAATCGCCTTCCACGCCTTCGTCGATGGCCGCATCGGCTTCCTCGAAATGGCCGATATTGCCGAAGCCGTCATGGAGGAGATGATCGCGACCGGCAGCGCCGACACCATGGATGCCGTCTTTGCCGCGGACGCGGAAGCACGCAGCCGTGCCGCCGTGCTCGTCGCCCAGCGGGAGAAAGCTGCGTAATACGTAAGTATAAGCTTACAATTTACAGCAGCTTGGCAGAAGCCCACAGCGGCCCGGCAGAAAGAGGAATTCGTCCCTTACGCAACAGCCCGGGCAAGCGCACAGCGAGACCAGAGCGCGTGCAGCGCACCCACCAGCTGTTCGATATCGCCATCCGAATGCAGCGGCGTCGGCGTGATGCGCAGGCGCTCGGTCTTCTTCGGCACTGTCGGATAGTTGATCGGCTGGACGTAGACACCGGCGTCGAGCAGCAGATCCGAAATCCACTTGCACTTGGCCGCATCGCCGACCATGACCGGAACCACATGGCTCGGGTTCGGCATGTGCGGAATGCCGGCCGCATCAAGCTGCGCGCGCAGCCGGCGAACACGGTCCTGATGGCGGGCGCGTTCGAACTGGCTGACCTTGAGGTGCTGGATCGAGGCGACGGCACCCGCGGCCAGAGCCGGCGGCAGCGACGTCGTGAAGATGAAGCCTGACGCAAACGAGCGGATGAAATCGCAGAGCGCGGTGGAAGCGGCAATATAGCCGCCCATGACGCCGAACGCCTTGCCGAGCGTACCCTCGATGACGGTCAGGCGGTCCATCAGTCCCTCGCGCTCGGCAATGCCGCCACCGCGCGGGCCGTACATGCCGACGGCATGTACTTCGTCGAGATAGGTCATCGCGCCATACTTGTCAGCGAGATCGCAGATCTCCTTGATGGGGGCAATATCGCCATCCATGGAATAGACGCTCTCGAAGGCGATCAGCTTCGGCGCCTTGGGATCGGCGGCCTTCAGCTTGGCTTCGAGATCGTGCAGGTCATTGTGCTTCCAGATGACCTTGTCGCACTTCGCATAGCGAATGCCTTCGATCATCGATGCGTGGTTGAGCGCATCCGAGAAGATGATGAGGCCGGGAATGCGAGCGCCGAGCGTGCCGAGCGTCGCCCAATTGGAGATGTAGCCGGAGGTGAAGATCAGCGCAGATTCCTTGCCGTGGAGATCGGCAAGCTCCTGCTCGAGCAGAACATGGTGGTGATTGGTGCCAGAAATATTCCGGGTGCCTCCCGCACCCGCGCCACAGTGATCGATCGCTTGCTTCATCGCCTCGATCACTTTCGGATGCTGACCCATGCCAAGATAGTCGTTGGAGCACCAGACGGTCACTTCCTGCGGGCCGTTCGGGGTATGCCTGATAGCGCGGGGGAAATTGCCACTGCGGCGTTCCAGATCTGCGAAGATCCGGTAGCGGCCTTCATTGTGAAGACCTTCCAGCTCGCCCTTAAAAAATGCTTCGAAATCCATCATATGCTCCAGTACCGTGCGACCGTTTTCGAGAATGCCGGATCACACGTCAACCCCTCCGCATTGCTTTCGCGCCCGCTGCGGCAAATGGCCCCTAATTTTGAACAATTCCAGACAAGAATAGCCAATCACATCAATTTGACAATCGAAACCATGCTGGAAACACTCTCTCCGGAGCGGCGGGTAAACTCCGCCGCTCCGAGCTTATTTGCGGCAATCTATGCCGCAGCCACGGCACGCTTGGCCATGACCTTGATCAAATTGGCGCGATACTCGGCCGTTGCATGCAGGTCGGAAAGCAACGATGACGGATCGACCGTTACGCCGGTAACCGCATCCGGCAGCCAGTTCGCCGCAAGCGCCTGCTCCAGTTCGGCATGGCGGAACACGCCGTCCGCACCGGCACCGGTGACGGCAACGCGCACCCCACCTGCCCCCTTGGCGACGAAGACCCCCGTCATCGCATAGCGCGAAGCGGGATTGGGGAACTTGGCATAGCCTGCACGCTCCGGCGCGTCGAAGGCGATGGAGGTAATGAGCTCAGCCCCCTCCAGCGCCGTCTCAAACAGGCCACGGAAGAAATCGTCGGCCGCGATTTGCCTCCGGTCCGTGACGATGGTGGCTTTCAGCGCCAACATCGCCGAGGGGTAATCCGCCGCCGGATCATTGTTGGCGATGGAGCCGCCGATCGTCCCCATATGCCGGACATGCGGATCGCCGATCATGCCGGCAAGGTCGCAGAGTGCCGGACAGACCGCGCGGATGGCGGCAGAGGAGGCAACCTCCGCATGGGTGGTCGCCGCTCCGATCGTGACCCTGCGGCCATCGACGCGGATCCCCTTGATCGAAGGGATATGCCTGAGATCGATGAGATCGCTCGGCGACGCCAGACGCTGTTTCATGGTGGCGATCAGCGTCATGCCGCCGGAGACATATTTGCCCTCGTCGGTGTTCGACAGAAGCTTGACGGCTTCGTCGACCGAGGAGGCGCGATGGTAATTCGTTGCATACATAGTCCTATCCTCCTCTCGTTTCAGGCCGTGGCCCGTGCCGCTTCCCATACCTTGAGCGGGGTCGCCGGCATGTTCAGCCTGTTGTTGCCGATGGCATCGGTAATGGCGTTGATCAGCGCCGGCGGCGAGCCGATGGCGCCTGCTTCGCCGCATCCCTTGATCCCTAGGGGATTGTTCGGACACGGCGTGTTCTGATGCGAAAGTTGGAAGGACGGCAGGTCGTCGGCGCGCGGCATGGTGTAGTCCATGAAGCTCGCCGTCAGCAGCTGGCCGTTCTCATCATAATGCACGCCTTCCAGCAACGCCTGGCCGATGCCCTGCGCGATGCCGCCATGCACCTGTCCTTCGACGATCATCGGATTGATGATATTGCCGAAGTCGTCGGCCGCGACGAACTGCACGATCTCCGTCTTGCCCGTCTCCGGGTCCACCTCGACCTCGCAGATGTAGCAGCCTGCCGGGAAGGTGAAGTTCGCCGGATCGTAAAAGGCGGTTTCCTTGAGGCCCGGCTCCATGCCGGCGGGCAGATTGTGCGCGGTATAGGAGGCGAGCGCCACCTGGAACCAGGGCAGCGTCTTGTCGGTACCCGCGACCTTTAACTCGCCGTTCTCGATGACGATATCGCTTTCGTCGGCCTCCATCAGGTGAGCGGCGATCTTCTTTGCCTTCGCCTCCACCTTGTCGAGCGCCTTGACGACGGCGGACATGCCGACGGCGCCCGAGCGGGAACCATAGGTACCCATGCCCATCTGCACCTTGTCGGTATCGCCATGGACGATGGAGACGCTGTCGATCGGCACACCGAGGCGATCGGCGACCAATTGCGCGAACGTCGTCTCATGCCCCTGTCCATGGCTGTGAGAGCCGGTGAGCACCTCGATGGTCCCGACGGCATTGACCCGCACCTCTGCCGATTCCCAGAGGCCGACGCCTGCCCCGAGCGATCCCACCGCCTGCGAGGGCGCGATGCCGCAAGCTTCGATGTAGCAGCTCATGCCGATGCCGCGCTTCATGCCGCGACGGGCGGCTTCCGCCTTACGGGCCGGAAAGCCGGCCCAATCAGCCTGCTGCATGGCCGCGTTGAGCGAAGCCTCGTAATCGCCGGCGTCATAATTCATGATCACGGGCGTCTGGTAGGGGAACGAGCGTATGAAGTTGGTCCGCCGGAGTTCCGCCGGCGAGACGCCGAGTTCGCGCGCCGCCGTTTCCACCGTGCGCTCCAGCAGATAGGTCGCCTCCGGCCGCCCTGCCCCGCGATAGGCGTCGACGGGCACGGTATTGGTATAAACCGTGCGGACATTGGCGTGGATCGCCGGAATGGCATATTGCCCCGACAACAGCGTCGCATAGAGATAGGTCGGCACCGCCGAGGAAAAGAGCGACATATAAGCGCCGAGATTGGCGATCGTGTCGACTTTCAGAGCCGTCATGCGATTTTGCGCATCGAAGGCCATCTTGACCTTGGAAACATGATCGCGACCATGCGCATCGGTGAGGAAGGCCTCCGTGCGGTCGGCCGTCCATTTCACAGGCACGCCGGTCTTCTTCGACGCCCAGAGACAGACAATCTCTTCCGGATAGATATAGATCTTCGAGCCGAAGCCGCCGCCGACATCCGGCGCGATGACACGCAGCTTGTTTTCCGGCGCGACATTATAGAAGGCGCTCATGACGAGCCGGGCCACATGCGGGTTCTGGCTTGTGGTGTAGCAGGTATAGTGGTCCTCGGCCGCATCGTAGATGCCAAGTGTGGCGCGCGGCTCCATGGCATTCGGCGAAAGCCTGTTGTTGTGGATCTCGATTTCGGTGACGTGCGCGGCCTCGGCAATCGCCTTGTCGGTCGCTGCCGCGTCGCCAAGCTCCCAGTCGAAAATCAGGTTGTTTGCCGCTTCCGGATGGATCTGCGGTGCGCCAACTTTCAGCGCGTCAACTGCCTCGACGACGGCAGGCAGTTCCTCATAATCGACCGCTACGGCTTCAGCCGCATCGCGTGCCTCGCCAAGACTGTCGGCAACGACGATGGCGACGGCATCGCCGACATAGCGCACGGTATCGACCGCCAGCGGCCGCCAGGCGCCCATCTTCATCGGTGAGCCGTCGCGGGAATGAATCATCCAGCCGCAGATCAGATTGCCGATGCCGTCATCAAGCAGCTGCTTGCCATCGAGCACGCCGATCACGCCCGGCATGGAGAGTGCCGCCGACGCATCGATGCTCTTGATCTTTGCATGCGCATGCGGGCTGCGGACGAAATAGGCATGTTTCATGCCCGGCGTCACCATGTCGTCGGTGTATCGCCCCTTGCCCGTCAGAAATCGCTTGTCTTCTTTTCGCGCCACGCGCGCACCAATGCCTTCAACGCCCATCACATCCTCCATTGGGGTTCCGGGCCCGGCAATCCGCCAAGATCACAGTCCAAGCGTTTAGCCAGACGATCTCGGTGGAATTTATTCGGCCGCCTGCTGGGCGGCGTTCATTGCGGCATTGGCTGAAAGCACCGCCTTGACGATATTGTGATAGCCGGTGCATCGACAGATATTGCCTTCGAGTTCGTTGCGCACCGTCTTCTCGTCAAGCTTGCCGCCATGGCGGTTGATCATGTCGACCGATGCCATCACCATGCCCGGCGTGCAGAAGCCGCATTGCAGGCCATGATGCTCCTTGAAGGCAGCCTGAACCGGATGCAGCTCGCCATTGGCGGCCAGACCCTCGATGGTTGTGATCTTGGAGCCGGAAGCCTGAACGGCCAGGATCGAACAGCTCTTCACCGACTTGCCATCCATATGGATGACACAGGCGCCGCACTGGCTGGTATCGCAGCCGACATGGGTTCCGGTCAGGCCGAGTTTTTCCCTGATGAAATGGACAAGCAGCGTGCGATCCTCGCACTCGCCGCTGACCGAACGGCCGTTCACCGTCAAAGTCACTTTTGCCATATTTTCCTCCTCGCCTCTCCTCCAGAGGCATGGAGCATCATTTGACTTTTTCGCAATCCAATCAACCTCTACTTTAGAGAGGAGGTGGATTTTCTGCCTGGCGGCAAGCTGTTTTCTTCTCCAGACAGGACGCCGCCTTTTTTCAGCAATAAAAAAACTGCTATCCACCAATAGACAATCATATTTTGCACGATATTTTCTATTGTTGCAGGACTGTAAAGACAGCCCATCGTGGTGGAGCTGAAGAATTGGGACGACGTTGGCCGAGGTTCGGCTTAACTAACGTTGGAGAGAGTAAATGAAGAAAGTTCTTATGCTCGCATTGGTCGGCTTGTCTATCGCAAGCTGCACGCCGACCGAACAGGGCGCAGGCATCGGCGCAGCAGGCGGCGCGATCATCGGCGGAGCCGTGACCGGTAACGTCCGCGGCGCAGCTGTTGGTGCCGCAATTGGCGGCCTTTCCGGTGCAGTCATCGGCAGCGTCCGGGAACAGCCCGGCCAGTGCTACTACCGCGATCGTTACGGACGTCGCTATATCGACGATTGCCCGCGCGGCGGCTATCGCGGTGGTTATGGCGGCGGCTACGGCGGCTATTGATCGATTTTTCATCGCATTTGGAAGGTCCCGGGCTACAGCCCGGGATTTTTTTATTCGGGCGACGGAGGGTTTGACGTGGGCACAGCAGCCAGACCGGCGCCCGCAAGGACAACTCCGATGCGCCATTCTTCAACCGGCCCTAATATGTGAAATCCCGCCTTGAAACGCGGGCTTTTCACCCGCAAAAGGTTATCTTTTCCCCGTTTTTGACTCCAAAACGGTACACCTGAGGGACTTTTGCCTCTATGGTGGCCGCGCGTTAACTCCCGGGAAACGTCAAACTGAGTAAGTTCTCATGTAACCGTAAAGCGGCGTATGCATAAAAGAACTGAACCGAGAAAGAGTATTGCGTATCGGCGGGCAGGAACCGTGGCAGCGGTTGCGGCAGTGCTGGCGCTCGGTCCTGTGTGCGCCCAAAATGCCTTTGCATTCAAGCTGTTCGGCATCAAGCTCTGGGGCGAAGACGAAACGGCTGATCAGGTGTCCGATCCCGTCCGCTACACGGTCGATTTCCAGGCCGACAATCTCGACAAGGATCTGAAGGAAGCGTTGAACGACAGCTCGATGCTGATTTCCGACAAGGACAAGCCGGTCTCCGGCGACCTCGGCGTCGTCGTGAAGGCGCGTGACGACCGCGATCGCCTGATAGCCACACTTTACGAGAAGGCCCGCTACGGCGGCGTGGTCACCATCACCATCAACGGCACCCCCCTCGATGCCTTGCCGCCGACACCGACCTTCAGCCGCGCCAAGCCCGTTGTCGTCACGATCGGCGTCGATCCCGGCCCGGTCTTCAAACTTGGGAAGATCAACCTGCTCGGTGACGCCGCCAGGCTGGATCCGGCCAATTATGGCCTCATGCGCGGCGGCGATGCCGGCTCACTGACCATTCTGAAGGCGGGCGACAAGATGGTCGCCGACTTCAAGAACGAAGGTCATCCGCTCGCCAAGCTGGACAAGCGCGATGTCGTCGCCGATCATGCGAGCAATACCGTCGACGTATCGCTGAAGGTTGAAAGCGGTCCTGTCGCTCCCTTCGGCAATGTCGGCGTCACCGGCCAGAAGTCGGTCGATCCGGATTTCATCAAGCGCTATGCCCGCATCAACGAAGGCAAGCCCTACTCGCCCGATGAGCTGAAGAAGGCATCGGATCGCCTGAGAAAGCTCGGTGTCTTTTCCAGCGTCACCATCCGCGAGGCCGACAAGCTGGCGCCGGATGGCAGCATTCCGACGACCATCGAGGTGTCGGAAGGCAAGCAGCGCTTCTTCGGTGTCGGCGCACAATATTCCACCATCGACGGCTTCGGCCTGCAGGGCTATTGGGGGCACCGCAATCTGACCGGACGCGCGGATTCGCTACGCATCGAAGGGTCGGTATCGCGCATCGGCGAGACCACGGATGTCGGTCAACTCGACTACACCGCCGGCATTACCTATGTCAGGCCGGCGACCTTCTATCCTTCCGCGACCTTCACGGCCGGCCTCAAGATGCAAAGCCTGCATCCGGACGCCTACGACGCCAATACCGCGACGGTGAGCGGCGGACTCGCCTATGAAATCAACGATCAGGATACGGTATCCGCCGGCGGCGAGGTTTCCTATGAATCCGATACTACCGATGCTTTCGGAAAACATAATTACCTGACGGTGGCGATCCCACTCGAATACGTCCGGGACACGCGTGACAACAAGCTGGACCCCACGGAAGGCTTTCGCGCCTCCATCAGCGCCAAGCCGAGCTATGAGGCAATGGGCGGCACGGTTTTCAGCTCCTTCGAGGGCTCGATCACCGGTTACAAGGGCATAGGCGCCAACAACAACGTGGTCTTCGCCGGAAAGCTGGCTGCGGGCTCGCTGCTGGGTGCGAACAGCATTGAGGACATTCCCGCCACCCGGCGTTTCTATGCCGGTGGCGGCGGCTCGGTGCGCGGTTACAGCTATCAGGAAATCTCGCCCTATAACTCGCACGGTGACGAAACCGGCGGGCGCTCCTACGTGACCGCCTCCTTCGAAGCGCGGGTGAAGATCACCGATACGATCGGTGTCGTACCCTTCCTCGATATGGGCAGCGTCACCGACAGTGTCTTGCCCGACGGGTCCGACCTGCGCATTGGTGCCGGCGTGGGCTTGCGCTACGCTACGCCCTTCGGCCCGATCAGGCTCGATGTTGCCGTGCCGTTGAAGAAATATGACAATGGCACATCTTATGGCATCTATGCCGGCATCGGCCAGGCCTTCTGACAGACTGTATAGTTGTCGCGGGCCTTTCAGCACACGGTTACAAAGTTGAGGTTACTGTCGCTTTCATGAGCATATTGATTCGAATTCTCGGGAAACTGGTGCGCTGGATCGCTTATGCGGTCGTGGCAATCCTCTTGCTCGTGATCGCGGCTGTGCTCGTCGTCGGTCTAGTACCCTCCGCAACCGGCTACGCCGTCGATCAGGTGGCGAAGATCGCCTCGACGCCGGATCGCACCATCGCGATCGCCGCGCCCTCGGGGCTGTTGAACGGCAATCTGAGGGTCGGTTCGATCACTGTGTCCGACACGAAGGGCTCCTATGCCAAGGTGCAGAACCTTGCCATCGACTGGTCTCCACTGTCCTTGCTGACCGGCACCTTCCATGCCGATCGCGTCGCAGCCGATGTCGTCGATTTCGAACGGCCGCCGGTTTCGACGGTCGCACCCGCGCCAGAAACGCAGTCGACGGGTGGCGGCGGCTTCTCCCTGCCCATTGCCGTCGATATCGGCGCCATCGCCCTGCCTGATCTTCGCATCGGACAGGCTGTCGCGGGACAGGATTTCGTTCTGGCCGCCGACGGCAGTGTCAAAGCAAACAGCAGCAGTATGGGTCTGACACTCAATGCCTTCAGGCACGACGTGCCCGATGCCAAGCTTTCCGCCGATATCGCCTTTGCTCCGGCCGACAATCAGCTGAAACTGAAAACGCAGATTTCCGAGCCGCGCGACGGCATGCTGGCCGGGCTGCTGCACCTGCCGGGCGGACCCGCCGTCAACATCGACCTTTCCGGCGACGGCCCCCTCTCCAACTGGGCTGGCAAGCTGCAAGCGGCACTCGACGGTAAGCCGACAGTCGCCATCACCGGCCACCACAGCCTCTCGGCCGACGGCCTGCATCATATCGACGTCAAGGGCGGCGGCGATGTCGATTCGCTCCTGCCGCCGACCCTGCGTGCGCTCTTTGCCGGCCAGACGACAATCGATCTTTCGGCGGCCTTTGACGGCAAGGGCAAGATCGATATCCAGACCGGCAACCTCGCCACAGGCAGCGCCGTGCTTGCTGCATCGGGCACGCTCGATCCCGCCGGCAACAACAGCCTCAATGCCAATCTGATCGGCACTTCCGGTCCTGTCGACTTCCGCTGGCCGATGGAAAACGGCGAGGCCCGCGCCCTGATCTCGCGGGTTGACATCGCACTGACGGGTGCGGCGCAATCGGTGAAAATCGATGCCAAGGCCGCACTTGACAGCGCCAGCACGCCGCAAGGCAACATCGGACAGATCAATCTCGGTGCCCGCAGCGATGCCTTCAATCTCACCGCCATGTCCGGCCCGCTGCAGCTTCGCCTGGTTGTCGGCCAGACAGCCTTCGTGAGCCCCGACCTCAATCGCCTGATCCGCGCGCCGATTGCCCTGACTGCGCCGCTTCAGCTCTCGCCCGATACGATCGGCTTCAACAATACAACATTGGAAAGCGCCAGCATCGGCGGCACCGTCAACGGCAAATATACGCTGTCGTCAAAGGCGCTCACGGGCAATTTCAAGCTTTTCGCCCTGCCCGGCGTTCTGCCGGATGGTGTCTCGAACAAGTTCGAAGGCACGATCTCCCTGGAAGGCCAGGTCGCCGGCACTGTGCCGACCAAGATGACGCTCTCCAATCTTGCGGTGAAATCCAATGTCGCCGAGATCAACGGCAATGTCGCGCTCAACGACCAATCGCTGACATCGGATCTATCCGGCAAGGTGCTCGACCTTTCCAAGCTCGTCCCGAATGCGCAGGGACAGGCCGATATCGGTCTCAAGGCCAAGGGTCCCCTCTCTGCGCTTGATATCGACGCGACCGTCAAGGCCGTTAATGTCAAGCTGGCGGGACGGCTGCTCGATACGCTCGATATCGGCGTGACCGGTACCGCCGACCCCAAAGCTCCGCAAGCAAAGGTTCAGGCAAGCGGCGCAATCGATGGCAAGCCGATCCGTATCACCGCCGACGCCGTTTCCAAGGATGGCCGCACAAGCATCCCGTCGCTGGCAGCCGAAATCGGCACCAACAAGCTGCAGGGCAAGCTGGATTTGTCGCCGAGCTTCGAGCCAACGGGTGCATTGACCTTCGACCTCCCGGATCTCAGCCTGCTGGCCGCCCTTGCCGGCCAAAAGGCCGAGGGCGACCTCAAGGGCTCGCTCGATATCGCCAGCGCCAACGGCAAGACCGGCCTGAAGGTCAACGCCAATGGTAATGGTATCCGCCGAGACGATCTCGTCATCAGCAAGCCGGCCGTAGCGCTTGCCGTCGACGATCTCAAGGCCTTCTCCGCCAATGGCAGCATCCGCGCCGATACGATTGCCTCGGGCGCCAACCGCATCGCCGATCTCAATCTGACCTTCACCCAGCAGGGCAGCCGCACGGATTTCGATCTGAAATCGGCCTATGACAACGCGCCGCTGACAACACGCGGCAGCGTTGACACGGCTGGTGGCCAGACGACAGTTAATCTCGATTCCTTTGCCGGCGCACCGCGCACGATACCGGTGAAGCTTGCATCGCCAACAAAGATCGTCATCAAGGACGGCATCGCCTCGCTGAACGGCCTGACCCTTCAGACTGGTGGCGGTTCGGTAACCGTTGATGGCACCGCCGGGCAGGCCCTGAACATCAATGCGAAGATCGCCAACCTGCCGGCGAGCCTTGCCAATGTCTTTGCGCCAACGCTTGCGGCGGAGGGCGTGATTTCGGGCACGGTGGCGGTCACCGGCAAGGCCGCCTCGCCCGCCGTCATCTTCCAGACCAACTGGTCGGGAGCGGCGACGAGCCAGACGAAATCCGCGAGCCTTGCCGCACTCGGCATCAAGGCCGACGGAAAATTTGCCGACAATATCGTGACCATCAATACCAACCTGACCGGCCAAAGCGGCCTTGCACTGAATGGCGGCGGCACCATCGCGATTGCCGGCAACAAGTCGATGTCGCTGAGGTTTGCCGGTAATCTGCCGTTCGACGCCTTGGCAGGCCAGCTGGCCGCCCAGGGCCTCGTCATGACAGGCACCGCCAAGATCGACATGCAGATCGGCGGCACGACGGCGGCACCCGCCATATCAGGCTCGATCACCACCGACAGCGCCAAGCTGGTCGATGTACGGCGAAACCTGACGCTCAACGGCCTTGCCGTGACCGTTACGCTCGACGGCAGGCAGGCGGTCATCTCGCGGCTGAGCGGCAACCTCACCAGCGGCGGCAGCATTTCCGGCAGCGGTACGGTCGGCATTGCTCCGGATAGCGGTTTCCCTGCCGATATCCAGATGAAGTTCAACAACGCGACCTATGTCGACGGAACCCTCGTCACCGCAACGGTCAACGGCACGCTCGGCATCAAGGGACAGCTGATGACCGCGCCGATGCTGACGGGCAATCTCCGGATCAGCAAGGCGTCCATCACCGTGCCGCAAAAGCTGCCGGCATCGCTGTCGGAGATCAACATCAAGCACAAGAATGCTCCGGCTGCGGTCAAGGCCCAGTTCAAGGATCAGAAGCCGGAGGCGCCGCGCAGCAAATCGACGACTCTCGGCATTGACCTGCAGCTCGATGCTCCCTCGCAAATCTTCGTTCGTGGCCGCGGCATCGATGCCGAACTCGGCGGCAACATCACAGTTCGCGGCACGGCAGCCGAACCTGTGGTATCCGGCGGCTTCACCATGCGGCGTGGACGTCTGACCATCTTGAGCCGTCGGCTGGATTTCACCGATACCAGCAAGATCACCTTCGGCGGCGACCTGACCCCGGCGCTAAACATGGAAGCGACGTCGACGGCAGGCTCCACCACCATAACGGTCGATGTCACCGGCCTGGCGACCGACCCACAGATCGGCTTCTCGTCTTCTCCGGCTTTGCCGCAGGACGAGGTTCTGGCGCAGCTGATCTTCGGTCAATCCATGTCGAAACTTTCCGCCATGCAGATCGCCCAGCTCGCCGATGCCGCCAGCCAGCTTGCCGGCGGACGCTCCACGTCGCTGTTCGAGGGGTTGCGCAGCCATCTCGGCGTCGATGATCTCGATATCTCGACGGATGCGAACGGCCAGGCACAAGTAGGCGCCGGCAAATATATCAACAAGCGCACCTATATCGAGTTGCAGCAGGGCGCCTCAAACAACACCAAGGCGATCATCAATTTCAATGTGGGTCGCGGCGTGAAGCTGCGCGGCGCGGCGGGATCTGACGGCGCCGGGGAAGCGGGCGTCGTCTACGAGCATGAATATTGAGGAACACCTCTTCCGCGAGAACAAGTTATTGCCGAGCACCTCGCCGCGGATGAAGCAGAGATATGCACCCTGTTGCGTAGCGCGAGCTCGCATGAAGATTGTCCACTGGCTTATCATTCTGCGCAATCGGATTGATCAATCTGTCGAAAGCCGGTTGATTCTGGACAATTTTCCATCTTTTTGCTGTCATCCAGACAATTGATAATGCAAGCCAACATAATGCGGATCGGTCGGCTCTTCATGGCCTCGATCTGATCCATGCCGTTGTTTTTACCCGTTCCGGAAAGCCGCTGCTGGCTTTTCCGGAATCGCTCTAACCCTCGGAGCAATGCCGATGAATACGCAATCCACTCCCGTTACCCTGATCGGCGTTCCCCTGGAAGAAGGATCTGGTCGCCGCGGCGCCGGCATGGGTCCGACGGCGCTCCGCATCGCCGGCATCGAAACCACGCTGACCGAACTTGGCCATCGCGTCACGGATAGCGGCGACCTGCATCCTGTTCCAGCAGCGGACCTGCCCGACCATCCCCACGCTCACAATTTGAAGATCGTCGGCGCCTTCACGCGCGCACTGGAAGCAAAGGTTTACGAAGTCGCATCGTCCGGCGGCTTCCCGCTGATCCTGGGCGGCGACCACAGCCTTTCCATGGGCAGCGTCTCCGGCATGGCCCGCCACGCGGCGGAAGTTGGTCGCCCCCTCTTCGTGCTCTGGCTCGACGCTCACTCCGATTTCAATTCCCCCGCTACCTCGCCCTCAGGCAATATTCACGGCATGCCCGTTGCATTCTTCTGCGGCGAAGCCGAGATCGAGGGCGTTCTGCCGGCCGGGCGGCCGCTGGTCGATCCGACGAAGGTCTTCCAGGTCGGCATCCGCTCCGTCGATCCGCGTGAACGTGAAGAAATCCGCGAACACGGCGTCAACGTCTTCGACATGCGCTCCCTCGACGAGCAAGGCGTCGCCGCCATCATGCGCAAGGTGCTCGATACCGTCGGCGAAGCCAACGGCCTGCTCCATGTCAGCTTCGATGTCGATTTCCTCGATCCGGATATCGCACCGGGTGTCGGAACCACCGTGCCGGGCGGCGCGACCTATCGCGAAGCGCATCTCATCATGGAAATGCTCTCCGACAGCAACCTCGTCTCATCGCTCGACCTCGTGGAGCTCAACCCGTTCCTCGACGATCGCGGCAAGAGCGCCCGTGTTCTCGTGGAAATGGCGGCAAGCCTCTTCGGCCGGCGCATCTTCGACCGCCCGACACGAGCCGCTTAAAGGGGCTCCATTCCTTTCCGGGGCTACTCCTTCCCGACATCATACCGCGTAAGACTATCCAGTCGAAACTGCTTGTATAGATTTAGGTTTAAGCAATGTTCTTGCTCTATCGTGCCAATAACACGTCGGATTCGACGTGACGGTTCAATGGGAAGAGCGTTCATGGCCACGATCAACTCCACCAGCTTTAGCGGCGAAACTCTGGAGATCATTGCCTTCCGGCTGCATGATCAGGAATTCTGCGTCAAAACCACCACGATCCGCGAAATTCGCGGCTGGGCGCCATCGACGCCGATCCCGCACGCGCCGGCCGATGTCATCGGCGTCATGAACCTGCGCGGCTCGGTGATCCCGATCATCGACCTTGCCTACAAGCTCGGCATGCAAAGCACGGTCGCCAACGAGCGCAGCGCCATCGTCGTCGCCGAAGTGCATAGCATGGTCATCGGCATGCTGGTCGACCGCGTCTCCGACATCCTGACGATCGCTTCCAGTCAGGTACAGCCGGTTCCGGAAGTAACCGCCTCCTTCGATCGCGCCTATTGCGAAGGCATCATCGCCACGGAGAACGGAATGATCTGCTTCCTGAACCTCGCCAAGATGTTCAAGGAAAACGAAACAGACGAGCTCGCCGCTTAACTTCCCAGCATAGTCTTTCCAAAGAACCGCCGCCCTCCGCGGCGGTTTTTTATTTCCTCATAATTTTAGCTAATTATTTTTTATTTAAATTGTAATTTCTAATAAGCTAATTTTTACTCAAAATTAAAGGAGGAAACTCCATCATCGATTGTGAAGCGAGGAAAGAAAATACAATCTCTACATTCCGGCAATTCCGTGCGGAACGCCTCTCAGAGGCGTCTCGGCGAGCACAGTCGTCCGCTTCGATGTCATTCAATCGACGCTCGGCAGGCGCGAGCTTTCTAGGAGGGAATAGGAATGTTCAGTCTATCATCGGATACCAGCCGCATTCTGTCCGCCATGTCCAAATCGCAGGCCATCATCGAGTTCGATCTCGAGGGTAAGGTTCTGACGGCAAACGAGAATTTCTGCCGCGCGCTGGGCTATGAGCTGAAGGAAATCGTCGGCAACCATCACCGGATGTTCTGTGATCCCGCCTATATCGCAACCCCGGCCTATCATGATTTCTGGGCGCGTCTCGGCAGTGGCGAATATGATGCCGGCACCTACAAGCGCCTTGCCAAGGGCAATCGCGAAGTCTGGATACAGGCCTCCTACAACCCTGTCTTCCGCAACGGTAAGCCGGTTAAGGTCGTAAAATTCGCCGTCGATGTCACCGACGCCAAGAAGAAGGCGATCGATGACGCGGGCAAGCTCGCGGCGCTCTCGCGCTCACAGGCCGTCATCGAATTCCTGCCGACCGGCGAAATCCTGACCGCGAACGAGAATTTCTGCAGCGCCATGGGCTATGCGCCCAGCGAGATCGTCGGCAAGCATCACAGCATTTTCTGCGACCCTGCCCATGCCCGCACCGAGGAATACAAGCGCTTCTGGCAGCGCCTGGCGCAGGGCGAGTTCATCGCCAACGAATTCGTCCGCTACGGAAAGGGCGGCAAGGAAATCTGGATCCAGGCGGCCTATAACCCCATCGTCGACGCTGATGGCAAAGTCTACAAAGTCGTGAAATTCGCGACGGATGTCACCTCCCGCATGAGCGCCATCAGCGAACTCGCCGGCGCACTCCGCAGCCTCTCGGAAGGCGATCTGACGAAGACGCTCGAACGCTCTTTCGTGCCTTCCATGGAGCAGCTTCGCCACGACTTCAACGCGACGATCAACAAGCTTTCCCAGACGCTGACTACCGTCGGTCACAATGCCAGCGCCATTGCTGCCGGCTCGCGCGAGCTTGGCGACTCGGCAGAAGCCTTCTCAAGACGCACGGAGCAGCAGGCCGCCTCGGTGGAAGAGACGGCCGCAGCCCTGGAAGAGATCACCACCACGGTCGCCGATTCCAGCCAGCGTGCGGAAGAAGCAGGGCGCCTCGTTGCCGAGACCAAACGCGGCGCCGAAGAATCCGGCACGGTAGTCCGCAACGCCGTCGCCGCCATGGATCAGATCGAGAAATCCTCGCGTGAGATCACCAACATCATCGGCGTCATCGACGATATCGCTTTCCAGACCAACCTGCTGGCGCTGAATGCCGGTGTCGAGGCCGCACGTGCCGGCGAGGCCGGTAAGGGCTTCGCCGTTGTTGCACAGGAAGTGCGCGAACTGGCACAACGCTCGGCCAGCGCCGCCAAGGAGATCAAGGCGCTGATCACGACATCGAGCGAGCACGTCAGGAACGGTGTCGGCCTGGTCGGCCAGACGGGCAAGGCGCTGGAACAGATCGTCACCCAGGTCGGCGATATCAACACCAACGTCGCTGCCATCGTGAAGGCGTCGAAGGAACAGACGATCGGCCTTCGGGAAATCAATTCGGCGATCAATTCGCTGGATCAGACCACCCAGCAGAATGCTGCGATGGTCGAAGAGAGCACCGCCGCAAGCCTCAGGCTCGCCAACGAAGCGGACGCGCTGCATACGCTGCTTGCGCAATTCCGCCTCGCGGACTCGATGATCCGCCATATGGTCGTCCGCCGCGCCGCCTGATCGTAAAGCCCTGCTGAAAATCAAGAAGCCGCCCCGAATTTCGGAGCGGCTTTTTGGTCATTTAGAGGATCGTTTAGCCGAACAGAGCGTAGGTGCTCTTGATCGTCACCCAGACACCCCAGAGGAGCGGAATACCGACAAGCGCCCAGGCAATCAGCGCCTTGCCATCAAACCCACCCGTGCCGATGCCGAAAGAGCCGGTAGGCCCAGCATTGGCGGCAGCGGTCTTCGCCTGCAGCGCCGCCACTTCCTCATCCGACATGAACCATTTGTCCGAGAGCGGCTTGACCAGCGAATTGGCAATCAAGCCCAGAGCCAGCGTGACCGCAAGAATATACATGGTGAAGGTGTAGAGCTGTGCGCCTTCCACGCCCGCTGCCTTCTGCGCCTCGCGGATATAGTTGACCACGACAGGCCCGATGATACCGGCCGTCGCCCATGCCGTCAGCAGCCGCCCATGGATGGCGCCAACGAACTGGGTCCCGAATATATCGGCGAGATAGGCGGGAACGGTCGCGAAACCGCCGCCATACATCGACAGGATGATGCAGAGCGCGCCCACGAACAGCACCTTGCTATGAATGCCTGCCGCCCAGGGAGCCAGGACATAGAGTGCAATGCCGATCACGAAGAAGCAATAATAGGTGTTCTTGCGGCCGATCCTGTCGGATAGCGACGCCCAGAAGAAGCGCCCGCCGATGTTGAAGAGTGACAGCAGACCGGCAAAACCGGCGGCGATGGCCGCCACCGCCGCGATCTGGTCCTTGCTGAGATCGGCGAATTTCAGGTCCGGCAGGCCGATCAATGCGCCGCCGAAGATTTCCTGCAGCATCGGGGAGGCCATGCCGATAACGCCGATACCGGCCGAGACGTTGAGACACAATACCGCCCAGATCAGCCAGAACTGCGGGGTTTTGTGGGCATTGCGAAGATGCACATGCTTTGTCGTGATCATCGAGCTCTTGGCGGCAGGGGCCGTCCAGCCCTCAGGACGCCAGCCGGCCGGCGGCAGACGATAGCCGAAGGCGCCGCCCATCATGAAAACGAAATAGATCGCTGCCATGACGATGAAGGTCTGCCAGACACCGGCGGAGCCATCCATGCGAAAGTGGTTCATCAGCAGGCTTGCGAGCGGCGCGCCGATCATCGCGCCTCCGCCGAAGCCCATGATGGCCATGCCGGTCGCCATGCCGCGCCGGTCGGGAAACCATTTGATCAGCGTCGACACAGGCGAAATATAGCCGAGACCAAGCCCGATACCGCCGATGACACCGGCGCCGATCCACATGATCCAGAGCTGATGGAAGATCACGCCGATCGCCGCAATCAGGATACCGCCGCACCAGCAGCAGGCAGCAACCACGCCGGCCTTGCGCGGCCCCGCTTTCTCAAGCCACCCACCCCAGATGGCAGCGGAGGAGCCGAGCAACACGAAGAAGAGCGTATAGATCCAGCCGAGATCGCTGACGCGCCAGTCGCAGCTTGTCGTGAACAGGGCAGTCAGAAGATTGAGGCTGGCGCATTCTGCAGGAGCTGGAGTCGGAGTGCCGAGCGCCTTGGAGAGCGGCAGCCAGAACACACTGAAACCATAGGCCATGCCGATGCAGAGATGGATCGCCAAAGCCGCCGGCGGCACGAGCCACCGGTTAAAGCCCGGCTTGGCGATGATGCGCTCGCGATCGAGCAGACCCGCCGTTGCCGTTCCTCGGGAAATATTCGTATCCGCAGCCGTCATGAACAACTCCTCCTTGCTTCAAATACCCCGCATTCTTCCCTCCGCAGGACTCGGATTCGAGGATGGAGCCTCCTCTCTCCATCCCAATGCATCATCAATGCTAGTATTAAGCCGGCTTAATTTCTTCGGGCGGCGCGGGTCTGTGGATCAGCGAGGCCGCCTCCAAGACCAAAGGGCTGAGCCCGCTGTCGCCATGACCGATGATCGTGAACAGCTGGCGCCGCATGCGCGGCTCCCAGAATTTGTTGATGTGGGTGGCAACGCCCTGTGCGGCTTCATTTGCCGGCTGCGTCTTGAAGAAGGTGGCGATCTGGTTCGCCATATAGATGAGCTTGGTTTCGGTCTTGCCGTGCGGCGTTTCCTCAGGCGACATCGGCGATGCTCCCCGTGATAATGCGATGCGGATGGGTGAAAATCTCGAAATCGTCGCCGCGCACCAGCGCCACCAGCGTCATGCCGGCCTCCTCGGCCGTGCGAACGGCGAGCGCCGTCGGCGCGGAGATGGCAACCAGCACAGAACTGCCCAATATCGCCGCCTTCTGCACCATCTCGACGGACAGGCGGCTGGTGACGGCGACCACACCTTCCGAGCCCTTATGGCCGGAACGGATCACGGCACCGCAGAGCTTGTCGAGCGCATTGTGCCGGCCGACATCCTCGCGCACGGCAAGCAAGCCCTCGGAGGGAATATAGAAGCCCGCACCATGCACAGCATGCGTCTCGCGATGCAGCGGCTGGGCATCATTGAGGAGAGCGATGGCGCGGACGACATCCTTTTGCGTCAGCTTTAAAGCAACGTTCGAGACATCCGGTACCTTGCGCACCGCCTGCTCGATCGATTCGATGCCGCAGAGGCCACAGCCGACGGGGCCGGCCATATGGCGGCGGCGCAGCCGCAGTGCGTCGGCCACATCGTCGACCAGAGCGATCTGCACATCGATCCCCTGCTGGTCTTCGATCGGCTCGATCGCGACGATCTCACTTATATCGGTGATAATGCCCTCGGTGAGGCTGAAGCCGACGGCGAAATCCTCGATATCGGCGGGCGTGCCCATCATGACCGCATGCGACGTACCGCCATAGGAAAATGCGATCGGCACTTCCTCGGGGACGATGCGCGTGCCCGAGCGGACCAGGCCGTTGCGGCGGGCGGTTTCGGGGACGGTGGTGGTGGGGGTGAATTTGGTCATTGGATAGCCTTCCCTTCTCCCAAACGGGGAGAAGGTGGCGCGCAGCGTCGGATGAGGGGGGCAAGGAGCGATAGCTCCGCGTATCTCGAGCGCAAATGAAGAGCAGCTCCCCTCGCGCGGAGAGTCCCCCTCATCCGCCCTCCGGGCACCTTGTCCCCAAGGGGAGAAGGGGAAAACGCATGCATCGTCACTCCGCAGCCTCCATCTTCCCGGCAATGCGCCGCGACTGGCGGGCCTGCTCATCATACTCGACCTGCCACTGCGACGGACCGTTCGATGGCGAAACCTGCACCGCCGTCACCTTGTATTCCGGGCAGTTCGTCGCCCAGTCGGTGTAATCGGTGGTGATGACGTTCGCCTGCGTATCCGGATGATGGAAGGTCGTATAGACGACGCCGGGAGCGACGCGGTCGGTAATCAAGGCTCTGAGCGTGGTGTCACCGGAGCGGCTGCTGAGCCTGACCCAGTCTCCTTCGCGGATGCCGCGCTGTTCCGCATCGTGCGGATGGATTTCCAGGCGATCCTCGGCGTGCCAGACGACATTCTCCGTGCGCCGCGTCTGCGCCCCGACATTGTACTGGCTGAGAATGCGCCCGGTCGTCAGCAGCAGCGGGAAACGCGGACCAGTGCGTTCATCCGTCGGCACATATTCTGTGCGGATGAACTTGCCCTTGCCGCGCACGAAGCCATCGACATGCATGATCGGCGAACCAAGCGGCGTCTTCTCATTGCAGGGCCACTGCACCGAGCCCATCTTTTCCAGATAGTCGTAGGAGACCAATGCGAAGCTCGGCGTCGTCGCGGCGATCTCGTCCATGATTTCGGAGGGATGCGCGTAGTTCCAGCCGAGACCCATGGCCTGCGCCATCTTCTGCGTCACTTCCCAGTCGGCATAGCCGTTGCGCGGGGTCATGACCTTACGCACGCGATT
The DNA here is from genome assembly GCF_014193605.1 of Rhizobium sp. BK312. Classification (NCBI taxonomy): domain Bacteria; kingdom Pseudomonadati; phylum Pseudomonadota; class Alphaproteobacteria; order Hyphomicrobiales; family Rhizobiaceae; genus Rhizobium; species Rhizobium sp. BK312. Next base: position 384,117 of record NZ_JACHZP010000006.1, on the reverse strand, counting down.
GATGCGGCGCTCGGCATTGGTGAAGGTGCCGTCCTTTTCCAGGAAGGTCGAACCGGGCAGGAAGACATGCGCGTAATTGGCCGTCTCGTTCAGGAAGAGGTCGTGGACGACGACGCATTCCATCGCGGCAAGGCCGGCGGCAACATGCTTGGTGTCCGGGTCGGACTGGAGAATGTCCTCACCCTGGATGTAGATGCCCTTGAACGTGCCATCGACCGCGGCATCGAGCATGTTCGGAATGCGCAGGCCGGGCTCGTTGTTGAGCTTCACGCCCCAGAGCTTTTCGAAGATGTCGCGGGTCGCATCGTCGGAGATGTGGCGATAGCCCGGCAGCTCATGCGGGAAGGAGCCCATGTCGCAAGAGCCCTGCACGTTGTTCTGTCCGCGCAGCGGGTTCACGCCGACGCCGGGACGGCCAATATTGCCCGTCACCATGGCGAGGTTGGCGATCGCCATGACCGTAGTGGAACCCTGGCTGTGCTCGGTGACGCCGAGGCCGTAATAGATCGCGCCGTTGCCGCCCTTGGCAAAGAGACGAGCGGCTTCGCGTACGAGTTCGGGAGAAACGCCCGTGTATTTTTCCGTTTCCTCCGGGCTGTGTTGCGGCGCGGAAACGAAGGCGGCCCAATCCTCGAATTCGGACCAGTCGCAGCGTTCGCGGATGAACTTCTCGTCGAACAGGCCTTCGGTGACGATCACGTGCGCCAGTGCCGTCATTACGGCGACGTTGGTACCCGGCTTCAGCGGCAGGTGATAGCTCGCCTCGACATGCGGCGTGCGCACCAGATCGATGCGGCGCGGGTCGATGACGATGAGCTTGGCGCCCTGGCGCAGCCGCTTCTTCAGCCGCGAGCCGAAAACCGGGTGACCATCCGTCGGATTGGCGCCAATGACGATGACGACATCAGAATGCTCGACGCTGTCGAAATTCTGCGTGCCGGCCGAGGTGCCGAAGGCCTGGCCGAGGCCGTAGCCGGTGGGAGAATGGCAGACGCGGGCGCAGGTATCGACATTGTTATTGCCGAAGCCGGCGCGCACCAGCTTCTGCACCAGATAGGTTTCCTCATTGGTGCAGCGCGAGGAGGTGATGCCGCCGATGGAATCACGGCCATACTGATATTGCAGCCGCTTGAACTCGGTGGCGATATGCGCAAAGGCCTCGTCCCAGGTCACCTCCCGCCAGGGATCGGTCACCTTCTCGCGGATCATCGGGTTGAGGATGCGGTCCTTATGGGTTGAATAGCCATAGGCGAAGCGGCCCTTGACGCAGGAATGACCGCGATTGGCCTGGCCGTCTTTCCACGGCACCATGCGCACCAGCTCCTCGCCGCGCATTTCCGCCTTGAAGGAACAGCCGACGCCGCAATAGGCGCAGGTGGTGACGACCGAGTGCTCCGGCTGGCCGATCAATATGACAGACTTTTCGGTCAGCGTCGCCGTCGGGCAAGCCTGCACGCAGGCGCCGCAGGAAACGCATTCCGAGTTGATGAAACTCTCATGCATTCCGGGTGAAACGCGCGAGCCGAAGCCACGGCCCTCGATGGTCAGAGCGAAAGTACCCTGCACTTCCTCGCAGGCTCGCACGCAGCGTGAGCAGACGATGCACTTCGACGGATCATAGGTGAAATAGGGGTTGGACTCGTCTTTCGGCATCCATTTCAGATTGATGTCGCCGTTGTTGCGCGCCTTGACGTGATTGTCGCCCTCATAGCCGTAGCGCACGTCGCGCAGACCGACGGCGCCCGCCATATCCTGCAGCTCGCAATCGCCATTGGCCGCGCAGGTCAGACAGTCCAGCGGATGGTCGGAAATATAAAGTTCCATCACGCCGCGGCGGATGTCCTTCAGCCGGCCCGTCTGCGTGTGAACGACGAGACCGGGGGCAACCGGCGTCGTGCACGAGGCCGGCGTGCCGTTACGGCCTTCGATCTCGACGAGACAGAGGCGGCAGGAGCCAAAGGCATCGACCATGTCGGTGGCGCAGAGCTTCGGGACCTGAATGCCTGCCTCCATCGAAGCACGCATGATCGAGGTGCCCTCGGGCACCGTGATCTGGCGGCCGTCGATGGTCAGCGTCACCATGGTTTCGGAGGTGGAGGCCGGCGTGCCGTAATCGATTTCTGGAACGAGGGACATGGATCTTACTCCGCCGCTTCAATCAAGGGAGCCGGAGAAAAATCCTCCGGGAAATGGGTCATCGCGCTCATCACGGGATAGGGCGTGAAGCCGCCGAGCGCGCAAAGCGAACCGAACTTCATCGTGTTGCAGAGATCGGCAAGCAGCACCCGGTTCTTCTCGGGCTCGATTCCTCTAGCGATCTTGTCGGCCGTCTCGACGCCGCGTGTCGAGCCGATGCGGCAGGGCGTGCACTTGCCGCAGCTTTCGACTGCGCAGAATTCCATCGCGAACCGCGCCTGCTTCAGCATGTCGGCGGTATCGTCGAAAACGACGATGCCGGCATGACCGATTAGGCCGTCCCTGGCTGCAAAGGCTTCATAGTCGAACGGCGTGTCGAACAGTGCGCGCGGGAAATAGGCGCCAAGCGGGCCACCCACCTGCACCGCCTTGACCGGCCGCCCCGTCGCCGTGCCGCCGCCGATCCTGTCGACGATATCGCCGAGCGAAAGGCCGAAGGCTGTCTCATAGAGACCGCCATGCTTGACGTTGCCGGCGATCTGCAGCGGGATCGTGCCGCGCGACCGGCCCATGCCGAAATCGCGATAGAAGACCGCGCCCTTGTCCATAATGATAGGAACGGAGGCGAGCGAAATCACATTATTGATGACGGTGGGACAGTTGAACAGACCCTTATGCGCCGGCAGCGGCGGCTTGGCGCGCACGATGCCGCGCTTGCCTTCGAGGCTGTTCAGCAGCGCCGTCTCCTCGCCGCAGACATAGGCGCCCGCACCCGTGCGGATTTCCATGTCAAAGGCTTTGCCGGAACCGAGCACGGATGCACCAAGAATGCCGGCCTTACGTGCGATCTCCACCGCTTCCGCCATCGCGGCGATCGCATGCGGATATTCCGAGCGCGTATAGACGAAGCCCTTTGTCGCGCCGGTCGCCAGCCCAGCGATCGCCATGCCTTCGATCAGCACGAAGGGGTCACCCTCCATGATCATCCGGTCTGCGAAAGTGCCGCTGTCGCCCTCGTCGGCGTTGCAGACGATATATTTGCGATCGCCCGGCGCATCCAGCACCGTCTTCCATTTGATGCCGGTCGGGAAGCCCGCACCGCCGCGGCCGCGCAGGCCGGAATCGGTGACTTCCTTGACGATATCGCCAGCTGCCATGTCGATCGCGCGGCGCAGCCCCTTCAGGCCGCCATGGGCCTCATAATCCTGCAGCGAAAGCGGATCGGTGATGCCGCAGCGGGCGAAGGTCAGGCGGGTCTGCTCTTTCAGGAATGGGAGGCTTTCGACCTCCCCAAGACAGAGCGGATGCTCGCCGCCTTCGGCGAGCCCGGCGTCGAAGAGTGCGGAAACATCCTTGGCCTTCACCGGTCCATAGCCGATACGCTTGCCGCCAATCTCGACTTCGACCAGGGGCTCAAGCCAGAACATGCCGCGCGAGCCGTTGCGCACGATGCGCGCATCGAGGCCACGCTTGGCGATTTCCTGCGCGACCGATTTCGCCACTTTCTCCGCACCGAGCGAAAGGGCGGCGGCGTCGCGGGGAATATAGATGGTGAGCGTCATTGGCGCGCCTCCTTCACGAGGTCGTCCGCGCCCTCATCGTCGAGGCGGCCATAGAGTTCGCCGTCGAGCATCGCAGCCGGAGCGCAGGCGCAAAGCCCGAGACAGTAGACCGGTTCCAGCGTGACACTGCCATCGAGGGTCGTCTGATGGAAATCGATGCCCAGGAGCCGCTTGATGCGCTCGGCAAGCGCATCGCCTCCCATCGACTGACAGGCCTCGGCGCGACAGAGCTTTAGGACATGCCGGCCTGCGGGATGATCGCGATAGTCATGATAAAAGGTCATGACGCCGTGCACTTCGGCGCGCGAAAGGTTCAGTGCCTTGGCAATCAGAGGCAACGCATCCTGCGGCACATAGCCGAATTCCTCTTGAATCCCGTGCAGGATCGGCAAAAGCGGCCCCTCCATCGGTTTCATGTTATCGATGATGGTGCCGGCGCGGGTCGCGACATCGCCCGCGGCCTGATTCAAACTCATTAGCAGCCTCCCGCGCATAGCTCCGAAGATCGAAGGCGAATCTTCAGAAAAGACCTATGCGGCATTTCCTCCTGGCGCGCGATCGACACGCCATGAAGATAAGCTCGCAGGGAGACGGCAAAGGATCAATAAGGCAGTCCCGTCACTCGATAGAAATTTTCTATCGATTTCCGTTCTCTTCTGCGAGCAATCTCGCCTCATGCAACAAGGCAGAGACGAGTGGCGTAAAGGGTTCGCGGTGGGTAGCGACTAGGCCGACAAGATGCTCGGCATCAGGTTCCGTGATCGGGATCTTATGAATATCCGCCGGAAAACCGAAGGAATCGGCGATATTCTTCGGCATAATGCTCGCCCAGCGACCGGTCTGCACATGCGAAAACAGCACGATCATCGAATTGGATTCCAGCGTCGGCTTGGCGGTCGCGCCCGCCTCGGCAAGATGCCGATTGATGATGCGCCGGTTCTGCATGTCGGCAGTCAATAGACAAAGCCGAAGATCGCCGACTTCCTTCCAGGTCACCGTCTCGCGCTCGGAAAACGGGCTGCCTGCCGCGGTGATGAGGTGATAGCGCTCGGCATAGAGCGGCACGCTGGTAACACGGCCGAGCGGCTCGTTTTCCAGATAGGTGATACCGGCATCGATCTCGAGGTTTTCCAGCAGGCTCAGAACCTGGAGCGAATTGCGCGATAAAATGGAGAAGGTAACGTCCGGGTGTCTTTCCTGGAAAGGCGTGGTGATTTTCTGCACCATGGCAAGTGCTGTCGGAATGGCAGCAATGCGGATATGGCCGGCAAGGCCCTTGCGCGCAGCCCGCATCTCCTCGCGCATCGTACGGCTGTCGCCGACGATGCGGCGTGCCCATTCCAGCACGCGCTGCCCCTCGGGCGTCAGACCTTGAAAGCGAGAACCACGGCTGACAAGCATCACGCCGAGCTGGTCCTCCAATTGCCGGATCGCCGCCGACAAGGTCGGCTGCGTCACCCCGCACTCCTCGGCCGCGCGCCCGAAATGCTTCTGATTCGCCAGCGCGATGAAGAATTCCAGCTTGTCGATCATCCCGCTCTCCCGAAGTCAAAGGGTTAGACCGACAGCCCGGTGAACGCAACATGCAAGGCTGCTTCGGACTTCAACATTCGCGCTGACAGAATGCCTTCTGCAGCGAATCGACCACGGCGCAGATTTCCGAGCGCGCGACGGCATAGTGGATGAGCCGCCCTTCGCGGCGCGTATCGACGAGCTTATCGAGGCGAAGACGCGCCAAATGCTGCGACACGACAGCCTGCGGCAGGTCAAGAAGAGCCTCGAGCTCCATCACCGTTTTCTCGTTCTTGGCCAGCATGAAGAGAATCGCCAGGCGCGTCTCGTGCGATAGTGCTTTCAGCAGGGCGCTCGACTTTCGCGCCCTGTCGGTCATTTCCTCAACATCACGTTCCGCTGCACCGCCCTGCGGTAGAGACGACGACATATCACAGCCTCTAATAAGAATCCCCAGGGAATGTTTATAATATTATCAAATCGGAAGCTGATTCAAAAAAGACGCGGAAAACCAAAAAAGGTCCGTTTTATCAGCAGATAAGCTGCCCGCCGTTGATCTCGATTACCTGCCCGGTGATGTAGCCGGAAAGCAGGGGTGCTGCGAGAAAGAGATAGGCGGGCGCGCAATCTTCGGGGGTGCCCAGGCGCTGAAGCGGGATCGATTTGCGCGTCTGCTCCAGCTTCTCTCTCGATGAATAACGCTCATGAAAATCGGTCGCTATCGTGCCGGGGGAGACGCAATTCACCCGGATACCGTCAGGCGCCAGCTCGCGCGCCAAGGCTTTCGAGTAGGTCGCGACAAAAGCTTTCGAGGCGGAATAAATCGCCGATCCTGGGCTACCACCGGTCAGCGCCGAAATCGAAACAGTGTTGACGATCGCGGCCTGCCCGGCTGCCCGCAGCAGCGGCAACAGCCCTCTCGTCACTTCCACGACGGAAGTTTGATTGAGATGAACGATCTGCTCGTATTGCTCGTCGGTCAGTTCGCCGGCGGGAAATCGCCCGACCATAGTGCCGGCATTGTTGACCAGCACGTCGATACGGTCGAAGCGCTCCCCGGCTGCGCTGACGAAATCGCGCGTGCCATTGCTGGCTGCGAAATCACCGGCAATCAGGAAGGCGCGACGGTCGGCCTCCGCTTCCATCAGGAAATCAGGCAAATCGCGCCCGGTATCGCGGCCGATATGGACAAGGACATGGGCGCCGCAATCGAGAAACTGCCGCGCGACCTCCAGCCCGATACCGCGGCCGGCGCCCGTGACCACGACATTGCGATTTTCGAATAGCTTCGGATGAAACACGAAATCCTCCCAAATCGCACAATTCGCGCGTCAGTAATTGCGGAATTTTCACTTTATCATATGATGACGAAAAAACGAAAGAAAGGGAGCGAAAACCATGTTCCTATCCGGACGTCAGACCGAGATTCTCGACATTGCCAAGGCGGAAGGACGAGTACTCGTCGAGGAGCTGGCGTTGCGCTTCTCGGTCACGCCGCAAACCATCCGCAAGGATCTGAACGATCTCTGCGACGGCCGCGTTCTATCGCGCGTGCATGGCGGCGCAATCTTTCCCGGCGGAACCGAGAACGTGAAATATGAGGCGCGACGGTCTATTGCCGCACCCGAAAAGCAGGCGATCGGCCGTGCCGCGGCAAGCCTGATCCCCAACAATAGCTCGCTTTTCATCAATATCGGCACGACCACGGAAGCCGTCGGCGAAGCGCTTCTTGGCCATCACGAATTGATGGTCATTACCAATAATATTAACGTTGCCAACAAGTTGCGCATTTTCCCCTCCATTGAGGTCGTCATTTCCGGCGGTGTCGTGCGCGGCTCGGATGGCGGCATCGTCGGCGAGGCCGCCGTCGATTTCATCAAGCAGTTCAAGGTGGATTATGCCGTCATCGGCGCCTCGGCGATCGACCCCGACGGCGCGCTCCTGGATTTCGACTTTCGCGAAGTGAAAGTGGCACAGGCCATCATCGCCAATGCCCGGCACGTCATTCTCGTTGCCGACAGCACCAAGTTCGAACGAACCGCCCCGGTTCGCATCGGCCATCTGTCGCAAGTCCACACCTTCGTTACCGACGAATGCAGTATCGAATCCGTGCGTTCCATCGCAGCGGAACATGACGTCCATCTCGTTGAAACCGCTCGCAGATCGGCCTGACCCGCGCACTTTCCGTCAAGAAACGTTCGTTTGACATTCGTATCTGTTTCGCTTTAGATGGTTTAGTTTCGATTTTCCATCTTCAGGGGATGGCTGACCTTTGCGGAGGGGCGGGTGAGCGAGCAGGTCTACGACATTTTCATTATCGGAGGCGGCATCAATGGCTGCGGCATCGCCCGCGACGCCACGGGGCGCGGCTACAAGGTCGCGCTTGCCGAAATGAACGACTTTGCCTCCGGCACATCGTCAGGCGCCACAAAGCTCATTCATGGCGGCCTGCGCTACCTCGAACATTATGAATTCCGTCTCGTGCGCGAATCGCTGATGGAGCGCGAAGTGCTCTGGGCCATGGCGCCGCACATCATCTGGCCGATGCGTTTCGTCCTGCCTTACCATAAGGGCGGCATCCGCCCGGCCTGGCTGATCCGCCTCGGCCTTTTCCTCTACGATCACCTCGGCGGACGAAAGCTGCTGCCCCCAACCGCGACGCTGGACATGAAGAAGGATCCTGCGGGCAAGCCGCTGAAGGCGCTCTTCACCAAAGCCTTCGAATATTCCGACGGCTGGGTCGACGATGCCCGCATGGTCGTATTGAATGCCCGCGACGCAGCCGACCGCGGCGCGACGATCATGCCGCGGACGAAGGTGGTCTCCGCCTGGCGCGAAGGCGCAGTTTGGGCGATCGAAACGGAAAATACGATCAGCGGCGAGAAGCGTCAGTTTCGCGCCCGCATGCTGGTCAATGCAGCAGGCCCCTGGGTCGATCAGGTGCTGTCCGGTACGTTCGGCAAAAACCAGGTGCACAATGTCCGTCTCGTTCAGGGCAGCCATATCGTCGTGCGCAGGAAGTTCGATGACCCGCGCGCCTATTTCTTCCAGAACCCGGACAACCGCATCATCTTCGCCATTCCCTACGAGCAGGATTTCACGCTGATCGGCACCACGGATCGCGACTACAAGGACGATCCGAAAGATGTGAAAATCACCGAGGGGGAAACCACCTATCTCTGTAATGCCGCCAGCGAATATTTCAAGGAGCCGGTCCGGCCCGAGGATATCGTCTGGACCTATTCGGCCGTGCGCCCGCTCTATGACGATGGCGCATCGAAAGCGCAGGAAGCCACGCGCGACTACGTTCTCAAGGTCGAGGGAGAAGAAGGCCAGGCGCCGCTGCTCAACGTCTTTGGCGGCAAGCTTACCACTTATCGACGCCTTGGCGAACATGCGCTGGAAAAGATCGGCGAAGCCATCGGCCTCAAGGGTAAACCCTGGACCGCCGGCAGCTCGCTCCCCGGCGGCGATTTTCCGGTTCGCGGCTATGAGGCCGAAGTCACTAAGCTCAAGTCGCGTTACCCCTTCCTTGCCGATCCGCATGCCCGCCGGCTCATCCGCCGCTACGGCACGCGCGCTGCCATGATCCTGGGCAACGCCAAGACGATCGCCGATCTCGGCCGGTGTTTCGGAAGCGATCTCTATGAGGCGGAAGTACGATATCTGATCGAACAGGAATGGGCCTATAGCGCAACAGATATCCTATGGCGCCGTTCCAAGAAGGGCCTCTACCTCTCGAAGGAAGAAGCCGCAGCGCTCGACAGCTATATGGCAGAGAACCACGTCCACGCCTGAGCGGTTCAGTTTTTCACGGAATCTCTGAGCCGCTCTATCTCTTTGTTTTCACGCAATTCCAGGAAAACCGCTGCGCACTTTTCCTGGAATTGCTCTAAGCGGCCAATTCACTATCCGGGATCGAGCAGCCGCGGGCCTCCGCCTTCCTCGGAAAGCTGATCCCAGGGATTGCGCAAGGGACAGCTATCGAGCGAAAGGCAGCCGCAGCCGATACAGCTGTCCAGCTGATCGCGAAGTCCCTGCAGGCGCTTGATGCGGGCGTCGAGATCATCCTTCCATAGCTCCGAAAGCGCCTTCCAGTCCGATGCTGTCGGCGTGCGACCCTGCGGCAGCGATTGAAGAGCCGCCTGAACCTCGGCAAGCGGAATACCAACGCGTTGGGCCACCTTGATGACGGAGACTCGCCGAAGCACTTCGCGAGGATAGCGCCGCTGATTGCCGCTGCTGCGATGGCTCTCGATCAGGCCTTTCGCTTCATAGAAATGTAACGCCGATACAGCCACGCCGCTGCGTGCAGCCACCTCGCCGACCGTCAGCAGCTTCGGAAATTGAGCCGGATCGATTTTTCCCATTTTCGCTATTGACCTCAACTTTACTTGAGGTCTTATAACCCTGGCTCCGAACCGCGTAAAGCAGGAGCAAGACATGACAGAAAGAACCCGGCTGGCGATCATCTACGGCAGCACGCGTCCGGGTCGGCTATGCGACCGGGTGGTCAAATGGGTCGCCCGCGAATTGGCGCATTATCCGCTTATAGACATCGACCTGATCGATCCTCTCGAATTCGATCTGCCTTTCGCGCATAATCGTGAGCATCCCGGCGTCGGAGCTTTATCGGAGCGGCTTTCGGATGCCGATGCCTTCATTATCGTCACGCCCGAATACAATCACAGTTTCACCGCTTCGCTGAAATTCGTGCTCGATCTCGTCTATGAGCCCTGGCATGGCAAACCTGTCGCCTTCGTCTCCTATGGCGGCATCTCCGGCGGCCTGCGCGCGGTGGAACAGTTGCGGCTCGTCTTTGCCGAACTGCACACGGTCACGGTGCGCGATACGGTAAGCTTCGCCAATCCCTGGGGCAGATTTGCCGAGGATGGCGCGCTCGAAAACCCGCTCGATGCCAGAAAATCGCTTGTTCTCATGATTGCGCGGCTGACATGGTGGAGCAACGCCTTAAAGCCAGCTCGCGTCACGCGCCCCTACCGCTCCGTTGCCGCCTGATCCCTATCCCAATACAAGAATCCGATCTCTCGTTTCTGGCAGGTGCGGGAGATCGGTCCGACGCCCGGACCCGGCAACGATGGGTCCGGGCGTCCTGCCTTCAAGGATCACGCTTGCCGAAACCGCCGCAATGACCTAACGCAATAGAGGGAGATTTCGGGCGGATACGGGAATGGAGAACGCCAAGCGGCTGGGAGGAGCGGATTTCATGCGCGCCGTCGCATGTCTAATGGTGCTTGTTCACCATCTCGTGCTCCGAATGAATTTCTACAAGATCCCACCAGCCCTGGATGTAACCTTCATATTGGCGCGCTTCGGCAATCACGGCGTCTCGGTCTTCTTCGTCCTCAGCGGCTTCCTTCTTGCGCGCCCCTTCTGGTTGGCGCTGGATAGAGCCCAACCCCTACCTTCGCTGAAAATCTATGCCATGCGCCGGGCAGCGCGTATTCTGCCGGGCTTCTGGTTTGCCCTGACGGTTGGCTTCCTGATCAGCTTCACCATCTATGGCTTTCCGCTAGACGCGGAACTGGTCGGCCGCTACATCGCCGGTTTCTTCCTGATGAGCCAATGGCATTGGCGCACCTTTTTCCCGGTGCAGGGCGATGGACCGCTATGGTCGATCCCCTTCGAGACGACCTGCTATGTTCTCCTGCCGATTGGTTTCTTATTGTTGTTTCATTCAAAACTGAGATCGCGCTCCCTGCTCGTCAGCCGCCTGCTCTGGATCGGCATCATCGCAATATCATTGGTCGGCCATTGGCTTGTCGTCACCTATCTGCCGACTGACAATGTCGGGCAAGGATGGCGATATGGCTTCCAGGGCGGCGCCAAGGAATGGATGCCGCGCTACAACCCGATCGGCTTCTTTGCCATATTCGCGATCGGCGCGCTCGCCGCCGGCATCCAGACACTCCTCCCAGCCCGCCGCTCGGCGATCTATGATATCATCGGCGCGCTCGCGATCGTCATGGGTGCGTGGCAGCTGCCGCAGTCGATCGGCGGTGCGGCGGAAGGCTATGCCTGGCTCGGCATTCCCTATCAATTTCCGCTGCTGCCCCTGGCGGCCGCGATCGCGCTTTGCGCGCTTCCGCAATCGCTGCTGCTGGCAAAGCTGCTCGACAATCCCGTGAGCCGTTATGTCGCCACTGTCTCCTTCGGCGTCTATATCTGGCAGGATATCGTGCTGACCTTGATGCCGCAGCTCTTCCCCTCATCCTTCGGCGCCGGCTCGGACAACGTGCTGGGCGGCTGGATCGTCTCAAGTCTCATCGCAACTGCTATCATTTTTGCCATCGGCACGCTCAGCTATGTGCTGCTCGAGCGCCCTGTCATTCAGTGGGCGCGCTCGCGGGAAAGCAAAGTCATGCGACCCGCCACTGCGTAGTATAGGGCCGTCGCCTGTGAGACACATCGGCGCCGCGCTCCCCTTCTCCCCTCGGGGAGAAGGTGCCGTCAGGCGGATGAGGGGGCTGCCAAGAGCACAAAAATCCCCGCATTCAAATCGATTACCCCCTCATCCGACCCTTCGGGCCACCTTCTCCCCGAGGGGAGAAGGAACTTGCGGCACCTCAGCACCCCATATGCCACGGCCTTGCTGCCCAATTCCGCAGGCGCCTTTAGATACGCGTTGCCTTCAGTCGCTCCTCATCGAGGACGATGCCGAGCCCCGGTGCAAGGCCCAGATCCAGCCAGCCAGCATCGTGCTTGAGCGGCGAGGCCATCGGATAATCGCGGCGGGCTTCGCTCCATTCCGGATTGTCGTAGGGGTATTCGAGCCAGACAGCATCAGCGACGCCGGCGGTCAGATGCGCGTTGGCGAGAACCCCGATGCCGTTCGTCCAGGAATGCGGCGTGAACTGCACGCCCGCCTCGCGTGCCTGATAGGCCAGCCGCCGGCAACCGGTGATGCCGCCGACAAGGGCGACATCGGGTTGGATGACATCGAAGGCACGCTCTTCGATGATATCGCGAAATTCGTAGAGCTCACGCGTCATCTCGCCGCCGACGATGCGGACCGAGGTCGCCTGCTTCAGTTCCTTCATGCCCTTGCGATCCGAGCGGTGAAGCGGCTCTTCCATCCAGTAGACGCCGAGCCGCTCCAGCTCCCTGGCGACAGTAAGCGCATCCTTGAAGGTCCAGGGCAAGGTCGTATCCCAGGGCATGCGCCAACCCTGGTTGCAGTCGACCATCAGCTCCAGCCGATCACCGACGCGGGCGCGGATCGCTTCCAGAGCCTTGACGTCCTCGCGCCAGCCGCCGCGGCCGCCCGAAGAGGAGGAGAAGCGCACCTTCATGGCCGGAAAGCCTTCGTCGATATAGCGCTCGGCCTGATCGGCCATGGCAGAGGGTTCGCGCAGCACGCCGGAGGATGCATAGAGCCGCACGCGGCTGGCGCGGCCGCCGAGCATCCGCCAGACCGGCTCGCCAGTGATCTTGCCGGAGAGATCCCACAGCGCCAGGTCCATCGGCCAGCAGCGGCCGTAATGGAAATTGATGTGCGAGAGGACTTCATAATGCCGTTCGACATGCCGGGGATCCTGCCCGATGAACAGATCCTCATGCCCCTCGAAACCCTTCATCAGGTCGCCGGAGCCGATGCCCTCGCGCCCCTCATCGTCTCGGACGCGCACGATGGTCGCATCGAAATGCCGACGCGGGCGGCCGTCCCAGCTCGCCTTGAATGCCGGATCGAGCGGCAGACGGTGATGAGTGATTTCGATGGAAACGATCTTGCTCATTATGGCTCCCCTTTATCCTCCGGGCATGATCCTTTGAAAAGGATCATGCCGATATCGATCCCTCAGCCGAACTGCTGCCAGATCGTCTTGTAATCGCAATACTTGTTGATTGCATGCACCGAACGGTCACGGCCGAAACCGGACTGCTTGAAGCCGCCGAACGGCGTCGCGAAGTTCGACATGTCGTAGGTGTTGATCCACACCGTACCCGCATGGATAGCCTCGGAGAAGCGATGAGCGCGATCCATATCCTTGGTAAAGACGGCTCCGGCAAGCCCGTAGATCGTATCGTTGGCGATCTTCAGCGCCTCCTCCTCGGTATCGAAGGGAATGGCTGCCAGCACCGGGCCAAAGATTTCCTGCCGCGCCAGGCTCATGTCGTTGGTCATGTCGACGAAGACGCCCGGCGAGACATAGTAACCGCCGGTTTCGCTCATGACGCGCTCGGCACCGAAGGCACGGCGGGCGCCTTCCTTTTCGCCGGCCGCGATCATCGCCAGCACCTTGTTCATGTGCTCTTCCTCAATGAGCGCTCCGATCTGCGCCGAAGGATCGAGCGGATGCTTGAGCGCGATGTCGGAGCGGGTGACAGCCTCGATCTTCTCGATCAGCCTGTCCTGCACCGAACGCTGCACGATCAGACGGGTCGAGGCATGGCAGGTCTCGCCGGAATTGTAGAAGCAGCCCCAGGCGGCAGCAACCGCGGCGGCATCGAGATCGGCGTCTTCAAACACGACCAGCGGCGACTTGCCGCCAAGCTCCAGCGCCACGCGCTTGACGTTCGATTGCGCCGCATAGCCCATGATCAGCTTGCCGACCTCGGTCGAGCCGGTAAATGCGATCATATCGACATCCATATGCAGCGCCAACGGCTTGCCGGTCTCTTCGCCATAACCCGTGACGACGTTGAAGACGCCTGCCGGCAGGCCGGCTTCGATCGCGAGTTCGGCAAGCCGGATCGCCGAAAGCGAGGATTGTTCCGCCGGCTTCAGCACCACGGAATTGCCAGCCGCGATCGCAGGACCGAGTTTCCAGGCGTCGATGATCATCGGATAATTCCAGGGCGTGATCACCCCGATGACGCCAAGCGGCACCTTGCGCACCAGCGCGCGGGCATTCGGGCCGGTTGGCGCAATCTCGTCATACATCTTGTCGATCATTTCGCCGTAGAACTGGATGCCGTCAGCACATAGGCGCACATCGACACCGAGCGACGCCATGACCGGCTTGCCGACATCGATCGTCTCAAGCATAGCCAGCTCATCGCCATTGGCGCGGATGAGATCGGCCCATTTCAGCATGATCTTCTTCTTTTCGAGCGGCTCCTTCTTGCGCCAGACACCGCTTTCGAAGGCCGCGCGGGCGGAGGCGACGGCAGCATCGACATCGGCGGCATTGCCGCGCGCAAGCTGCGCACCCGGTTTGCCATCCATCGGCCGGATGCGGGTGAAGGTTTCGCTCGAGGCGGAGGCGCGATGGGCGCCGTTGATGAAGTGACGACCTTCGGGCTTGAGGCCGGAGAGGACGCTTTCCCAATAGTCGCGCGTGTAATTCTTGGTCATCTCAAATTCCTTTCGGCAGCGCCATGACGGCGGCAGCAAAGCGGTCGATGTCAGCATCCGTCACGTCGCGGATCGTCGATCGCCGCATGGGCTGGTTTTCGGTCGCCCGCATCTCGCGGGCGAGATCGGAGGCATCGAACGGTTTGAAGGCAGCCGGCAGCGCGCGAACGATACCGCAGCGGTCCATCCAGTCTGAAACGAAAGCGGGAAGTTCAGCGGCGCTCTCGACGCCACAAGCCTTGGCCGCCGCGTTCAAATCTGCGGTATTGGCTTCGACAAGCCATGGCAGCGTCACCTCGAAGCCGAGCGCGGTCGCAAGACCATGATGGACCGGGCCAAGGCCCGCCAGTGCATGGCTGATATTATGCGCGATCGCCGTACCACAATTATCGATGGCAATGCCGGCAAAGCAGGAGCCGAGCAATACGTCGCCGCGTGCGGCGATATCGTTGGGTTGCTTGACGGCCGTCTCCAGAGCGCCGGTGATCAGCCGCAGCGCTTGATGCGCATAAAATTGCGCGCCGCGATGCGAGTTGCGGTTCGTTGCCGCTTCGAAGGCATGAATGAAAGCATCGAAACCACACCAAGCGGTCAGGCTTGCTGGCAGGGTCTTCGTCAGTGCGGGATCGAGAATGACGAGATCGGCCTTTGTTTCCGGCCCCCAGATCCAGAGCTTCTTGCCCTCAGGCCCGGCAAAGATATTCGTGGCTGATGTTTCCGATCCCGTGCCGGCCGTGGTCGGGATCATGATCTTCTTCAACGGGCTTTTCGGCAGCGGGTTAGCGGCCAGCGCATAGTGCATCGGATCCTCGCCGGAAGCGATGCAGCAGGCGACGATCTTGCCTATATCGAGCGCCGAACCGCCGCCGATGCCGATCACCATATCCGCCCCTTGCCCAGCTTCGATCGCCGCATGCAGATGCGCAAGCTTTGGCTCGCCGGCAAAATCGGAATAGACCTGCGTGTTCACGCCTGCTTCCGCAAGCTCGGAGCTGACCCTGGCGGCAAGGCCGGACTGCGCCAGGAAGGCATCGATGACAAGCAGAACGGCGCCGACGCCATCGAAGGATTTGACCGCAGCGGGAAGGCCGGAGAGCGCACCCTCACCGAAACGAATGTCTGGGATGGCGGAAATGGAGAAGGACACGCAGAGACCCCTTGGAAAAGCGGCTGAAAATCATGTCATAATCCTGCATCACAATTTCAGATCTTCAAATCCGGCCAATTATCGGGAATATTGATGATCTCAAGTTATGGAGAGCCAATGCTAGAGAAAATACCGCTGGAGGCCTTCCGCGTGTTCGATGCGGCCGCGCGCGCCATGAATTTTTCGCGCGCCGGCCGCGAACTGAACATCACCCAGGCCGCCGTCAGCCGCCGCATCAAGGGGCTGGAAGATCACCTGGGCGCGACGCTCTTTACCCGCCGAGGCCGCAATCTGGCGCTGACGCCGGATGGCGAGCGGCTGTTTCAGCGCGTCCGCGCCACGCTGGAATATCTGGAGGAGAGCCTGGAACCCTTTCGCGCCGGCACGGGCGAAATCATCTCGATTGCTGCAAGCGGCTCGATCTCGCATCTGTGGCTCGGGCAGCGGCTCAGGGATTTCGGCAAGGAGAGCCCCGGCATCTCCGTGCGCCTGCTGACGACGGACGTGCATTCCGAACTCGCCTCGGAGAACCACGATCTCATCATCATCTATTCTACCGGCGAGCATCCGCGCTGGAGCCTGACGCCACTCTTGAACGAGGTGCTGGTCCCGGTTGCCTCGCCGGATTACCTGGCAGCCCGCGGCCTCGACCCGCAGGCGCTGACGGCGGTCGATATCGCCGGGCTCGATCTCATCGACTACGAACGCGCCAACGCCCATTGGATCAGCTTCCGCCAATGGTTCGGCCGCATCGGAGACCCCTTGAAGGGCAAGCCGCCGCGACCTCGCCTGTCCTTCTCCACCTATATCATGGCGGTGGAAGCAGCGCTCCGGGGCGAAGGCATAGCGCTCGGCAGCCTCGGCCTCATCGAGGAATACCTGCAATCCGGCGCGCTCGTCACCATCGGCAACGATCGCGTCGAGAGCGGCTTCGGATATTATCTGGGCGCCCCGCGCTTTCGCTCGCTCTCTCCCGAGGCGGCTCAGTTGCATCGGTTTCTGCTGCAGGGGCAATAGGTTTGATGCGGCTTCGGGGGAATTGCCTCAATGCCTTCGCTTCTAGAAATGACAGATGCGGTCGCTCACCATCCGTCCTCATGGTGAGGTGCAGCGCCGTTAAGCGGAGCGAAAACAGTGATGCCTCGAACCACGAGGTGGCCCAGATCCTCCAACAAAAAAGCGGCCCATAAGACCGCTTTCATCTCATTCATCACTACGCTGACCGCATCAATCCTGCGTGATCGAGCCACGCAGATGCGAGAGTTCCATGATGAAGTGCTCCAGACGCGACTTGTGCTCGTGATGCTCGGCATCTTCGAGCTCGGCCTTGGCGGCATTGATGCGGCGGTCCAGCTCGTCGCGGCTCATGTCCTCGACCGGAACGGCGGATTCGGCGAGCAGCGTGCAGCCGGTCGGCAGGATGTCGGCGAAGCCGCCGAAAACGACGTAGTCCTGCTTCTTGCCCGAAGCGGAATGCACCTTGACGACGCCCGGCTTGATGGTGGTCATGGTCGGCGCATGGTTCGCCATGACGGTTATCTCGCCTTCGCTCGCGGGGATGACGACATCGATGACTTGTTCCGACAGCAGCAGGCGCTCCGGAGAAACCAGTTCGAAATTGAAATTGTCAGCCATGACCCGTCACTTCTCGATTGTCTTATTCGCAAGGCAAGGGCGCGCGGGCAAAGCCGCGCGCCGATGGATTGGCCTGATTAGGCAGCCAGCTTCTTGGCCTTTTCGATCGCTTCTTCGATCGAGCCGACCATGTAGAAGGCAGCTTCCGGCAGGTGGTCGTATTCGCCGTTGACGAGGCCCTTGAAGCCCTTGATCGTGTCCTCGAGAGCGACGAGCTTGCCCGGCGAACCGGTGAAGACTTCGGCGACGAAGAACGGCTGCGACAGGAAGCGCTCGATCTTGCGAGCGCGGGCAACAGCCAGCTTGTCGTCTTCGGACAATTCGTCCATGCCCAGGATGGCGATGATGTCCTGCAGGGCCTTGTAGCGCTGCAGCGTCGACTGGACCTTACGGGCAACTTCGTAGTGCTCTTCGCCGACGACCATCGGGTCGAGCATGCGCGAGGTGGAGTCGAGCGGGTCGACGGCCGGATAGATGCCCTTTTCGGCGATCGAGCGCGACAGAACGGTCGTTGCGTCCAGGTGGGCGAACGAGGTTGCCGGTGCCGGGTCGGTCAAGTCGTCGGCCGGAACGTAAATGGCCTGAACCGAGGTGATCGAGCCGGTCGTCGTCGTGGTGATGCGTTCCTGCATCTGGCCCATGTCGGTGGCGAGCGTCGGCTGATAACCCACGGCCGAAGGAATACGGCCGAGCAGAGCCGACACTTCCGAACCAGCCTGCGTGAAGCGGAAGATGTTGTCGACGAAGAACAGAACGTCCTGGCCTTCATCGCGGAAGTTTTCAGCAACGGTCAGACCGGTCAGAGCGACGCGAGCGCGCGCGCCCGGCGGTTCGTTCATCTGGCCGTACACGAGCGCTGCCTTAGAGCCTTCGCCGCCGCCATGCTTGTTGACGCCCGATTCGATCATTTCGTGGTAGAGGTCGTTGCCTTCGCGGGTGCGTTCACCCACGCCTGCGAATACCGAGTAACCACCGTGCGCCTTGGCGACGTTGTTGATCAGCTCCATGATGAGAACGGTCTTGCCGACGCCAGCGCCGCCGAACAGGCCGATCTTACCGCCCTTTGCGTAAGGAGCGAGGAGATCGACGACCTTGATGCCGGTGACGAGGATCTGAGATTCCGTGGACTGCTCGACGTAGGACGGAGCATCCTGGTGGATGGCGCGCTTCTTGGAGGTGTTCAGCGGACCTGCTTCGTCGACCGGCTCGCCGATGACGTTCATGATACGGCCGAGCGTCTCATGTCCGACCGGAACCGAGATCGGTGCACCTGTGTCGTTGACACGCTGTCCACGAACCAGACCTTCGGTCGAGTCCATGGCGATGGTGCGGACGGAATTTTCGCCGAGGTGCTGTGCGACTTCGAGAACCAGACGATTACCGTTATTGTCGGTTTCAAGCGCGTTCAGGATCGCCGGGAGCTCGCCGTCGAAAGCAACGT
Organism: Rhizobium sp. BK312; assembly: GCF_014193605.1. NCBI lineage: Bacteria > Pseudomonadati > Pseudomonadota > Alphaproteobacteria > Hyphomicrobiales > Rhizobiaceae > Rhizobium > Rhizobium sp. BK312. The sequence continues at coordinate 365,365 of NZ_JACHZP010000006.1, read as the reverse complement.
CCACAACGGCGCCGATAACCTGAGTAACCTTACCGACAGAACCTGCGGGGGTAGCTGCGTCAGCCATTTTCTTACCCTCTTTCCCTAACCTCAGAGCGCTTCCGCGCCCGAAATGATTTCAATCAATTCCTTGGTGATCTGTGCCTGGCGCTGACGGTTGTAGTTCAGCGTCAGCTTGTTGATCATCTCACCAGCGTTGCGCGTCGCATTGTCCATCGCGCTCATCTTAGCGCCCATCTCGCCGGCGACGTTTTCGAGCAACGCGCGGAATATCTGGACGGAGATGTTGCGCGGGATCAGGTCCGCGAGGATCGAAGCCGCATCCGGCTCGTATTCGTAGACGGCACCCTTGTGGGCTGCGTCTTGTTCGACGACGGCTGGAGCCGAAGCCGGGATGAGCTGCTGTGCCGTCGGCACCTGGCTGATCACCGACTTGAATTCGGAGTAGAACAGCGTGCAAACGTCGAATTCGCCGGCTTCGAACATATCGATGATACGCTTGCCGATGGCGTCGGCATTGTCGAAGCCAATGCGCTTGACGTCGCGCAATTCCTTGCGCTCGACGATCAGCGACGCATATTCGCGGCGAAGGACGTCATAGCCCTTCTTGCCGACGGTGAAGATCTTCACCGTCTTGCCTTCGGCCAGAAGCTTGCGGGCATGGTCACGCGCGAAGCGCGAAATCTGCGAATTGAAACCACCGCACAGGCCGCGTTCGGCCGTGCAGACGACGAGCAGATGCACATCGCTTTTGCCGGTTCCGGTCATCAGCAGCGGCGCGCCGTCGGCATCGCTGACGGCAGCCGAGATATTGGCCAGAACAGCGGCCATGCGCTGCGAATAAGGCCGGGCGGCCTCGGCCGCCTCCTGCGCACGCCGAAGCTTCGCCGCGGCGACCATTTTCATCGCCTTGGTGATCTTCTGCGTCGCCTTGACGGAGGCGATCCGGTTTTTCAGATCCTTGAGTGAAGGCATCCTTGGTCCGTCCTAGAGCTTGGCCCGATTACGCGAAAGACTTGGCGAAGCTGTCGAGAGCAGCGGTGAGCTTGCCCTTCGTCGCGTCGCTAATGGCCTTTTCGGTACGGATGGTGTCGAGGATTTCCTTGCCTTCCGAGCGGAGGTACGACAGCAGGCCCTGCTCGAACTTGCCGACCTGGGCAACAGGCAGCTTGTCGAGGTAGCCGTTGACGCCGGCGAAGATCACCGCAACCTGCTCTTCCGTCTTCAGCGGCGAGAATTGCGGCTGCTTCAGGAGTTCGGTCAGGCGAGCACCGCGGTTCAGCAGGCGCTGGGTTGCAGCATCGAGGTCGGAGCCGAACTGGGCGAAGGCGGCCATTTCACGATACTGGGCGAGTTCGCCCTTGATCGAGCCTGCAACCTGCTTCATCGCCTTGATCTGAGCGGACGAGCCGACGCGCGAAACCGACAGACCGACGTTAACGGCCGGACGGATACCCTGATAGAACAGGTCGGTTTCAAGGAAGATCTGGCCGTCGGTGATCGAGATCACGTTGGTCGGAATGAAGGCCGAAACGTCGTTACCCTGCGTTTCAATGACCGGGAGAGCGGTGAGCGAACCAGCGCCCTTCTCATCGTTCATCTTTGCAGCGCGCTCGAGGAGACGCGAGTGCAGGTAGAAAACGTCGCCCGGATAAGCTTCGCGGCCCGGCGGGCGGCGCAGCAGCAGCGACATCTGACGATAGGCAACGGCCTGCTTGGAGAGGTCGTCGTAGCCGATCAGGGCGTGCATGCCGTTGTCGCGGAAGTATTCGCCCATGGCGCAACCGGCGAACGGAGCGAGGAACTGCATCGGAGCCGGATCGGACGCCGTTGCGGCAACGATGATTGAGTACTTCAGCGCGCCGCGCTCTTCGAGCACCTTGACGAACTGGGCAACGGTCGAACGCTTCTGGCCAACGGCGACGTAGACGCAGTAAAGCTTTTCGCTGTCCGGGCCAGCATCGTGGATGGCCTTCTGGTTCAGGATCGTGTCGAGAATGATGGCGGTCTTGCCGGTCTGGCGGTCACCGATGACGAGCTCGCGCTGGCCGCGGCCAACCGGGATCAGGGCATCGATGGCCTTGAGGCCGGTCGACATCGGCTCATGAACCGACTTACGCGGAATGATGCCCGGAGCCTTGACGTCGACGCGCGAACGGCGGGTCGCATTGATCGGGCCTTTGCCGTCGATCGGGTTGCCGAGCGCGTCGACAACGCGGCCGAGCAGTTCCGGACCGACCGGAACGTCAACGATCGCGCCGGTACGCTTGACGGTGTCGCCTTCCTTGATATCTCGGTCGGAGCCGAAGATAACCACGCCGACATTGTCGGCTTCGAGGTTCAGGGCCATGCCGCGAATGCCGCCGGGGAATTCGACCATTTCGCCAGCCTGGACATTGTCCAGACCGTAGACGCGGGCGATACCGTCACCGACGGAGAGAACCTGGCCGACTTCGGAGACTTCAGCTTCCTTGCCGAAGTTTTTGATCTGATCTTTCAGAATTGCGGAAATTTCCGCGGCGCGGATATCCATCAGCCGACCTCTTTCAATGCAAGCTTAAGGGTGGAGAGTTTGGTGCGAAGGGACGTATCGATCTGACGCGAACCGACCTTGACGATCAGGCCGCCAAGGATCGACGGATCGACGGTGACGACAATCGTCACGTCCTTGCCGGTGACGCCCTTCAGCGCCGCCTTCAATTCATCTTCCTGCGCCGGAGTCAGCGCGTGGGCCGAGGTGACCTCGGCGGAAATCTCGCCGCGATGCTGGGCGGCGATGATGCGGAAAGCCTTGATCATGCCCGGCAGCGCAAAAAGGCGCCGATTGCTGGCCACAAGCTTCAGAAAATTGGTGACGTAAGCGCCGAAGCCGGCCTTCGTTGCCAGCGCCTGGATCGCGCCGACCTGCTCTTCAGCCGAAAAGACCGGGCTGAGGACGAAGCGCTTCAGATCTTCGCTTTCGTCGAGCATGGCTTGGAACCGATCGAGATCGGCGGTCACTGCCGGTACGGCACCCTCTTCAAGAGCCAATTCGAACAGCGACGAGGCATATCGTTCTGCGACACCAGAAACATGCTGGGATGTGTCTGCCACGGGCACAAAATTCCCTGATTTCAACCCAAGAACCAAACTTCCGAGTGACGGAAGCGATATGCCCTTGAATTCGTTTTGATTTCCCCCAGAAATCAGCAGGAGCGCGCTCCTGCCTCATCCGAAATTCGGGGTTCGTCTAACATAGGATATTGAGACTCGCAACACGCGTATTCGACGAATACGCCATTCGGGCGAATTTATGATGGCAAAATTCGAAAAGCATGGGGATAGCGCAGGCAAAAATGGCCGCGCCGGAGCCGTTTTCGGGTCAAATATAGCCAAGTCCATAGAGAAAAGGTAGCGCAGCAAGAATCGCCTGCACAACCAGAAGGAGAAGGCTCAAAAATACACTGCCCCGATCAGACATGAGCGAGAGGATGCGGCCGAACGCCGCGACGCCGAACGCGGCACCGAGCGCCAGATAGATCATCGGCTGCGCCAGCAGGATTGCCACCAAACCCAAACCCACCATAAAGCCGCCAGCCGAGCGAGCCTCGGCATAGGCTTCCGAACGGCCTTCCTTCACCTGCAGCTTGAGGAAGCGATAGGTGTAACCCGGCGCGAACATCAGGAAGAGGCCGATCAGCGCCGTAATGGCAGCCGAACAGTAGGCAAGCCGTTCGCCGAATTCGGTCGGAAAATAAAGCTCCATCGATCGTCCTCAAAATCAGCCGCGCACAAATCAGGTCAAGTGAGACGGCCGACTTATGGCATGATCCGCATTACAAGGGAAAGGTGCAGCCAGGATATCTGCCGCGCCAATCACAGAAAGCTTTGCGGATCGATATCGAGCTGCACCTGCACGGAGCCGCGCTCCCTAGGCGATTGCGCCAGCATGGCCCGCAGGAATCCCTGCATGTCGGAATTGCGCCGGCCATGCACCAGCAGGCGGAAGCGGTGTCGCCCCCGCACGAGCGCGATCGGCGCTTCGGCCGGACCCAGTACCGATATGCCCGAGACCTGCGGCGCCGCATTGCGCATGCCGCGGGCATGGGTTTCGGCATCCTGCCTGCTGTCGGCCGAGACGATGATCGACGCAAGTCTGCCGAAGGGCGGCAAGATGGCCCTCTCCCGCTCCGAAATCTCGCGCTCGTAAAAGGCGCTGGCATCGCCGGATACGATCGCCTGCATGACGGGATGCTGCGGCTGGTAGGTCTGAAGCAATCCATGGCTCTTGAGACCGGTTCGCCCGGCGCGCCCTGTCACTTGCGACAGGAGCTGGAATGTCCGCTCGGCAGCGCGCGGATCGCCATTCGCCAGGCCGAGATCCGCATCGACGATACCGACCAGCGTCATCAGCGGGAAGTTATGCCCCTTGGCGACGAGCTGCGTGCCGATGACGATGTCGGCCTCGCCCTTGGCGATGGCCTCCAGCTCCAGCCGCAAGCGCTTGACGCCGCCCATGATGTCCGAGGAGAGCACGATCGTCCGCGCCTCGGGGAAATGCCGCTCCACCTCTTCGGCGATGCGCTCGACGCCCGGCCCGCAGGCAACGAGATGATCCAGCGTGCCGCATTCGGGGCAGGCCTCCGGCGTGCGCTCGGCATATCCGCATTGATGACATTGGATCTGGTTGCGGAAACGGTGCTCGACCAGCCAGCTCGAACATTGAGGGCATTGAAACCGGTGGCCGCAGACCCGGCAGAGCGTCAGCGGCGCATAGCCACGCCTGTTGAGGAACAAGAGTGCCTGCTCGCCCTTGGCAATCGTCTTACCGATCGCGCGGATCATGACGGGCGAAAGAAAGCCGCCGCGCTCGGGCGCATGCCGGCGCATATCGATCAGGTGCAGATCCGGAAGCGCCGCATCGCCGAAGCGAGTCGGCAGATGGATTGTGGTATAGCGCCCACTCTGGCCGTTAACCTGGCTCTCGACCGAAGGCGTCGCCGACACCAGCACGACGGGAAAATCACCGATGCGGCCGCGCACCACGGCCATATCGCGCGCATTATAATAAACGCGATCCTCCTGCTTATAGGCAGGGTCATGCTCTTCATCGACGATGATCAGCCCGAGATCCTCGAAGGGCAGGAAGAGCGCCGAACGCGCCCCGGCCACGACCCGAACCTCGCCGGTCACAGCCTGACGCCAGACCTTTTCCCGCATCTTCGGCGCAAGATCGGAATGCCATTCGGCCGGCTTGGCGCCGAAGCGATCCTGAAAGCGTTCCAGGAAGCTGGCCGTCAGTGCGATCTCCGGCAGCAGGATCAACACTTGTTTGCCGCGCCGGAGTGTTTCAGCAATGGCCTCGAAATAGACCTCCGTCTTGCCGGAACCGGTGACACCGTCGATCAGCGAAACCGCGAACTCGCCCTTGCGCACGTCGGCCAGGATTTCGTCGGCCGCATCCTTTTGCGGCCCCTGCAGCCGCGACGCGGTGAATTCCGGATCAGGCTTGGCGACGACAGGCGGCGGCGGCAGAAAGATCGTCTCGAAAATGCCCTGCGAGATCAATCCGTCGACGACGCTGGTGGACACACCCGCCGCATGCGCGAGGCCAAGCCTCGTCCAGGAAAGCCCGTCGGCAGCGATCTCCATCACCTTGGCGCGAGCCGGCGTCATCCGTTCCGGCTGGCCGCCGATGAAGCGTAGGCCCTCGATCATCGGCTCGGGATCAAAGGCAGCCGGCGCTCGTAGCGCCATGCGCGCCACAAGCCCCGGCGGCGAGAGCGTATAGGCGGCAACCCAATCGATGAAGTCACGCATGTGCTTACCGAGCGGTGGGCAATCGAACACATGGCTGATCGGCCGAAGCTTCTTCGGATCGACGCCGCCGTCATCCTCGCCATCCCAGACGACGCCAATGACCTGGCGTGGCCCAAGCGGCACCTGCACGACCGAACCCGGCTCCACCGCCATGCCCTCAGGCACGGCATAGGAATAGGCCCGCGGCGCCGGCATCGGCACGAGAACGGGTACCGTACGGCTCATCATAGGCTTTGCGGGCGCCGCCTCGAAAAGCGCACCGAACAGATCGGAAGAATCTTTGCTCATTGCGGCAGACCATGCCCCGGACGGACAAAAAAGGAAACCCGGGAGTGGCGCATGACTATCCGCACAATGCGGATGGCTTGCGGCTACCAGAAATATTCGTCCTTTGCGACAGCGTCATCAATGATCGCTATCGGCCCAAGCGGCCCGGTGTGTCCTAACCGCAGATAATTATGGATAGCTGCCCATAGCAGCCTACGAGCTCGTTAAAAAGTCTGCCATGATGGTTTCGCATGCAGGCGGGAATCGTAGTCCTCACGCGATTTTCGAAACTGATCTGAATTTTCAACCACCCATGTCCAAAGCGGGATCATGCGGATCAGGAGCTCCATTCCCAACTCGGTAAGCTCGTATTCTACGCGTGGCGGCATCTCCACCAGATCGTAGCGTGTGACCAGCCCATCTCTCTCAAGTTCTCGGAGAGTGCGTGTCAGCATCCTCTGGGTAACACCATGCATTCGTCGTCCGATATCCGCGTGGCGTAGTCTGCCATAGACGCCTAAGGTGTGGATGACGCCCAACGACCATCTGTTCCCTGCATGGGTCAGAACTTCACGTCTTACCCCGTCATCATCTTCGCGAAGGCCGTCGCAGACGGCTTGAGAATAGTTCAGGATTTCGTCTCTCGTCATCTTTCTGCCCTACGGTATCACGCGTGTACCTTCTTACGATCCTTTCTGAGAGATGCCATTTACCCGTTCCCACGAACGGTGAGAGTAGAAAGGATTTCCAAAATGAACTCCACGCAAACAACAGAAGGACAGTCGATCCTGGTCATTGGTGCCGGAGAGCTTGGTATGCCTGTACTACGCAATCTGGCGCGTAAGGCCAAGGATCATTCGGGTACAGCCATCAGCGTCCTCTTGCGGGCGGCGACCGTTGAGTCGACCGACCCGGTAAAACAGCGTGATGTCTTCGAGATACGTGAACTGGGGATCGAGATCGTCACTGGCGACATCCTTGCCGCAACGATAAGTGAGCTCGCAGCGATCTTCGCACGTTTTGATACGGTGATCGGTTGTGCGGGCTTTTCCGCTGGTCGAAACACGCCCATGAAACTTGCGAAAGCTGCACTTGAAGCGAACCTCAAGCGCTATTTCCCTTGGCAGTTTGGCGTGGACTTCGACGTCATCGGTCGCGGCAGCCCTCAGGACCTGTTCGACGCCCAGATCGACGTGCGTGACCTTCTGCGTGGGCAAGACAAAACCGACTGGGTGGTGATCTCTACGGGAATGTTCACGAGCTTCTTGTTCGAATCGATCTTCGAGGTCGTCGATCTCGAAAACAACGTAGTCAACGCACTTGGCAGCCTGGATACGGAAGTTACGCTGACGACTCCCGATGACATAGGTGCCTTGACCGCCGAGGTGGTCTTCGCTCAGCCGATGATCCGCAACGAGATCGTCTATCTCGCCGGCGACACCGTGACCTACGGTGAGGTTGCCGACAAGCTTCAAACCGTGCTTGAGCGACCGTTTAGGAAAGTGGAATGGACAGTTCCTCAGCTCAAGTCGGAACTTACACAGGACCCTGATAACCACATCAAGAAATATCGGGCGGTCTTCGCCGAGGGCAAAGGCGTGGCATGGCCAAAGCGCGGCAGCTTCAATGAGCGGAACGGCATAAAGGTTACAACCGCCGAAGAGTGGATCAGAGAAAACCTTCGCTCCTAAGAGCAATTCCAGGAAAATTTTACGGCGGTTTTCCGTCCAGAATTGCGTGAAAACAAAGAGATAGAGCGGTCCAGAGATTCCGTGAAAAAGTGAACCGCTCCAAGAGCGATGCGGCTCGGCGAGGTAAATGACCGCGCCGAGCCGTTCATGTGGATATGCCGTCGCCGCTTGCCGATATGATCTCTGCGGACGCATAAGTTTGGAAGGCAACGAAATCGGATTGCTATTCATCCTCGTCGATTTCGCCCGTCAGCCGCATGCCGTCGATCCAGGTGGAGCCATCTTCGCGGATCACGCGGCGCGGCCTCGCGCCACAGCGCTCGCGAACGGCCTCTGCCAGACGTTCGGAATGGGTGACGATCCAGATCTGGCTTGTCTTCGCCGCCTCAGCGATCATGTCGGCAAGCGGCACCAGCATGTCGGGATGCAGGCTTGCCTCCGGCTCGTTGAGCGCGATCAGCGGCGGCAGGCGGTAGGACATCAGGGCTGCAGCAAGACCGAGAAACCGGATTTGGCCGTCCGACAATTCGCGCGGCTGGAAGACGCGGTTGGGGAATTCTGGCAGCATCAGTCCGAAATCCGCAGTTTCCTGCGGTTCAGGCACAACAAGCCGCGCCCCTCCGAGCGCTGCGGCAAGAACCCGGTCTAGCTCGACGGTATCTTCGCGCGTATGAACGAGGGTCGCGAAAACGGCGGCGATATTGGCGCCGTCCTCGTCCAGCATGGGAGACGTCACGGCAAGGCAAGGCGCACGCAGCGGCGAGCCGCGATCGGTGCGGAAGCCGTGGTAGAATCGCCAGGCATCGACGGCTCGGCGGAAGGTGCCGACCTCCGGAAAATAGCCGGCATCGCCCAGCAATGCGATCGCAGTTTCGGATGTCAGAGCATGATCCCGATGCTGCTCCATGCGGCCGCTCTCGCCGCGCACGGAAATGCCAGGCCCCTCGCGCTTCATCATCGTCACCGCTCGCCGTCCTGTTTCGACGGAAAGTTCTTCGGCCTTGACCTGTGGCTCTAGCGAAAAACCCGCGGCGGGAAGCGGCGGCCGCATGCCCGCCTCGATCCAATAACGGAAGGTCGCCGCCCGCTCCATGTCGAGCAACTCGACATCGAAGCGGATGCGGGCAGACTCATGCGAACGCCGCTTGCCCGACCACATGGCCGAGAACATGCCACCCTCATTGGAAATCTCATGCGCCAGACGCCCGCGAACCGCGGCCTGCACTAGCTGCAACGAGCGATAAAGGTTTGACTTGCCCACCCCGTTCTCGCCAATGAACAGGTTCACATCGGCGAGATCCATTCGGATCGAGCGCAGGGAGCGATAATTCCGGGCAAACATGGAGCGAAGCTGCATGCCCGAGGGTTTAGCCGATTCCTATATTAAAGAGAATGCGAAAGCAGGGTCTCATCCTCGTTCGGAGGAACAAGCGGCGCGAAGGTTGCATTGCCATCAGCCGCAAGGTCGAAGACGGTGTGCCTCTCCAGTGCCTTCGTCACTTCGTTGACGTCGCCGTCCAGATGCTCGACCGGGATGAGATTGCCGACGAGGAAATCGAACCGGTCGCCGCGCTTGTTGAGCAGCTCGTGGAACACGGTCATGTCGCGCAGCTCGGTCGACCACTTGGCGAACCAGTAGAACAGGCCGGAATTGCGCGCCGTCAGATGCACCGGCAGGATCGGCAGATTGTATTTGCGCGCCAAGCCCACGGCCGAGGTCTTCCATGGACGCTCGTTCAGCTTGCCGTTCGCCCAGTAGGCGATGCGGCCGGACGGAAAGAGCACCGTCACCTTGCCATCGGCAACGGCGCGGTTGGTCAGCTGCAGCGTCTCGCGCGTCTTTAGCTTGCTCTTATATTCCTCGCGCCACTCCACCGGAATGATCATTTCGGCGAAGCGCGGGTTGACCCGCACCGCATCGCGATTGGCAAAGATCATCATATCCGGCCGGCGCGACTTCAGAAGATCGAAGACGGCGACGCCGTCGGCAATGCCTGTGGGATGATTGCTGACGAGAATGAAGCCGCCCTTAGCCGGAATGCGGTCGGCATGGGTCACGCCGATGTCGAGGCGCAGCAGATCGCTCATATATTCGAAGCACTGGAAGCCCGAAAGCTTGGCGACATCATCGGCGAATTCGATTGCCTTGTTGTAGCGCAGCAGCGTGTAGAGAAAGGGGCGCATGAGTGGCCAGAGCGGGTTTCGGACGATCTTCTGCCCGCGCTCTGCGATCAACGTATCGACGATATGTCCTGGCTGTCCCTGGGACACCAAAGCGATTGCTTCCGCAATCTGCCCGAGTGCAGTTATCGAACCGCGGCGTGCCATGAAGTATCCTGAATGGTTGGGATATATTCTATCGCAATCGAATATGATCGAAGCATGACAAGCGCCTCGCATATGGAAGGCGAACCATCCGAGATCCGGAACGAGCCATATGCAGTTTCATTGAAGTCCAGATGCGCCCCGCGGCACGAAGGGAAAACGCACCGGAAGCAGCGGGAAAATTAGCGATTCCATAACCTTCCTTCCTTCAAAGTGGCAGATGCGATCTGAATTTCAAGGGGTTTTCCACTGAACGAATTGCTTGTTATCGCCGACTCCAGGTTGATGGCGGAACGCAACCGCTGGCTCGAAGCGCTTGGCCAGGAGCGGCGGCTCGCCGCCCATACGCTGAATGCCTATGAACGCGATACGCGGCAATTCCTGACCTTCCTCACCGGCCATCTCGGCGGTCCGGCGACGATCGAGGATATTCATGCGCTCCGCCCCGCCGACTTTCGCGCATTCCTTGCCGCCCGCCGCAAGGACGGCGCGGGCGCGCGTTCGCTCGGGCGCAATCTTGCCGGGCTTCGCTCGCTCTTGCGCTATCTCGAAAAGAAGGGCCTGGTGAATGCCGCGGGTGCCGCTGCGGTGCGCTCGCCGAAACAGCCGAAATCGCTGCCGAAGCCGCTTTCCGACAAGCAGGCGATTACCGTCGTCAGTGACGAGGCGCAGCTGCACGAGGAACCCTGGATCGCCGCGCGCGATGCCGCCGTGCTGACCCTGCTCTATGGCTGCGGGCTACGCATCTCTGAAGCGCTGGATCTGAAGCCGCAGGATTTTCTGCCGGGCGCAACCTCGCTGCGCATTACCGGCAAGGGCAACAAGACACGGCTGGTGCCGCTGCTGCCGATCGTCACGCAAGCGGTCGATCAATATCGCAAGCTCTGTCCCTATCATCTCGAAGCCGATGACGCCCTCTTTCGCGGCGCGCGCGGCGGCAAGCTGCAGCCGGGCATCATCCAGCACGGCATGCAAAAACTGCGCAGCGCCTTCGGGCTGCCGGATACGGCAACACCGCACGCGCTTCGCCATTCCTTCGCCACCCATCTGCTGGCTGGCGGCGGTGATCTGCGCACCATCCAGGAACTGCTCGGCCATGCCAGCCTCTCGACGACGCAGGTCTATACCGGCGTCGATTCCTCACGCCTGCTCGAGGTCTACGACCGCGCCCACCCACGCGCATAAGAAAAGATTAACCTCTCGCGTTAAGGGAATTTCCGTCTCGCTCGCGTAAAGCAGAACCATGTCCCGGCATGCCCTCCGAAAGCCGCTTTCGGACCTTAACGGTCATGCTCTCTGCGAACGGAAGATTTTGATGATTTCTGCCCTCGGGTCCAAGACGATGCGGTCGATGAAGCCGACACTTGGCGATATGCTGCTCTGGCTTGCCACTGCCTTTCCGCTGATGCTTGCGGTGCTGCTGGTCGCGACGATGCTGACGCTGCGGCCGGCCCATGCCGAAGGCGCAGTCTCCGACAGCTGCGGCGGCAAGGATCTCATGGCCGAACTTCAAAAGAACGATCCGACAAAATACGCCTCCATCATCGCCGCCGGCGACAAGGTGGAGAACGGCAAGGGTATCTTCTGGAAGATCGAAAAGCCCGGCTTGAAGCCGTCATGGCTGCTCGGCACCATGCATGTCTCGGATACACGCGTGCTCATCATGCCCAAGGGCGCTGCAGACGCCGTTGCATCAGCCGATACGATCGTTGTCGAATCGGATGAGATCCTCGATGACAAGAAAGCCGCCGCTGCCCTCTTCGCCAATCCCTCACTCACCATGCTCACCGACGGCTCGACGATCAGCCAGCATCTCACACCCGAAGAAAATGCCCGGCTGGAAGCAGGCCTCAAGGAACGCGGCATTGCGCTTGCCGCCGTCTCCCGCATGCAGCCCTGGCTGATCTCGAGCTCCTTCGAGATGACGGGCTGCGAGGTTCGTCGCAAGACGGCCGGCGCGAAATTCCTTGACCAAAAATTGGCGAGCGACGCCGCCGCCGAGGGTAAGAAAGTCGTCGGTCTCGAAACGCTGGCCGAGCAAGCCAAGGCCATGAGTGATCTGCCGGTGGCGCTGCATCTGAAATCGCTGATGCAGACGCTCGAACTGGGCGACAAGATCAACGACGTCAACGAAACGATGACGGAGCTCTATATCGCCGGCAATATCGGCGCGATGATCCCGATGCTGAAGGTGATCGAACCGGATCAGAAGATCACGGATGCCGATACCGCCGCTTTCGAGCAGCGCATCATCCTCGACCGCAACAAGGTCATGGCCGAGCGTGCCGCGCCCGTTCTCAACAAGGGCAACGCTTTCATCGCCGTTGGCGCGCTTCACCTCGTCGGCGACCAGGGCCTTGTGGCGCTGCTGCGCAAGCAGGGCTTTACGGTGACGGCGGTAAACTGACCGTTTGCATCCGCTTGCCGAGATCGGCAAGCATCGTTGCGACGATCAGCCGGTGGAATGGCGTAATGATTGCGAGATAGATCCGGCCAAGCAATATGTTCCGCCGGACAAGCGTCGTCGCATCGACCAGCCGACGCCCCTGATCGTCGTTCCGAACGTCGATGACGACCCGAAAATCGAGATGCCGGTCGTCAAACCCGAGCACGACCTGATTGTCGGACTTGCTGACGACGGGAAAGAAGCCGATCTTCTCCCACTCCTCCGCCCGAAGGTCGCTGCTGGATCTCAAACCGAACAAGCCGGTTACCACATCGCGCACCCGTATCAGCAGCCGCACCCAAAATGGAAAGCGGCTGAGCATCGTTCGGGCGGCGGCAATCGCCGTCAGATCCGAGTTCGGAATCTTCAGTTGGTAGCAGTCAGCCCAATCGGCATCCGGCAACGCCGGATGCGGCATAAGGGGCTTCACCATTAAAGGCCTTGCAGACATGGTTTCATCCGTCTTTATTCGACGTCCGCAGGCTACCACACATTGCGATGCCACCCGATCGGCAAATGCCGGCTGCGGCAATTTGGCCGGCAGATAATGGACTAACGCACGGCCGATCCATCCGCCGGCAATATCTTCAGCCGCCAGGATGTGCCCGGCTTCAGATAGGTCGCGGCAATGGCGCGGACATCCTCGGCGTTCACCGCCTCGTAGCCGCTGATGCTCCTGCGAATACGGTCGAGGCGCCGGGGATCGGTCTGGGCATCGCGAAGGTTCTGGAGCCAATAGCCGTTGGTCTGCTGCGAGCGCTTCACCGCCTCGATGATCGGAACCTTGGCCCGCGTCAGTTCATCGGGCGAAACGTCTCCATTGCCGAGATCGGCGGCTATCTTGTCCACCAGCTCGAAGAAATGATCCACCTTGGCGGGCGTGGTCTCGACATAAAGATAGGCAAAACCATAGCCAGGGATCGATCTTGATAGGTCGACTTCGCCCTGAGGGCTGTAGGTAGCGCCCTCGGCGATGCGGAACTGGTCGACCACGCGATTCTGCAGGATCGCTCCGGCGACATTCGCGGCGGCCGCTCGCGACAGATCGGAAAGGAAATCGCCGATCGGGATGGCGACGGCGGCACCGGCGCTGTCGCTGCGCCCGTCATGAAGCCGAACGACCGGATCGATCGTCGGCGCCGGAAAATGCACACCGGAACCGTTGCTCAGTTTCTCTCCGTCGCTGCGAACCGGCAAGGCGCCGAAAGTTTGCGCCGTCAAGCGAATGGCATCATCGACCCCGACGTCGCCGGCGATGATAACTTCAATCTGCCCCTTCGAAAGAGCGGGCTGCAGGAGGCTTTCGAAATCTTCCGGCTTGGTATCCGTCAGTTGTGTCCGGTCCGGGAACGTCCAGCGCGGATCACCGGAATGCAAGAGGCCGGAAAGATCGCGCCCGACCACGCTGCCCGGCGTCGCCTGAAGCTGGGGAAGCATGTTCAGATAGGCTTGCTGGACCCGTTTGAAGACATCGGGGCGATAGGCCGGATCGGAGACATAGGCGGTCAGCAGCTGCAATTGCGTCTGCAGGTCGCGCGGCTGCGTGGCGCCTTCGAACTTGAAGGCGGCATCCTGAATGGCGAAATCGATGCTCACGACCTTCGCGGCAAAGGTCTTCTGGATATCGTCATAGCTGATGGCTTTCAGGCCGGATAGCGGCAGCGCCGGCGTCGCCCAGATCGGCAGCGCGCGATCATTGGGCAGATCCAGCCGACCGTGGCCGACTTCGGCGTGCACCAAAACCTCGTCGGCACGATACTTCGTCGGCTTGACAGTCAGGCGGACACCATTGGCGAAACGCACCATGGTCACGCCGAGATCATCGACCGTCCGGCGTTCGACGACATCGCCCGGCTTGCCGAAATCGGTGTAGGGCCATGCGACCGAAGCCATCTGTTCCGGCGCCTTTACCGCCACGGCGCGCGAATCGGCATAGGCCTTCTCGACAGCGGCATCGCCGCCCTCGGGCATTTGCGGGATCTGCAGCACCAGCTGCGGACCATTGCCGGCAAAGACGCGCTGAAGGGCCTGGTTGACCTCCTCTGCACGCAGGTCTTTCATCGCGGCATCAAATAGCGCCAGATCGTCCGCAGGCGAGGTGAAGACCATGTTTTCACCGACGCTCCAGCTGAGCGAACCGGCAATATCCGGGCTCGCGCGCGTCCCAGCTCCGTTCGCGGCAGCCTGGAGCGTGGAGCGATACTCGGCAATTTCGCGGTCGATCTCGCTTTGGTCGGCACCAAACTGCGCTATGCGGCGTTGTTCCTGATCGATGGCCGCCAGGGCGGCCTGCCACTTCGCAGGATCGCTATCGGCGGCAATCATCGCGACATGGGCTGATTTCAGCAGATCCTGCGCACCGGCCTGCGCGCTGACGAAGGGCGGATTGGGCTGCTGCGCCAGAACGGACAGGCGCCGGTTGAGAACGGCCAGGCCGATATCCTCGACCAGCTGCGCGCGGCGCTTGGCCACCAAGTCGGGCGAAGCGTCGTAAGTGCGCGTCCAGGCAAGCTGCACACGGGTTGCACCACCCTGCACAATGACCGTGCCGACGCGCTCGCCATGGCTTTTGAGAGTGCCGAGGTCAGGGTCTGATGGTGCAGGTGCGGCGGCGGTCCAATTACCGAAGCGCGTGCGGATATCGGCTTCGACGGCGGCCGCATCGATATCGCCGACGACGATCAGGCTGGCGCGATCGGGGCGATAATAGGTGCGATAGAAGTCCCGCAGCAGATCGACTGGAGCGTTGCTGATGATATCGGTCTTGCCGATCGGCGGGCGCTGCGGCACGCGCTGCCCTGGCAGCAGTTGAGCGAGGAGACCAGTCCCGCCACGATATTGCGGCGTGTCGCGCAGTTTCTCTTCCGAAAGGATGACGCCGCGCTCGCGGTCGAAGGCGCCGGCATCGAGCGTCAGCTCGCTCGCCGTCTCGCGCATCAGCATCAGGCCGGTCGAAACCGTCTCCGGTTTGGCTTCCGGCAAATCCAGCGCATAAACAGTTTCGCCGTAGCTCGTCGACGCATTGGTATCCGCGCCGAAAGCCAGGCCAAGACGCTGAAGGGTGCGCACCATCTCGCCTTCCGGCACATGGGTTGAGCCCTTGAAGGCCATGTGCTCGAGGAAATGCGCCAGACCTTGCTGGTCATCACGCTCCTGCAGCGAGCCGGCGCCGATGCGGAAGCGGATCGCCACCTGCCCGGCCGGCGTCGCATTGTGCATGACGGCATAGCGCATTCCGTTCGGCAGGGTCCCAAAGCGGATTCCCTGCTCCACCGGCAGATCGCTTGCCGCCTGAGGCCAGCTGACGACGGGCGTTTCCGCATGGGCGGGGGCCGCAACGGTAACGAGGAGTGCGAGCGTTGTCGCAACGAAAAGTTTCAGGGATAGACGACCGGCTGGGTTTTGACGTGACATGCTTGCTTTATTGGTGAAAACGATTGGACGATGCGATGCACGGGAGCCCCGTACATCGCATCATCAGGCAAGCATTGCAATCCCGGCGCTTGTCTCGCCGGGATGGTTCGATCTTACATATGGATCGGCTTGAAGAAGGTCGCGAGCGCGGCTTCCTTGACGGCTTCCGACATCGTCGGATGCGCATGGCAGGTGCGGCCGAGATCTTCCGACGAACCGCCGAATTCCATCAGCACGGCGATCTCGTGGATCATTTCGCCGGCGCCGAAGCCGACGATGTGCCCGCCGAGAACGCGGTCCGTTTCCTTGTCGGCAAGGATCTTGACGAAGCCGTCCGTCGCCAGCATGGCGCGGGCGCGGCCGTTGGCGGAGAACGGGAACTTGCCGACCTTATAGGCGATGCCTGCGGCCTTCAGCTCTTCCTCGGTCTTGCCGACGGAGGCGACTTCCGGCTGCGTATAGACGACGCTTGGAATGACATCGTAATTGACGTGACCAGCCTGGCCCGCAAGGATCTCGGCAAGCGCCACGCCCTCGTCTTCCGCCTTGTGTGCCAGCATCGGCCCTTTCACCACGTCACCGATGGCATAGATGCCGGCAACATTGGTCTTGAAGTGGCCATCGATTTCGACGCGGCCGCGATTGTCAAGCGTAACGCCAGCTTCTTCGAGGCCGAGGCCTGCCGTGTACGGCTTGCGGCCCGTGGCAACGAGAACGACATCGGCATCGAGCACGACCTTGTCGCCGCCCTTGACCGGCTCGAAGGTAACCTTCGCGCCATTGCCGGACTTTTCGACGCCGACAACCTTGGCGCCGAGATGGAATTCGATGCCCTGCTTGGCGAGCATACGCTGGAACTGCTTGGAGACTTCGCCGTCCATGCCGCCGAGGATGGTGTCGAGATATTCGACGACGGTGACCTTCGCGCCGAGGCGCGACCAGACCGAGCCGAGCTCGAGGCCGATCACGCCGCCGCCGACCACGATCATCTTGCCCGGCACCTTGTCGAGCGCGATGCCGCCGGTCGAGGAGATGATGACCTTCTCGTCGATCTCAAGCGGCACGCCCGGGATGCCGGCAACGTCGGAACCGGTGGCGATGACGATGTTCTTGCCTTCGATCTCGGTGACCTTGCCGTCATCGGCCGTGACGGAAACCTTGCCTGCGGCAACGATCTTGCCGGTGCCCTGGAAGGCATCGATCTTGTTCTTCTTGAAAAGGAAGGCGACGCCGTCGACGTTCGACTTCACGGTCGCGTCCTTGTGCGCCAGCATCTTTTCGAGATTGAGCTTCGGTGCTGCGACTTCAACGCCGAGCGCATCCATGCCATGGCCGGCATGATGGAACACTTCGGAAGCGTGCAGCAGCGCCTTGGACGGGATGCAGCCGACGTTGAGGCAGGTGCCGCCATAGGTCGCGCGCTTTTCGACGACCGCGACCTTCAGGCCGAGCTGCGCTGCCTTGACTGCGCAGACATAGCCGCCGGGGCCGGTTCCGATAATGATTACATCGTAGGACATGCCTTAATTTCCTTGTTTAGTATCTTTGTTAGTCGGTCGCCCGTGCCAAGGCGAGGCGGATGCCGAAGCCGACGAGCGCCGCTCCGGTGATGCGGTTGAACCATTTGCCTGATGCGATGAAACGATCGCGCACCGGCTTGACGGTGAAGAAGGTGGAAACGCCGGCAAACCAGGCGACAAGCGCCGCCGCCATGCCGATGCCGTAGCTGAACTGGATGAGCGCCGGCGTATCGTGATGAACGAGCGTCGAAAATAGCGACAGGAAGAACAGCACCGGCTTCGGGTTGAGCGCATTGGTGACGAAGCCCGTCGCCAGGCAACGCCAGACGGAAACCGGCTTGCGGTCTTCCTCGGTGATCTCGACATCTTTCACCTGGAATCCCGGCTGGCGGAAGGACTTGAGGCCGAGATAGACGAGATAGGCTACGCCTGCCCATTTGATCAGGCTGAACAAGACAAGCGACTGCGAGACGATCAGCCCGAGGCCGAGAATGGTGTAGCTGATGTGAAAGAGCAGCGAGAAGCCCATGCCGAGCCCGGTCATCATGGCGGCGCAGCGGCCATGCACGATGCTCTGGCGCAGGATCACGGCGAAATCGGCGCCGGGCACGACGATAAAGATCGAGAACACCGCCATCAGGCCGAGGAATTCGAGAATATATTGCATCTATCGACCCTTTCCGATCAGCGACCGCCGCTCACGTCGAGCACGGCACCCGTTATATAGGATGCGTGCGGGCTCAAAAGGTAGAGGATGGCATCAGCGACCTCGTCGGCCGTTCCCGCTCGTTTCATCGGCAGCTGCGGTGCGATATCACGAGCTCGGTCCGGTAGCCCGGCGGCAGCGTGGATATCGGTATCGATGATTCCCGGTCGGACGGCATTGACTCGAATGCCTTCCGCCGCCACCTCGCGTGCAAGCCCCACAGTGAACGTATCGATCGCGCCCTTGGAGGCGGCATAATCGACATATTGTCCGCCGCCGCCGAGCATGGCGGCCATGGAGGAGACGTTGACGATCACCCCGCCCTTGCCGCCATGCCGGGTCGACATGCGGCGCACGGCTTCAGCCGCCGCCAGCATCGAACCCGTGACGTTGATGCGGAACATACGATCGATCCGCTCCGGCGTCATTTCATCCAGGCGCTGGATGATGTCGACGATGCCGGCATTGTTGACGAGCCCGTCGATGCGGCCGAAATGCGCGTCGACCTTGGCGAAAATGGCTTTGATATCCTTGGGGTTGCCGACGTCTCCAGGGATCGCGATCGCCACGCCGCCGGCGTCAACGATCGTCCCGACCACCGCTTCGGCCGCATCCTTGTTGGACGCGTAATTGACCGCCACGGCCCAGCCATGCTGAACGGCTGCCAGGCAAATCGCGGCGCCGATGCCACGGCTGCCGCCGGTCACGAGAAGAACAGGTGCGTCGTCGGTCATTGATTGCATCCTTTCAGACTAAGGACATCCCAGGGCGCGACTGTCGCCTTGCCCTTGCCCCAGAGGGACGATTTCTGGATCGAGGGACCGAGCGCCGGCAGGAAAAGCCGATCCGCCGCACTCTCGCCTTCCGCCGGCAGCGCACGGATATGGCCCTTCAGATCCGAGGCATAGACCATGCCCTGCCACACTGTGCAGGCTCTGAGATCGGCCCCAGTTACATCCCCTTCAGGGCATTCGAACATGATCCGTCCATCGGCGCGCAGATGGTCGTCCGTGCGCATCACGATCCCATCGGCCACGATATTGGTGTTGCGCACTGCCAGCTTGAATCTGTTGCTGACGGATGATTCCGAGCCCATGGGTTCGAAGCGCAGCTCATAGGCATTGTCCATATCGACATAGACAGCCTTTTCCTGTGCGCACTCTTCCGCCTGCACAGCGACGGGAGCCACCGCCCAAGCCAACGTTACCAAGGGCGTCGAAGCCAGTTTTGTCATCATGGTCCGAGCCGGCATCATCATTGCCCTCCCGGCTCGCGCCGGCCGTCGGCATTCTCGATCACGCCGAAATCGGTGAACAGAACCAGCGGCTTGCCGGCGGCATCCAGCCCCCAGAACACCGGATAGAAGCCATCGCCCCAGCCGCTCGCGAAAACGGCTACGTTGCCCCGTTTGCCTGATACGGGTCGATGCAGGGCATAGTCGTCCTTATTCGGCTGCAACTCGGATGCCAGAACATCGTCGTAGTAGTCGATATCTGACGACGCCTTCTCCGCCTGGACCTGTTTTTCGCGCTCCTGGATCAGCGCGCAGGTCTCGGCATCCATGTAGCAGCCAAGACCGGCATCGACCGGATAGCCGAAGAACTCATCATTCTTCAGCGAGCTGATATCCTGGCCGGGGACCACGGCCAGTTCCCAGCGCACCGGCTTGCCCTCGGCAAAACGCATGCTGGCCGCAGCGATGCGGCCGAAGGCCTGATACAAGGTGACGGGATAATCGCCAGGGGAGACGGAGCGGGTAAATGCCGCGCGGTCAGGCCCGACGAGCGGGTCGCTTGCGACGATGCGCCCGGAGGTCAGTTCCACCTTGCCGATGTGCAGGACCTTGATCGAGCGGGTCGCAAGATCGGCGTCGCCAAGCGACGCCAGATCGAGATTGCTGCTGAACTTGGAAATGTCGAGTTCGCCCGCGCCGGCGGAGGATGGCACCCATGCGGCGACGGCGCACAACAATCCGCGCAGCGTCCGCATGGGCCATGTCGACATGATCCAACGCTCCCCTTAGAGATCGAGAACGAGACGTTCCGGATCTTCCAGGCTTTCCTTGACGCGCACTAGGAAAGTCACGGCTTCCTTGCCGTCGACGATGCGGTGATCGTAGGAGAGCGCCAGATACATCATCGGACGGATGACGACCTGACCGCCGATGGCAACCGGACGCTCCTGGATCTTGTGCATGCCGAGGATGCCCGACTGCGGCGCATTTAGGATCGGCGAGGACATCAGCGAACCGTAGACGCCGCCATTGGTAATGGTGAAGGTACCGCCCTGCATATCGGCCATCGCCAATGTGCCGTCGCGAGCAGCCTTCGCCAGACGGCCAAGCTCCTTCTCAACTTCCGCGATCGACATCTGGTCGGCATCGCGGATCACAGGAACGACAAGACCCTTGTCGGTGCCGACAGCCATGCCGACGTGGCAGTAGTTCTTGTAGATGATGTCGGTGCCGTCGATCTCGGCGTTGACAGCCGGCAGTTCCTTCAGCGCGTGGGTGACGGCCTTGGTGAAGAAGCCCATGAAGCCGAGCTTCACGCCATGCTTCTTCTCGAAGATATCCTTGTACTTGTTGCGCAGGTCCATGACGGCCTTCATGTCCACCTCATTGTAGGTGGTGAGCATGGCGGCGGTGTTCTGCGCATCCTTGAGGCGCTTGGCGATCGTCTGGCGCAGGCGTGTCATCTTGACGCGCTCTTCGCGGCTGACGTCCTCGACGGCGGTCGGGGCGCGAGCGGCAACGGGTGCTGCCGGTGCAGCGGCAGGAGCCGAAGCAGCCTTGGCGACAGCAGCGATGACGTCGCCCTTCAGGACCTGGCCGCGCTTGCCGCTGCCTTCGACCTGATCGGCAGAGAGATTGTTTTCAGCAAGCAGCTTACCGGCAGCCGGTGCCGGCGGCATGGAAGAGGCTGGAGCGGAAACGGCGGAGGCGGCAACCGGTGCAGCAGATGCAGGGGCCGGAGCAGCGGCGGCGGGTGCAGCAGCCTGTGCCGGAGCGGCTGCAGCGCCGTTGCCGGCGGAGATCTGGCCGAGCAGCGCGCCGAGACCTACGGTTTCGCCCGCCTGGGCAACGATTTCGGAAAGCGTACCGGCGGAGGGCGCCGGAACTTCGATTGTCACCTTGTCGGTTTCGAGTTCGAGAAGCGGCTCATCGGCCTTGATGGCATCGCCGACCTTCTTGAACCAAGTACCGACGGTCGCCTCGCTGACGGATTCGCCGAGGGTAGGAACGCGGATTTCAGTGGCCATTGTTCAAATCCTGATTTTTCGTCTTTATGAGTTGGATGGAATTCCGGCGACAGAGGACCGGAGAATGAGTGAGGGCATCGGCGAGATTTCGATACGGAAACCGAGCCCGGCGCGAAGAACGGGATCGGCATCACCAAGCGACTTGGCCGCATCGGCATGCTCGACGTCGACGATAGCCACGCCGAAAGCACCACCGGGCGCGAAGACCGGGCCGACGACAATTGCCGTCCCGGCATTCGCATGTTCTCGCCAATAGGCGGCGTGCTGCTGCATGGCGGCCATCTCCTCCTCCGTGGCGTCATGCGGGAAGCTGGGGCGCGGCGGCACAAGTTTCAGATGAAAATAGGCCATCGCGCAACCCCTCAACCGCCGAGCGCGTCCTCGAGGAACGCCGCAAGCTGCGACAGATGCTTGGACATCAGGCCCGTCGCCGGGGAGGCGGCGGCCGGACGGCCGGTGTAGCGAACGCGCTGGTACTTGGCATCGATATGGGCAAGCACCCATTCCAGATACGGATCGATGAAGGACCATGCGCCCATGTTCTTCGGCTCTTCCTGGCACCAGACCATCTCCGCATTGCGGAAGCGGCTGAGCTCGTTGATGAGCGCCTTGGCCGGGAACGGATAGAGCTGTTCGATACGCAGGAGGTAGATATCGTCGATGCCGCGCTTCTCGCGCTCTTCCAGCAGATCGTAGTAGACCTTGCCCGAGCAGATGACGACGCGACGGATCTTGTTGTCCTTCTGCAGCTTGATCGGGCCATCCTTGATCACTTCCGCATCGTCCCACAGCAGGCGGTGGAAGGAGCTTTCGCCCGCCATTTCCGCAAGCGTCGACACGGCACGCTTGTGGCGCAGCAGCGACTTCGGCGTCATCAGGATCAGCGGCTTGCGGAAGTCGCGCTTCAACTGCCGGCGCAGGATATGGAAGTAGTTCGCCGGCGTCGTGACGTTGGCGACCTGCATGTTGTCTTCGGCGCAGAGCTGCAGATAGCGTTCCAAGCGAGCCGAAGAGTGTTCCGGACCCTGGCCTTCATAGCCATGCGGCAGCAGGCAGACGAGACCGGACATGCGCAGCCACTTGCGTTCGCCCGACGAGATGAACTGATCGAAGATGACCTGCGCGCCGTTGGCGAAATCGCCGAACTGGGCTTCCCAGAGGGTCAGCGCGTTCGGACGGGCAAGCGAGTAGCCATATTCGAAGCCGAGAACCGCTTCTTCCGAGAGCATCGAGTTGATGACTTCGTAGCGGGCCTGCGTCGGCGAGAGATTGGCGAGCGGAATGTAGCGCTCTTCGGTCTCCTGATCGTAGAGAACCGAATGGCGCTGCGAGAAGGTGCCGCGTTCGCAATCCTGACCGGACAGACGGATCTTGTGGCCTTCGACGACGAGCGAACCGAATGCCAGGGCTTCCGCCATGGCCCAGTCGATGCCCTCGCCCGTCTGCACCATATTGGCGCGGTTTTCCATGAAGCGCTGGATGGTGCGGTGCGCGTGGAAGCCGGCCGGGATTTCCGACAGCTTGCGGCCGATTTCCTTCAACGACTTCATCGGCACGGCGGTCTTGCCGCGGCGCTGCTCGTCGGCATTGTCGGCCGTGTGCAGGCCGGACCACTCGCCGTCAAGCCAGTCGGCCTTGTTCGGCTTGTAGGACTGGCCGGCCTCGAATTCCTGCTCGAGATGGGCACGCCAGTCGGCCTTCATCTTTTCGACTTCGCCTTCGGTCAGCACGCCTTCGTTGATGAGCCGCTGCGAGTAGAGCTGCAGCACCGTCTTATGGGCGCGGATGACCTTGTACATGTTCGGCTGCGTGAAGGACGGCTCATCGCCTTCATTGTGGCCGTAACGGCGATAGCAGAACATGTCGACCACAACAGGCTTGTGGAACTTCATGCGGAATTCAGTCGCGATCTTCGCGGCATAGACAACCGCTTCCGGATCGTCGCCGTTGACGTGGAAGATCGGCGCTTCGATCATCTTGGCGACGTCGGACGGATAGGGCGACGAGCGCGAGAAGGCCGGATTGGTGGTGAAACCGATCTGGTTGTTGATGATGACGTGCATCGTGCCGGCAACGCGATGGCCGCGCAGACCGGAGAGACCAAGGATTTCAGCAACGACGCCCTGCCCGGCGAAAGCCGCGTCACCATGGATGAGCAGCGGCACGACCTTGGCACGCTCGGATAGCGGGATGATGTCGCCATCCCACTGGGTGGCGCCCATATCCTGCTTGGCGCGAGCCTTGCCCATGACGACCGGGTTGACGATTTCAAGGTGCGACGGGTTTGCCGTCAGCGACACGTGTACCTTGGCACCATCGAAATCGCGGTCCGAGGACGCGCCGAGATGGTACTTCACGTCGCCTGAACCTTCGACTTCGTCCGGCGCATAGGAGCCGCCCTTGAACTCGTGGAATATGGCGCGATGCGGCTTGCCCATGACCTGGGACAGCACGTTCAGACGGCCGCGGTGAGCCATGCCGAAGACGGCTTCGCGAAGACCGAGCTGGCTACCGCTCTTGAGGATCTGCTCGAGCGCCGGGATCAGCGACTCACCGCCGTCGAGGCCGAAACGCTTGGTGCCCTTGAACTTGACGTCGAGGAACTGCTCGTAGCCTTCGGCTTCGATGATCTTCTGCAGGATGGCCTTCTTGCGCTCGGGATTGAACGCGATGCCCTTGTCCGGCCCTTCGATGCGCTCCTGAATCCATGCTTTTTCCTCCGGATTGGAGATGTGCATGAACTCGACGCCGAGCGTTGAGCAATAGGTGCGCTCGAGGATCTCGATCATCTCGCGAATGGTTGCGAATTCGAGGCCGAGCACGTTGTCGATAAAGATCTTGCGGTCGAAGTCGGCCTCCGTGAAGCCATAGGCTTCCGGCGACAGCTCCTTGTAATCTTCGACCGGAGCGGCGATGCCGAGCGGATCCAGCTTGGCGTGCAGATGGCCGCGCATGCGATAGGCGCGGATCATCATGATGGCGCGAACGCTATCGCGCGTCGCCTGCAGCACGTCGGTTGCGCTCGCCGGCGTACCGGCGGTTTCCGCCTTTGCCTTCAGCTTGGTTTCGATGACCTTTTCAACAACGCCCCAGTCGCCATCGAGCGCGGAGACCAGATCGCCCTTTGCCGGGATCGGCCAGTTCTTGCGCTGCCAGGAGGCGCCCTTGGCCGCCTTCTTCACATCGTCGGGGCTATCCTCGAGCGCCTTGAAGAACGACCGCCACTCGTCGGATACCGATGAAGGATCGTCCTCGTAGCGCGCGTAGAGCTGCTCGATATAGGCAGCATTGGCGCCATCCAGGAACGAGGTGATCTGAAATTGCTCGTTGGCTTCTTGCCTTGCCATGGTGAATCTGCGGGCGCTCTCGCCCGTCTCCCAACTTGTTTGCATTGCCGGTTTTCGGGTCCCCGGCGACCGTATTTCATTCGCGGCCATCAAGGCCGTCGGTATGCACTTGCGAATATCTAAACCGGACGGGACAAGGCGACTGCCGCCCCGTCCGGCCTTGCTATAGGTAGGCTCAGCCCTTCAGGACTTCCACCAGTGTCTTGCCGAGACGCGCCGGCGACGGCGACACGCGGATGCCTGCCGCTTCCATCGCTGCAATCTTGTCTTCCGCGCCGCCCTTGCCGCCGGAAATCACGGCGCCGGCATGGCCCATCGTGCGGCCGGGAGGTGCCGTGCGGCCGGCGATGAAACCGACCATCGGCTTCTTGCGGCCCTTTTTGGCTTCGTCCTTTAGGAACTGCGCGGCTTCTTCTTCAGCCGAACCGCCGATTTCGCCGATCATGATGATCGACTTGGTTTCGTCGTCGGCGAGGAACATTTCCAGGATGTCGATGAATTCGGTGCCCTTGACCGGGTCGCCGCCGATGCCGACAGCCGTCGTCTGACCGAGACCTTCATTGGTAGTCTGGAACACGGCCTCGTAGGTCAGCGTGCCGGAGCGCGAGAGAACACCGACGGAGCCCTTCTTGAAGATGGAGCCCGGCATGATGCCGATCTTGCATTCGTTCGGGGTGAGAACGCCCGGGCAGTTCGGTCCGATCAGACGCGACTTCGACTTGATCAGGCGGTCCTTGACCTTGACCATGTCGGCAACCGGAATGCCTTCCGTGATGCAGACGATCAGCGGGATCTCGGCTTCGATCGCTTCGAGGATCGCAGCCGCAGCGCCTGCCGGCGGTACGTAGATGACCGAGGCGTTGGCGCCGGTCGCGTCCTTGCCTTCGGCGACGGACTTGAAGATCGGCAGCTTTTCGCCGTCCTTGCCGGTCCAGGTTTCACCGCCCTTGGAAGGGTGGATACCGCCGACCATCTTCGTGCCGTGATAGGCAAGCGCCTGTTCGGTGTGGAAGGTACCGGTCTTGCCGGTCAGGCCCTGAACCAGAACCTTGGTGTCTTTGTTGATGAGAATAGACATGCGAGGCCTTTGTTACGAGAGGTTGGAAGACGCGGAGGCAACGCGGCGATATAAGCCGCTGACGACCTCCTGCCATGTATCGCTGCCGGCGGGCGAGAACGTGACGCCCATGCGGTAGCAGTCTTCATTTTCGAACTGGAAGAGAGTGCGTTGCTGACCGCGCGGCGAGACTTTGGTCAAGACAAGCTTGTCGTCGATCCATTCGCCGGAGGCCGGCGCGGCGGGCGTAAAGCCCACCGTATCGAACTGATAGAGCTTGTAGGCCTGATCCGCAGCGTCGAAGCCGAGAATGTTCCGGGCTTCGAACGACGTGCAGCCGTCCCGCGTCTGCACGTAGCGCTGTTCGACGAAAAATCCGCCGAACAGACACTCAGCCGTGAGGCGCGCGGTTGCCGTACCTTCCTTCGTCCAGGCCGAAGCCGCGACATGCTCTTCCCCTTCCCAGGTGCCGGCAAAGGCACCGAGGCGAAGGTGAGCAGCCGTTGGAGCGAAGGAAGCAGCCATCCCGATCAGCCCTTGACTGCCTTCACGATCTTCTGGGCGGCATCGTCCAGGTCATCTGCTGAGATGACGTTGAGACCGGATTCGTTGATGATCTTCTTGCCGAGCTCGACATTCGTGCCTTCGAGGCGAACGACGAGCGGAACCTTCAGACCGACTTCCTTGACGGCGGCGAGCACGCCTTCGGCAATGACGTCGCACTTCATGATGCCGCCGAAGATGTTGACCAGAATGCCCTGGACAGCCGGATCGGCAGTGATGATCTTGAAGGCGGCCGTGACCTTTTCCTTGGTGGCGCCACCGCCGACATCGAGGAAGTTCGCCGGCTCAGCGCCGTAAAGCTTGATGATGTCCATGGTTGCCATGGCAAGACCGGCGCCGTTGACCATGCAGCCGATGTTACCGTCGAGGGCGACATAGGCGAGGTCGTATTCATGCGCCTGGATTTCCTTCTCGTCTTCTTCGGACGTGTCGCGCAGCGCACGGACGTCTTCGTGACGGAAGAGAGCATTGCCATCGAAGGAAACTTTTGCGTCGAGAACGCGCAGGCGGCCGTTGGTCATAACGATCAGCGGGTTGACTTCGAGGAGCGCCATATCCTTCTCGACGAAGGCCTTGTAGAGGATCGGGAAGAGCTTGGCGGCATCTTCGCGGGCTGCACCCTCAAGCTTCAGCGCGTCGGAAAGAGCAGCCGTATTGGCAGCCGTCACGCCCGTCGACGGGTCGATGGCGACGGTGATGATCTTTTCCGGCGTGTCGTGCGCAACGGTCTCGATGTCCATGCCGCCTTCGGTCGAAACGACGAAAGCGACCTGACCGACGGAGCGGTCGACCAGGATCGAGAGGTAGAGTTCGCGGTCGATGTCCGCGCCGTCTTCGATGTAGAGGCGGTTGACCTGCTTGCCGGCCGGGCCGGTCTGCTTGGTCACCAGCGTGTTGCCGAGCATGTCCTTGGCGTTGGCGACGACGTCGTCAACGGACTTGGCGAGACGAACGCCGCCCTTGGCGTCGGGGCCGAGTTCCTTGAACTTGCCCTTGCCGCGGCCGCCAGCATGGATCTGGCTCTTGACGACGTAGAGCGGGCCTGGGAGCTGCTTGGCAGCGGCGGCGGCTTCGTCGGCGGAGAAGATGGCAACGCCGTCCGCGACGGGTGCACCATAGCTCTTCAACAGCGCCTTGGCCTGGTATTCATGAATGTTCATGGGTCTATCCCTGTTGGAACGGCTAGATTATTTCAGCGACGGCGCGATCGTGGCGCAGGCTTCGCAAAGACCCGCAACAGCTGCGACCGACTTGTCGAAGGCTTCCTTTTCGGCCTTGTTCAGGTCGATCTCGATCACGCGCTCGATGCCGCCGGCACCGATGACGGTGGGAACGCCGACATACATGTCCTTGACGCCGTACTGGCCGTCGAGATGAGCGGCGCAGGGCAGGACGCGCTTCTTGTCCTTGAGGTAGGATTCGGCCATCGCGATGGCGGAAGCAGCCGGGGCGTAATAGGCAGAGCCGGTCTTGAGCAGGCCGACGATCTCGGCGCCGCCGTCACGGGTGCGCTGGATGATTTCCTCGAGGCGCTCGGCAGTGAGCCAGCCCATGGTGACGAGGTCCGTCAGCGGGATGCCGGCAACGGTGGAGTAGCGGGCGAGCGGCACCATCGAATCGCCGTGGCCGCCGAGAACGAAAGCCGTGACGTCTTCGACCGATACGTTGAATTCCTTGGCGAGGAAGAGGCGGAAGCGCGAGCTATCGAGCACGCCGGCCATGCCGACTACCTTGTTGGTCGGCAGACCCGAGAACTTCTGCAGCGCCCAGACCATGGCGTCGAGCGGATTGGTGATGCAGATCACGAAAGCGTTCGGAGCATACTTCTTGATGCCGGCGCCGACCTGTTCCATGACCTTGAGGTTGATGCCGAGAAGATCGTCGCGGCTCATGCCCGGCTTGCGGGGAACGCCAGCGGTGACGATACAGACGTCAGCGCCTTCGATCGCAGAATAGTCGCTGGCGCCGGTGAGGTTGGCGTCGAAGCCTTCGACGGGAGAGGACTGGGCGATATCGAGGCCCTTGCCCTGAGGAATGCCATCCGCGATGTCGAACAGGACGATGTCGCCCAGTTCCTTCAGGCCGGCGAGATGCGCCAGCGTGCCACCAATCATGCCAGAACCAATAAGTGCGATCTTGTTGCGCGCCATTTCGGTGTATCCTTTGCGATCAAAATCCGTGGCGGGACACCTGCAAGGCATCCACCCATGCCGCCACTCGCATAGACCCAAAGGCCGAAATTGGCAATTGATTATTTTGAGATCAGGGATTTCAATCGGTTAGATCGAAAAATTCTTACGTAAACGTAAGTCAATCCGTCACCGATTTGTTACTCGGCGGCCCGTCTTGCCGGAGTCTGGGCGAGATATTCGGCGCTGCGCATTTCGAAAAGCCGCGATGCGGTCCGGTCGAATTCGAAGCCTTCGGTGCCTCGGCGCTCCTCAAGCAACTCTTCCGGCATCGCGGCTGCGGAGACGTAAAGCCGGATATTATGATCGTAGAGCGTATCGATCAAAATGATGAAACGCTTCGTTTGGTTCCGCTTGTCCGGACCAAGCTTCGGCACGTGATCGAGAAAGATCGTATCGAAACGCTCGGCGATGGCGAGGAAATCGGCAGGCCCGAGCGGCGCGTCGCAAAGATCGGCGAAGGAAAAACGCGCCATGCGATCGACGGCGAGCGGGACATGGATGGAGCGCCCCTTCATCGGGATCTCAGTCGGCTGTGCCTTGCGCCCATGCAGCCCCTGCATCCAGGAGGCGTCCATCGCCATGTCGGTGCGCTGGTCAAGCGGAGTGAGATAGACCGGCTGGCTGTTCAGCTTCTCCATGCGGTAATCGGTCGGCGAATCCAGAGTCACGATATCGACATGCTTCTTCAGGAGATCGATGAAGGGCAGGAAAAGGCCACGATTGAGCCCGTCACGATAGAGATTGTCCGGCTCGACATTCGAGGTGGCGATCAGCACGCAGCCGAGCGAAAACAGCTCGGAAAACAGCCGCGAGAGGATCATCGCGTCGGCAATGTCGGTGACCGTGAATTCATCGAAGCACAGTAGTTCGGCTTCGGCGTAGAGATCGGCGGCAACTGGCGGCATGGGGTCGGTCTGCTTTGTCTCGCCGTTCTTGAATTTCAGCCGCTGCGCCGCAATCCGGTTGTGCACATCGTTCATGAACTCGAAAAAATGCGCCCGGCGCTTTTTCGGGCAGGGCGCCATTGCGAAGAACATGTCCATCAACATGGTCTTGCCGCGGCCGACGCTGCCGTGAATATAGAGGCCCTTGATGGTCTCGGCCGATTTCTTGCGCGCGGCGAACATCCACCCCAGCGCGCTGGACTTTGCCGCGGGCCGTTTCCGCTTGAAATCGGCAAGCACGCGGTCCAGCTTTTTCGCCACATCCATCTGCGCCGAATCCACCTGAAGGGATCCGGACGCCGTCAGCGCCTTCAGCTGTTCGCAGACGCTGATCGAGTAATCTGGCATCGGCTGCATGGGGAAATATCCGCCTGTGCAAATGGGGCGCATCCAGAGGATGCCACCCCTTTCAAATAAGCTTATCGGCTGAGGCTGAGCGGTTGACCGGAGGCGGTCGAACCGTCAAAGCGCGAAGCGGCCGTCTTGTAGACCGTACCGATCGTCGAGCCGTCACGATTCTTCAACAGGACCTGCTTGCCGGAAACCTCCCACGACCCCATCGAGGTCAGCTCGCCAGCGCAACCACGCGTGCCACCGCGCGAGCCACTGCCGAGGTTCGTCAGCGTCAGGAACATGTCGCAGCTCGATCCGCCGTTGCTGACCTTCCAGCTGCCGACCATCGATTCCTTCGTGACATCCATGGCGGACGCCGCCATCGCCTGCTGCTGTGCTGGATTGGCTGCATTCGGCGCGCTCGCAGGAGCGGCCGGGAACTGCGAACCGTTGCCGGCGCCCGCGGGCGGAAGCTGGCTGGATTGTACGGAAGGAACAGGCTGAGCCTGCAGTGGCGGCGGAGAAGAATAACTGTCGTTGTTGTATGCCGTGCGCTGGCAACCGGCAAGCGACAGGCCAATCGCCGCAGCCGTCACTGCATATCTAAACTGCATCATCACACTCCTAAATGATTGTCCACCGCTGACATCGGCAAAGTGATATTTAATGATGTCCGAATTATCGTATTTCACTTTGGTTAATCAAGTCGATACCGCCACAAATTGCCGAAGGCCATAGCTGGACAAGAATCGGGTGGTTTCAAGGCTTAGTCCGCGGCAACTCATCCAAAATGACTGCGAGCGGTCAATTCGGTTGCCTCTCCGAGGCCCGCCTGTACTCGAAAGCGGTTCGCGACAGCAGCATATCGCGTGCCACCTAGAGGACATGCAGGCGCTTCGGCGAACCTGCCGGAGCACCTTGATTTTGCAATTAAATGGCCGGAAACGGCGGGTCAGACCCGCCGCTCGACCATCATCTTCTTGATCTCGGCGATCGCCTTGGCCGGGTTCAGACCCTTCGGGCAGGTCTGGGCGCAGTTCATGATCGTATGGCAGCGATAGAGGCGGAACGGATCCTCGAGATTGTCGAGACGCTCGCCCTTGGCTTCGTCTCTGGAATCGATCAGCCAGCGGTAGGCCTGCAGCAGAACGGCCGGACCGAGGTAACGGTCGCCGTTCCACCAGTAGCTCGGACAGGAGGTCGAGCAGCAGGCGCACAGGATGCATTCGTAAAGGCCGTCGAGCTTCAGGCGGTCCTCATGGCTCTGCTTCCATTCCTTGGCCGGCGGCGGTGATACCGTCTTCAGCCAGGGTTCGATCGAGCGATGCTGCGCGTAAAAGTTCGTCAGATCCGGCACGAGGTCCTTGACGACGGGCATGTGCGGCAGTGGGTAGACCTTCACCGTGCCCTTGATCTCGTCCAGACCCTTGGTGCAGGCGAGCGTGTTGGTGCCGTCGATGTTCATCGCGCAGGAGCCGCAAATGCCTTCGCGGCAGGAGCGGCGCAATGTCAGCGTCGGGTCGATGTTGTTCTTGATGTAGAGCAGACCATCGAGCACCATCGGGCCGCAATCATCGATATCGATATAGTAGGTATCGATGCTCGGGTTCTGGCCGTCATCCGGGCTCCAGCGATAGACGCGGAATTCGCGCGTGTTCTTGGCACCGACCGGCTTCGGCCAGACCTTGCCTTCGCGCATCTGAGAGTTCTTGGGAAGAGCGAGTTCAACCATGGTCAGTTCCTCTCAGATCAGTACACGCGTGCCTTCGGCTCGATCTTGTGCGGATCGATGCCTTCGGCGATCAGGTCGGTGTGAACCGGACGATAGTCGAGCTTCACGTCGCCTGCCTCGTTAACCCAGGCAAGCGTATGCTTGCGCCAGTTTTCGTCGTCGCGGCCGGCGAACTTACCCTCGGTATAGTCTTCGCGAGCATGCGAGCCGCGGCTTTCCTTGCGGGCCTCGGCGCCGTAGATCGTCGTGATGGCGTTGGCCATCAGATTGTGGAGTTCCAGCGTTTCGACGAGATCGGAATTCCAGATCAGCGAACGGTCGGTGACCTTGATGTCGGACATTTCACCCCAGATTTCCGAAAGACGGCGGCAGCCGGATTCCAGCGATTCCTGGGTGCGGAACACGGCCGCATCTTCCTGCATGGCGCGCTGCATTTTTTCGCGCAGCGCTGCCGTCGGCGTCGAGCCGCTGGCATGGCGCAGGCGATCGAAGCGCTCCATGATCTTATCGCAGGCCGCGACATTGACCGGAGGAACCGGGCCGACGCGGTCGATGACCTGGCCGGCGCGGATGGCGGCGGCGCGGCCGAAGACCACAAGGTCGATCAGCGAATTCGAGCCGAGGCGGTTGGCGCCATGCACCGAAGCGCAGCCGGCTTCGCCGACGGCCATCAGGCCCGGCAGCACGCGCTCGGGATTGTTGCTGTCGGCATTCAGCACTTCGCCCCAATAGTTCGTGGGAATCCCGCCCATGTTGTAGTGAACGGTCGGCAGGACGGGGATCGGGTCACGGGTCACGTCGACGCCGGCGAAGATGCGGGCACTTTCGGAAATGCCCGGGAGGCGCTCATGCAGCACGGCCGGATCGAGATGGTCGAGATGCAGGAAGATGTGATCCTTGTTCTTGCCAACGCCGCGACCCTCACGGATCTCAAGCGTCATGCAGCGCGAGACGACGTCACGCGAAGCAAGGTCCTTCGCCGAAGGAGCATAGCGCTCCATGAAACGCTCGCCCTCGGAATTGACAAGATAGCCGCCTTCGCCTCGCGCACCTTCGGTGATGAGACATCCCGAACCGTAGATGCCGGTCGGATGGAACTGCACGAATTCCATGTCCTGCAACGGCAGGCCGGCGCGGGCTACCATGCCGCCGCCGTCGCCGGTGCAGGTATGGGCAGACGTCGCCGAGAAATAGGCGCGGCCGTAGCCACCGGTCGCCAGCACCACCATCTTGGCGGCGAAGCGATGGATCGTGCCGTCATCCAGGCACCAGGCGACAACGCCGGTGCAGCGGCTGCCATCGTCGGACATGATAAGGTCGAGCGCGAAATACTCGATGAAGAATTCAGCGTTATTGCGCAGCGACTGACCATAGAGCGTGTGTAGGATGGCATGGCCCGTACGGTCGGCGGCAGCGCAGGTGCGCTGCACCGGCGGCCCCTCGCCGAAATTCTGCATGTGGCCGCCGAATGGGCGCTGGTAGATCTTGCCTTCCTCGTTGCGCGAAAAGGGCACGCCGTAATGCTCAAGCTCGTAAACGGCCTTCGGCGCTTCCATGACCATGTACTGCATGGCGTCGACGTCGCCGAGCCAGTCGGAGCCCTTGACGGTGTCGTAAAGGTGCCACTGCCAGCTGTCCGGCGTCATGTTCTGCAGCGAGGCGGCAATACCGCCCTGCGCCGCGACGGTGTGCGAGCGCGTCGGGAAGACCTTGGTGATGCAGGCGGTGCGGAAGCCCTGCTCGGCCATGCCGAGCGTGGCGCGCAGGCCGGCGCCGCCGGCGCCGACGACGATCACATCATAGGAGTGATCGATGTATTTATAGGCTTTCCCGTTCTGGGCAGCCCCATTCTGAGCGGATGAGTTCGGTGCCATGATGCAATTATCCTACGAACGCGATCTTCAGAATGGCGAAGAGACAGAGCCCCGCCACGACGACCGCGAAGAACGTGTTGAGCATGAGAAGAACGATCTTGCCGAATTCGCCGTGGACATAGTCCTCGATGATGACCTGCATGCCGAGCTTCATGTGAATGACGCCGGAGATCACCATCAGGCCGAAGATCACGGCAACGATCGGGTTCGAGATCGCGTGCACGACTTCCGCATAGGGCGCGCCGGCATGGATGATCAGGAAAATGACGAAGAAGAGAAAGAGGGGAACATTGGCAACGGCGGTCAGGCGCTGGCGCCAGAAATGATCGGTGCCTTCCTTGGCGGAACCGAGACCGCGGACTTTGCCCAGAGGAGTGCGCATATCCATGAGAAATATCCTTTAAAGCATGATCCCGAAAGGCGCCTGAGCGCGCCTCCGGGAGCGATCATGCCAATCAACCCAGGCGGATGGCGATGCCGATGATCCAGACCAGCGCGGTCAGACAGATCGAGGCGATGAGCGTGAACTTGGCCATCTTCGTCGAGACGGCGGGATCGAAACCATGTCCGAGATCCCACACGAAGTGGCGCAGGCCGCCGATCAAATGGTGCAGCAGAGCCCACGTGTAGCCGAGCAGGATGATGCGGCCGATGATCGTGCCCATGATCCAGTTGACCAGATCGAAATAGCCCTGACCGGTCGCCGCGGCGATCAGCCACCAGGCGACCAGCAGCGTGCCGAAATAGAGCGCGCCCCCGGTGATGCGGTGGAGGATCGACATGACCATGGTGGGAATGGGTTTGTAGATTTGCAGATGCGGCGACAAAGGCCGGTTTTGTGTGACGTTCGCCATCAGAACCTCGCGGCGTTACGATACGCTTAGAACCCGGTTATCCGGGGCAACGCGCGCGCAGAGACGTGCAGTGTGCGTTGCATCATTGCGACCAATAATCACAGAGACGCCCATCCACAAGCACAATTGATGCCTGCATCGAATTTAATCGATTCGGATCGAGCTGCACTTTAGCGAGCATGCAATGACGGGCTTCCCATTCCGGGCCGTTTACCATTTCGGCAACCCTGACGTGGACTTCGCGCAGCTCTTGAGGCAATCTGCCGTTAAGATTTCATTAACCGATCGAAGCGAGTCGAATCATGAAGCCGCATCTTTTCAAGGCAGCAGCGCTCATCGTGGCGGCGGCAACATTTTCCTTCGCACCGGCATCGGCGGGCGACTACCGCCACTGGCATCATCACGATCGCTCCGGCCTTGTGCGCCTTAACCAGATATCGAAGCCCCAGGGTCGCGAGCAGCAACCTGCCCGGATCGTCATCATGGAACGGCACGACGCCGCAAACGCCGGCAGCTATGCCGGCTCAGCCGATGTCTATCGGGCCGATGGCGGCACCTATGTTATCGGCTATGGCGGCTACAATCCCTATGCTCCGCCTGCGACAGTGCAGCTGAGGCCGAAGGCGAAAGTCATCGATGTCCGCTATGCCGGCAATCCCTGCTCGTATGAAGCAGGCGTCTGCGTCATCAGGCACTGACGTTTCTCAATCGGCGAGAAATCGCCAGACCGTCGTCTTCTTAATCTCGCTGTCCTCGAGCGCCCGCGTCACCGGCACTTGATAGGTGGCCTGCACTTCCAGACGATCCTTGGGAAGATAGGCCCTGCCGGGATCGCCGACGAGAACCGTCCTCCCCTCGCCCGCCATACGTCTTAGCCAGGGAACGAGGCTCGCCGCGAAATCACGATCGTAGAAAACGTCGCCGGCAAGAATAACATCCGCATCCACGGCGCAACCGACGATATCGTCACCGGCGAAGTCCAGATCGACGCCATTTTCAACGGCATTGAGCCGGATCGCCGTGCCCGCCCATGGATCGATATCGACGGCAAGCACAAGAGCCGCGCCCGCACGCTTCGCCGCAATCGCGACGAGCCCGGAGCCGGTGGCAAAATCCAGCACGGTTTTGCCGGCAACGATCTCCGGATGATCGAGGATATAGCGCGCGAGACCCTGCCCACCCGCCCAGGCAAAGGCCCAGAAGGGCGGCGGCAGGCCGATCTGTTCCAGCTCTTCTTCCGTCTTCAGCCACAATTCATGCGCCTCGCTTGCCAGGTGCAGCCGGATTTCCGGCACATGCGGCGACGCCATGAGGCTGGTATTGGCACGGATGAAGCTTTCCGGATCGGTTTTCAATGAATCTCCCACCCACCGAACAAGGCCGGATCAGACCGGCGGATTGTCCAGACCGCCCATGCGGCAGACTTCGAGCCATTCATCATCCGTCACCGGCTGCACCGAAAGCCGCATGGAGGTGACGAGCGCCATCTGCGAAAGCTTCGGATTGGCCTTGATGTCCTTGAGGGTCACCGGATTCGGCATATCGCGAACGGCGCGGATGTCGACACATTCCCAGCGCGGATCGTCCTTGGCGGTCGAATCCGGATGCGCCAGCGCGCAGACCTCGACGATGCCGATGACCTCCAACCCGTCATTGGAGTGATAGAAGAAACCCTTGTCGCCGATCTGCATGGCCCGCATGTTGTTGCGGGCGAGATAGTTGCGCACGCCGGTCCATTCGGTGCCTTTTGCGCCGGCATCCTTCTGCTGCTGCCAGGACCAGGAGGACGGCTCGGATTTATAAAGCCAGTGCGCCATCTCTCATGCCTCCGGATTGTTGAAGACCCAGTTGAACGGCTTGATCTCGACGCTCTCGAACAGACCGGCCTTCGTATAGGGATCGGCATCGGCAATCGCCTTGGCGGCCTCGGCGCTCTCGGCCTTAACGACAACAAGACTACCGTTCGGCTTGCCGTCCGCATCCAGGAACGGACCGGCCATCTTCAACGTGCCCTCGGCATTGAGCTTGTTCAGATGCTCCAGATGCGCCGGGCGCGTTTCCATGCGGACATTCAGGTGACCGGGCTTGTCCTTGCAGACAAAGGCGAAAAGCATGGTTTAATTCTCCCAAGAAAATCAAAAACGATTGATGATGACGGATAAAGCTTCAATCACGAGAGGTCATCATATTTCTGCGCGAAGGGGATTGATGATATCAAGACCCCAGAAATCGGCTTCGTTATGTGTGGCGATGACGCATTCATTCGCAACTGCGACGGAAGCGATCAACATGTCCATCGGGTCACGCTGTCGTCCCATCGTCCGGCCATCGGCCATGAGTTGCGCCCATATCAGAGCAGCATTCTCGTCAAAGGAAAGAATGCGACCCGCAAAATATGTCAGAGGTCCCTGACCGCCGAGAAACCATGCTTCGAGATCATCACGCTTGCGTCCCGTCGGCATGATTAGGATGCCACGCTGAATTTCAGCGATTGTGGACGCTGCGATAAAGAGATCACCATCCACCTGATCGCCCAACCAGCGTGCAAGATGGGGCGACGGCTCAGGTTTGATTGTATTGCTGATGATGTTCGTGTCGAGCAAATAGCGAGTCACAGATCAATCTCGCGCACTTCGCCCTTCACCCTTTCAAGATCGAGGTCCGCACCGACGAGAGGAGAATTCCGCAACCAGGCGTAAACCCCACCTTTTTTGGGCGACTCTCTCGAAATGGTCTTGGTGACAACATCGCGAATGCGGGCAGATTCGGGACCATTCTCCGCCAAACGCCGCGCCACCTCTCTGATGAGAGCCTTGTCGCCATTGAGCCCCAGCACTTCGAAACGAGCTAGACCACGCTCGCCAAGGCGGGAACGATAGTTCTTAATTGCGCGTTTCTGCGAGCTGCTCATCGTGGTCTCCCGCTATATCCAGTAATATATCCAGAGCAGGACCACTATTCAAGTTATTCCGTGGTGATCGGCCGCGTCATCAATTGCCCGATGGCTGTAGCTATGTCGAGTTTGCCGTCGATGATGGCTGACACCGCGTCGGTGATCGGCATGTCGACGCCGAGTTTGTGGGCGAGCCGCGCGGCGATGGAAGCGGCATAGGCGCCCTCGACCAGCGTGCCATGCGTTGGATCAACGGTCTCTCCCTGCCCGAGCGCGATACCGAACCTGAGATTACGGGATTGATGGCTGGTCGCCGTCAGCACGAGGTCGCCAAGACCCGAGAGGCCGCGCACGGTTTCAGCCTTGCCTCCCTCGGCTGCAACGAAGCGCGACATCTCGGCAAGACCACGGCTGATCAGCGCCGCACGTGCGGAATCGCCGATACCCCGCCCCTCGACGATGCCGCAGGCAATCGCGAGGACATTCTTCAAGGCGCCGCCGAGCTGCACGCCGATGCGGTCATCCGAGGCGTAGAGGCGAAACGTCGGGCCGGAAATCGCCTGGGCTAGCCTTTCAGCGACAGTCATGTCGGCGGCGGCGATCGCCATGGCCGTCGGCAGTCCCTTGGCAATGTCGGCGGCAAAGCCCGGGCCTGAGAGCACAGCGATCGCATGCTGCGGCAACTCCCGCTCCAGCATATCGGTCAGCAGATCGCCGGAGACCTTGTCGATACCTTTCGCGCACGTAACGACGACCGCATCCTTGGCGAGATAAGGGCCATAATGACGGGCAGCATCGGCCTGCGCCTGTGAGGGCATGGCAAAAAGAACGATGCCGGCATTGGAAATTGCATCCGGCACGGCCGAAAACTGCAGCGAATCCGGAAGGTCGATGCCGGGCAGGACGGCATCATGCATGCGGTCGACGGCAAGGTCAGTCATCAGCCCTGCGTTGCGTCCGACGAGCACCACATCGGCACGACCGGTTAGCGCGATGACGGCGGCAAGCGCCGTGCCGAAAGCACCGGCTCCGATGACTGCGATCTGCTCCTTGTCGCTCATGCCTTCGCTCCTCGCTTGCCGTGCCCGAGCAGAGTTTCCGCCTTCTGATCCAACGGCCAGCGCGAGCGCGGCTGCACATCGAGATCGTCAGGTGCGGCCCCCGTCGCCATGCGTTCCAGTCCAGCCCAGGCGATCATGACGGCATTATCCGTACACAATCTCAATGGCGGCGCGATGAAGCGGAAACCATTGGCGTCGCAAAGCTCCTGCAGCGTGCGGCGCAGCTCGAGATTGGCGGCAACGCCCCCGGCCACCACAAGCGACGGCTTCTCCTCAGTCTTCGGAAACTCCGTCTTGAAGCGCTGCAGGCCGCGGCCGATACGATCCTTCAGCGTGCGCGAGATCGCCTTTTGGAAGGAGGCGCAGATATCGGCGATATCCTGCTCGGTGACAGGCGCAATCGCCGTCGCCGCCTGTCGTACCGCCGTCTTCAGGCCGGAAAAGGAAAAATCGAGGCGCGTTTCGCCGACCAGCGGTCGCGGCAGATCGAAGCGGTCCGGATCGCCGTTTTTGGCGGCTGCCTCCACAGCAGGGCCGCCGGGATAGGGCAGTCCTAGAAGCTTGGCCGTCTTGTCGAAGGCCTCACCGAGCGCATCGTCGATGGTGGTGCCCCAGCGCTCATATTGGCCGACGCCTCGCACCAGAATAAGCTGTGTGTGGCCGCCGGAAACGAGCAGCATGAGGTAAGGAAAGGCAAGACCGTCCGTCAGCCGCGCCGTCAGGGCATGGCCTTCCAGATGGTTGATGGCGTATAGTGGTTTGCCGGTGGCACGCGAAATTGCCTTGCCTGTCATCAGGCCGACGAGCAACCCGCCGATAAGGCCCGGTCCGGATGTAGCGGCAATGGCATCGACGTCCGAGAGTGACACATTGGCGCGTTTCAATGCCTCGTCGATCAGCGTATCGAGCGCTTCGACGTGTGCCCGCGCAGCAATTTCCGGCACGACGCCGCCATAGGCGCTATGCTCGTCCAGCTGGCTGAGGACGACATCGGAACAGACAGTGGGCGTGCCGTCATCCCGGCGCTCGACAATGGCTGCAGCGGTTTCGTCGCAGCTTGTTTCGATGCCGAGAATACGAAGAACGGATGTCATGGAGAAAGTTCGTTGCCTACAGGTCGATTGCGATAAAGCGGAAATATGGTTACGGGAACTGTCGGTAACAACGGATCAAAGCGGATGCAAACAAAACCTTTCCGGATCGGCACGCGCGGCAGCCCGCTGGCGCTCGCCCAGGCGCGAGAAGCACGCGACCGCCTGATGGCGGCCCATGGCCTTCCGGAGGAGATGTTCGAAATCGTCGTTCTCACCACCAAGGGCGACCGCATCACCGACCGCTCGCTCGCGGCAATCGGCGGCAAGGGCCTGTTCACGGAAGAGCTGGAAGAGAAGCTGACCTCAGGCGAACTCGACTTCGCCGTGCATTCGGCCAAGGATATGGCGACGAAGCTGCCCCAGGGCCTGGCGCTCACAGCTTATCTGCCGCGCGAGGACATTCGCGATTCGGTCATCGGCCGCACCGCGCCGAAACTGATCGAGCTGCCGCATGGCGCCACCGTCGGCTCGGCGTCGCTCCGCCGCCAGGCGCTGATCCGGCGCCTGCGCCCTGATATCAACGTCATTACCTTCCGCGGTTCGGTTCAGACCCGCCTGCGCAAGCTGGAAGAGGGGCAAGCCGACGCCACCTTGCTGGCGCTTGCAGGCCTGAAGCGGCTTGGCATGGTCGAGGTCATCACCGATATTCTCGACCCTGATGAATTCCCTCCAGCGCCGGCACAAGGCGCCATAGCAATCGAAAGCCGCATCGATGACGCGCGGATGAACGAGCTGCTCGCCGCCGTCAATGATGCGCCGACTTTCGACGCGGTATCCTGCGAACGCGCTTTCCTGGCAGCACTCGACGGGTCCTGTCGCACGCCGATAGCCGGCTACGCAATTTGCGAAGGCGATCATCTGCGTTTCTTCGGCATGATCCTCACCCCGGATGGCCGCCAAGTGCACACGACGACCATCGAAGGCCACCGGCGCGATGCCGAGGCGCTGGGGATCAATGCCGGTCAGGCGATCCGCGCCGAGGCCGGCAGCACCTTCTTCGAAGACTGGACCTGACAAAGGATGCGCGTCGTCGTCACCCGCCCTCGGCATTCGGGTGAACGCACCATGCGGCGACTGACGCAAGTGGGGCACGAACCCCTGCTGCTGCCGCTGGCCGAACCCGTCCATCATGTCGAGGAGGCAAGACGAGCGCTCCTGACCACGCAGGGCGCCGTCGCCGTCACCAGCGCCGAGGCGATCCGGGCGCTTTCGCTACTAGGTTCCGATCTTACCCTTCATCTTGGTCGTCGCCTCTTTGCCGTCGGAAAGGCGACCGCCAAAGAAGCGGCGGATCTCGGATTCAGCAATATCGCCATATCGGAAGGCGGCGGCACAGAGCTTGCCGCCATGATCGCCAGCCATCCTTCAGGCCTGAACGACGGCGCGCTCCTCTATCTCGCAGGCTTTCCGCGCGCGGCCGGTTTCGAAGCCGGGTTGGCAGAACGGCACGTGCCTTTCCTGACCGTTGAATGCTACCGAATGCAGGATATCATCCCCGACGACGTCACTCTTCGCCGGCTTTTCGCCGACGCTCGCGCGAATGCTGTGCTGCTTTATTCCCACGAAACCGCCAGGCGCTTTTTTAGCCTTTCATTCGTCGGCCGCAACATGGAGCTTTTTGCCGAAACGCGGTTTCTTTGTTTGAGCGAAGCCGTGGCGGGCGCGGTTCCGGAAACGCTGCAATCCCATGTCGATATCGCCGACATGCCGAATGAAGACCGACTTCTGGCGCTTCTGATCCCGGCGTGAGGCCGCAATTTTGATGTAAGGCCTTTTCATAATCGCCTTGTCTGTCTAACTTCGTTGCAGCGCATGAAAAGAGGACCTCATGGTATCGCGAAAAACGCCTAACCATTCGAAGCCCAACGACGAACCGGTCACGATCGACCTGGAAGCCGAAAAGACTGCGCAGGACGCAGCTCCCGAAGATTTGACCGAGCGCAGCCATGGCGAGCTTGGCGCCTCCTCGGCAGATAAAGTGGAAATGCCGCTGGAAGCGGAGAAGGAGCCGGTTCGCGAGGACCCCCACGAGCCGGCCGCAACGGCTGCGGTCGAAGAGCCGCAGGCAGCGGAACACCAGGCCGAGCCGGCGCCCTCTCGCGCCGAAACCCCGCCTTATGTCGAACGCCCGCAGCCGCGCGAGGGATCGACCTCCGGCCTTATCGCGGCGGGCATCGTCGGCGGCTTGATTGCGCTCGTCGGCGCCGGCGCCTTGCAATATGCGGGCGTACTGCCCGGCGGCCGTGCCGGCAAGGACAATTCCGCTGCTATTACCGCCTTGAATGCCGAGATCGACGGCCTCAAGCAGAGCGTCGCCAAGCTAGCCGTGGCGCCCGCAGCCAAGCCGGACGAGACGCTTGCGGCCCGCGTCGCCGCACTCGAGACGAATGCAGCCAATGGCGCCTCGGCCGGAGGATCGAGCGCGACAAATGCCGCGTCCGACCAGAAGATCGCTTCGCTCACCAGCGAAGTCGAGCAACTGAAGGCAGAGCTCAGCAAGGCGACCCAGACGCAGGCTACCTCCGATGCCGAGGTCAGCAAGCGCCTTGACGATGCCGAAAAGAAGCTGAGCGGACCGAGCCAGGAGAGCGCTGTCGCCCGCGCCATCGCGGCGGCGGCGTTGAAGGCGGCCATCGACCGCGGCGGCCCCTTCCAGCCTGAGCTCGACACCTTCGCCAATGTCGCGCCGGACGATCCGGCCGTCGCCGATCTCAAGAACTTCGCCCAAACAGGCGTTCCCTCCCGCGCCGACCTGATCCGCCAGGTTTCGAATGTCGCAACGGCAATCGTCGCAACGGCGCAGACCGATGATCCGAACCAGAGCTGGAGCAGCCGCCTGGTATCCGGCGCCAAGTCGCTGGTGCAGGTCCGCCCCGTCGGCAATGTCCCTGGCGACAGCATCGATGCCATCGCCGCCCGCTTCGAGGACAAGGTCCGGAATGGCGACCTGCCGGGCGCCGTGACCGAGTGGAACAGCCTGCCCGATGCCGCGAAATCCGCATCGGCCGCCTTCAAGCAATCGCTCGAGGCCCGCATCCGCGTCGAGGATCTGGTAAGCGACGCCTTGTCGAAGGCGATCGCCAATACCGGGAAACAGAATTAAGGACGGAGTATAGCAATGATCAGACTGCTTATCTTCGCCATTCTCGTCCTGGCTCTCGGCTATGGTTTTTCCTGGCTCGCGGATCGTCCCGGCGATCTCTCGCTGGTCTGGGAAGGCCAGCTTTACCAGACGAGGCTGATCGTCGCCGCCGCGATCCTCATTGCGATCGTGGCCGCCATGATGATCGTCTGGTGGTTCGTGCGGCTGATCTGGACGTCGCCGCACTCCGTCACCCGCTATTTCCGCGCCCGCAAGCGTGACCGCGGCTATCAAGCGCTCTCAACAGGCCTCATCGCCGCCGGCGCGGGCAATGCGCTGCTCGCCCGCAAGATGGCGGCCCGCACCCGTGGCCTCATCCGCGCCGATCAGGAGCCGCTCATCAACCTGCTTGAAGCTCAGGCCGCCTTGATCGAAGGCAAGCATGACGAGGCCCGTCAGAAGTTCGAACAGATGGCCAACGATCCCGAAACGCGCGAGCTCGGGCTGCGCGGCCTCTATCTCGAAGCCAAGCGCCTCGGGGCGCATGAAGCGGCGCGGCAATATGCCGAGAAGGCGGCCGACCAGGCGCCCTACCTGCCCTGGGCGGCACAGGCGACGCTGGAATATCGCAGCCAGGCCGGCCGCTGGGACGATGCTATCAAGCTGCTCGACCAGCAGAAGGTTGCCCATGTCGTCGATAAGGCAACCGCCAACCGTCAACGCGCCGTCCTGCTGACGGCGCGCGCCGACGAGAAATTGGAAAGCGATCCCGTCGGCGCACGTGACGATGCGCTGGCGGCACTGAAGCTCGTGGATGATTTCGTTCCCGCAGCGCTGATCGCCGCCAAGGCCTTGTTCCGTGAAGACAAGGTGCGCAAGGCTGCCTCCATCCTCGAGCGGGTCTGGAAAGCCCGGCCGCATCCCGAAATCGGCAGAGCCTATGTGCGGGCTCGCAGCGGCGATTCCGTTCTCGATCGCCTGAAGCGCGCCGAACGGCTGGAGGCGATCCGCCCGAACAATGTCGAAGCCCTGCTGTTGACTGCGAAGGCGGCGATGGATGCGGGTGATTTTGGCAAGGCTCGCGCCAAGGCTGAAGCCGCCGCACGGATCGACGCACGCGAAGGTGCCTTCCTGCTTCTCGCCGATATCGAAGAGGCCGAAACCGGCGATCAGGGCCGCATTCGCCATTGGATGGCGCAGGCTCTGCGCGCCCCGCGCGATCCGGCCTGGGTCGCCGATGGTTTCGTCTCGGAAAAATGGCTGCCGCTGTCGCCGGTCACCGGCCGCCTCGACGCCTTCGAATGGAAGGCGCCGTTCGGCCAGATCGAAGGTCCGGTCGAAGAGGGTTCGACGGTCTCCGTCGATGCGGCACTGAAGTCGTTGCCGCCGGTGCGCGAGACGGCTCGCGCAACCCCAGCGGAGATGCCGAATTCACCAAAAGTTGCATCGTCAGCCAGCGATGCCTATGTCATGGAGTTGGAACCCGCCGTTGAAAAGTCGGCGCCGAACGCACCCGACGCAGCACCAAAACCGGTGCAGCAGGATGCGGAGCCCCGGCCCTTCTTCGGTGGCGCGCCTGATGATCCGGGCGTGAAAGATCGTAAACTTGAACCGGAACCCAAGACACGGCTCAAATTGTTTTAAAGCAATTCCGGCAAAAGCGCGCAGCGGATTTGCGTCTGGAATTCGGGAAGACAAAAAGATGGAGCATGGTGCCCCAAGAACCCTGCACGGCCCGTTTTGAGAATGGAGACGCATGTTCGAACGCTTTCAGGAATTCCTTCATAACCTGACCCAAGACCATCCCAGATCCGGCTTCGCCCCCGACGACCCGCGTGTCGCGGTGGCGGCTCTCTGCATCCAGGTGATGGAGGCGGACGGCAAGATCGAGAACAGCGAGAAGAAGCGGCTGCGCAAGCTGTTGAAGGAACAGTATGGGCTTGATGGCCGCAAGCTCGATCAGCTGATCGCGGCCGGCGAGGAGGCGGAAAGCGAAGCGGTCGACTATTATCGCTTCACCTCGGACCTGAAGCGCCATCTTGACAGCTCGCAGCGGCTCGAACTGCTCGGCATCCTCTGGGATATCGTCTATGCCGACGGCGAGCGCAGCGAGATGGAAGATCATGCCATCTGGCGGATCGCCGACCTCATGGGCATCTCCGATCGCGAGCGCATCATGAAACGCCAGGAAGCTGCC
The DNA here is from genome assembly GCF_014193605.1 of Rhizobium sp. BK312. Taxonomy (NCBI): domain Bacteria; kingdom Pseudomonadati; phylum Pseudomonadota; class Alphaproteobacteria; order Hyphomicrobiales; family Rhizobiaceae; genus Rhizobium; species Rhizobium sp. BK312. Next base: position 320,712 of record NZ_JACHZP010000006.1, on the reverse strand, counting down.
GCACGCGCGCCCGGTTTCAGGGTGGAGACGGGCAATGACGATTGAAGCGCCGAAGAGCGCCGGCCGCCCGATATTGATCGTCCTGCATCAGGAGCGCTCCAGCCCCGGACGCGTGGGCCAGATGCTGCTGGAGAAGGGCTTCGATCTCGATATCCGCCGCCCGGTCCTCGGCGACCCCCTGCCCTCGACACTGGAGGCTCATGCCGGCGCCGTGGTCTTCGGCGGCCCGATGAGCGCCAACGACCCCGACGACTTCATCAAGGCCGAGACAGACTGGCTGAAGGTGCCGCTTAAGGAAAACCGCCCCTATCTCGGCATCTGCCTCGGCGCGCAGCTACTCGCCCGCCATCTCGGCGCCAAGGTGAAGGCGCGCGATGACGGCAAGACCGAGATCGGCTGGTATCCGTTGCAGCCGACGGAAAAGGGGCGCCTGCTGATGCGCTGGCCGCAGATGGTCTACCATTTCCATCGCGAGGGCTTCGAGCTGCCGCACGGCGCCGATCTTCTGGCAACAGCGGAGACCTACCCCAATCAGGCATATCGCTACGGCGCCAATGCCTGGGGCTTGCAATTCCATGCCGAGCTCACCCGCGCCATGATGCAGCGCTGGGTCGTGCATGGCGAACATCGCTTCTGCATGCCAAACGCCCAGCAGGGCCGCGAGCATCTCGAAGGCCGTATGATCTTCGACGCGGCGCTGAAGGCCTGGCTGTCAGAATTCCTCAATCTCGTTTTCGAGGGCAAGCAGGCGATGGCGGCCTAAAGGTCTTCGCCTGACGAAAGCACGCGGCCGAATTCATCGATCGCCCCACGGATGGCAGACGCATATTGCTTGAGCTTCTCCGCATCGGCCATAAGGGCATCCCTGACGCCTCTCGGAATCTCAAGCTGCACCCCAACCTGCCGCTGGCCGCGATTGCAGATATTGCCGGCCGAAGCTCCCGCGAGCGCCTCTCCCTTCTTTCTCGCAACGGCAGCAAATCCATCGCGACGAAGTGCCTCTACGATCAGGTTACGCAGCGATGTGTCGAGCCCGCCGATCCAGCTTGACTCCGGATCCTCCCGGTCCGCTCGACCATGAATGGCGATGACGATCGCTGAATTGGCAACCAGATCGTTTGCAATCGGCTCATCGAAATTTTCGGAAGTGACATGCAACTCATGATGGAGCCGCGCCGGATCGAGCCCTTCGAAGCGGTAAAGCGAGAACCTCCCATTCGCGATCGTCAGCGCTATCTCGGATGTGGCAGGTTCGATGAAGCCGGCATGCGGAGCGATAATCGCGACGGGTGATGATCGGCTCTCCACGCGGATGCGATAATCGACGCCTTCGGTCTCACGTTCGCGAAGCGCCGAAAACGAATTGTATCGATCCGGCAACCTCGCCATTACGCACTCCTCAAACCGCCTGCGGCTCGCCGTTGCGATCCGGCGCATTGAGGCTGTCGATCCTGCGAAGCTGCGGGAAACCCGTCGCCCAGAGGAGGGCGACCGTCAGCGTGCCCAAACCTCCGATGACGACGGCGGGGATCGCGCCGAAATAATGCGCCATGGTGCCGGCGCGGAATTCGCCAAGCTCGTTCGACGCGCCGACGAAGACCATGTTGACGGCATTGACGCGGCCACGGACATGATCCGGCGTCCAAAGCGTGATGAGGGTTTCGCGCACATAGACGGAAATCAGGTCGGAAGCGCCCATGACGGCGAGAGCCATTATCGACAGCCACGGCGTCTGCGAGATGCCGAAGACCAGCGTGCCAATGCCGAACATGGCAACCCCGGCAAACATGCAGATACCGGCGCGGTTCCGGATAGGATAAGTTGCCAGAAACAGGCCCATGGCGATTGCGCCGAAGCTTGGCGCAGCGCGCAGCATGCCGAGGCCCCAGGGCCCGAGCGTCAGGATATCGCGCGCATAGATGGGCATCAGCGCGACCGCGCCGCCGAGCAGCACGGCGAAAAGATCGAGCGAGACGGCACCCAGCACCACTTTTTCCGACCAGATAAAACGGAAGCCGGCAAGCATCTCGTTAAGGCTACGCCGCTCATGCGCGGTGCGCTGCTGTGGCTTGGGGATCAGGAAAGTCAGCACCGAACCGGCCGCGAAGAAAAACACAGCCACGGAATAGGCGACGTTGGCACCGATGCCGTAAAGCAGGCCACCGGCCACGGGACCGAGGATGGCGGCCGCATCCCATGACATCGAGTTCCAGGTGATGGCATTCGTCAGATCTTCGGGCGGGATCAGGTTGGGCGCCAGCGATTGCATGGCCGGCGTCATGAAAGCGCGCTCGATGCCGAAGACAGTGAGGATCAGAAATACCGGCAGCGGCGCGAAGGTGCCCGATATGGTCAGAAACAGCAGCGCAGCCGTGCAGAGAGTGCCGACGAAAATGCAGATCGCGGAAATCAGGCGCCTGTTGTAGCGGTCCGCAGCCGTGCCCGTCACCAGGATCAGCAGCAGCGATGGCAGGAACTGCACGAGGCCGATCAGACCGAGATAGATCGGCTGGCCGGTGTGCTCATACATCTGCCAGCCGACGGAGACGCTGACGACCTGCGTGGCAAAGGCCGTCAAAAACCGCGCGAAGAAGAAATAGGCATAGGCAATGTGCCTGAAGGCGGCAAACCGGTCTCCGCTGGCAGAGAACGACATGGGACGAGACTTTCCGATGGGGCCGCTGGCGCAAAGGCTGGCCTTTTAGACATGATTCAACATGCTTCGGAGCATGGGACTTGCCCGTTTAGTCGCCAATGTCTACATGTCTGTCAACCGCGAATTGGAGACGGACATGCTCGCCTTATTTCAAACCATTGATCTGGCTTTGAATCTTTATACCTGGATATTGATCGCCAGCGCCATCTTTTCGTGGCTGTATGCTTTCAACGTCATCAATTCGAGCAATCAATTCGTCAGCTCCGTCGGCAACTTCCTTTATGCGGTTACGGAACCTGCCCTGCGGCCGATCCGCCGCATCCTGCCGGATCTCGGCGGCATCGACATTTCGCCGGTCATCCTGCTCTTGATCATCTTCTTCATCCGCTCGCTGATGTGGAATTCGATCGTCCCCATGTTCCTGCGGTGAACAAGGCCTGGCAGGCCTTTCCGGATCACGTCAGGCTTTCCGTACGGCTCACGCCCAATGGCGGGCGTGACGCGATCGACGGGCTCGAAACCGTAAGCGACGGCGAATGCTATCTGAAGGCGCGTGTTTCAGTGGCGCCGGAAAAGGGCAAGGCCAACAAGGCCCTGATCGCCCTGCTTTCAAAAAGCCTCGGCCTTCCCAAATCCACGCTTAGCATCATCAGCGGCGACACGGCGCGCAAAAAAATCCTCCGGATCGAGGGCGAGCCGGAGGATTTGATGGAGAAATTAAACCTTATTACGAAGGGCTGATCAGGCCTTTTCCTTCTTGGCGCGGGCGATGGCTTCGATGATCAGTTCGCCGGCTTCCTTGGAGCCGCCCCAGCCAAAGATCTTCACCCACTTGCCGGGCTCGAGATCCTTGTAGTGCTCGAAGAAGTGCTCGATCTGCTTCAGCGTGATCTCCGGCAGGTCGGTATATTCCTTGACCTTTTCGTAGCGCAGCGTCAGCTTCGGCGAGGGAACGGCAATGATCTTCTCGTCCTTGCCGGAATTGTCTTCCATCTTCAGCACGCCGATAGGGCGAACATTGATGACGCAGCCCGGGACCAGCGGACGGGTGCTGGCGATCAGAACGTCGATCGGGTCGCCGTCTTCGGAGAGCGTGTGCGGGACAAAGCCGTAATTGCCCGGATAGGTCATCGGCGTGTAGAGGAAACGGTCGACGACCAGCGTGCCGGCCTCCTTGTCCATTTCGTACTTGATCGGATGACCGCCGACCGGCACTTCAACGATGACGTTGACGTCTTCGGGCGGGTTCTTGCCAATGGAAATCGCGTCGATACGCATGCTTGTCCCCTAGATAAGGATGGTTGCCGCCAGCCAAATAATAGGATTCATCCCGCAACGCAACAACGCATCGGGAAACAGGCGGATTTACTGCATGATTCCCGAAATCGGAATCGATTTAGGGATGGAATCATACAGCAGATTTAGAACGCGACAGGGCCGTTCAGGGCCAGACGAAGCCGATCTTGCGCAGCTGCCTGTGATCGAAGGTTTCGATGCCCTCGCAGAAATCCGCGCCGCCCTGCCCGCGATAGAAGCGGTAGGCATTCTCGTTTTCCTCAAGGCACCAGACGACAAGTCCCTTGCAGCCGAGCGACTTCAACAGCCGGCGTGCCTCGCCGAACAGCATACGCCCGAGGCCGAGGCCTTGATATTGCGGGCGAAGATAGAGTTCGTAGATCTCGCCTTCCTGCGGCAGCGCGCGGGCACGATTGAGGCCGAGCGTGGCATAGCCCGCGATCTCGCCTGCAACATCCAGAACCAGCAGCGTTGCCGGACCACTGGTTGCCTTGCGCCACCAGGCTTCGCCGCGACGCTCGATCATCTGGCCGAGGGCACGATGGGGAATGATGCCGGCATAGGTGTACTGCCAGGATTGGCGGTGCACCTCCGAAATGGCCCGGGCATCATCGGGTTCTGCCCGCCGAACATCAATCGACAACGTCTTCATAACGTCTACTCTGATCTTACCAGCGCGAATTAACCATCCTCATTCATAAAGATGGCGGACTTGCCCACAGGCTTTATCCGTGGATCATTAACAAAAATTAACGACTTTTTAACCTTTTGGACAAGGGCTCAAAAACCGAACATGCAATTAAAAACCCCGGCACGAAGGCCGGGGTCGGATGCATCGCTCGGTTAGGATGATCAGGCCAGACGGGCCTTCTCGTAACGCTTGCGCTCGTTCGGATCGAGATACATCTTGCGGAGGCGGATCGATTTCGGCGTCACTTCCACCAGCTCGTCGTCCTGAATCCAGGAAAGCGCACGGTCGAGCGTCATGCGGATCGGCGGGGTCAGCTTCACGGCTTCATCCTTGCCTGCGGCGCGGATGTTGGTGAGCTTCTTGCCCTTCAGCACGTTGACTTCGAGGTCGTTGTCGCGCGAGTGGATGCCGATGATCATGCCGGCATAGACCTTCTCGCCGGCATCGATGATCATCGGGCCGCGGTCTTCGAGGTTGAACAGGGCGTAAGCTACGGCTTCGCCGGCTTCGTTGGCGAGCAGCACGCCATTCACACGGCCGCCGATCTCGCCCTTGTACGGCTGGTAGTCATGGAACAGACGGTTCATGACGGCCGTGCCGCGCGTGTCGGTCAGAAGTTCCGACTGATAGCCGATGAGGCCGCGCGTCGGGGCCAGGAAGACGAGACGAACGCGGTTGCCGCCCGAAGGACGCAGCTCGGACATTTCAGCCTTACGCTCGGACATCTTCTGCACGACGATACCGGAATGCTCTTCATCGACGTCGATGACGACTTCTTCGATCGGCTCGAGCAGCTGGCCGCTCTCATCCTTGTGCATGACGACGCGCGGACGCGACACGGCAAGCTCGAAGCCTTCGCGGCGCATGGTTTCGATGAGAACTGCGAGCTGCAATTCGCCGCGGCCGGACACGTAGAACGAATCCTTGCCTTCAGCTTCTTCGATCTTCAGCGCAACGTTGCCTTCGGCTTCCTTGAAGAGGCGATCGCGGATGACGCGCGAGGTGACCTTGTCGCCTTCGGTGCCTGCATAGGGGCTATCGTTGACGATGAAGGACATGGTGACGGTCGGCGGGTCGATCGGCTGCGCGACCAGCGGCTCGCTGACCTGCGGATCGCAGAAGGTATCGGCGACCGTGCCCTTGGAAAGGCCGGCGATGGCGACGATGTCACCTGCCTGCGCTTCTTCGATCGGCTGGCGCTCGATGCCACGGAAGGCGAGGATCTTGGAGATACGGCCGGTTTCGATGAGGTTGCCGTCGGCACCCAGAACCTTGACGGCCTGGTTCGGCTTGATCGAGCCGGAATGGATGCGGCCAGTGATGATGCGGCCGAGGAAAGGATTGGCTTCCAGGATCGTGCCGATCATGCGGAACGGGCCTTCGCCGACGGTCGGCTCGGGAACATGCTTCACGACGAGATCGAGAAGCGGGCCGAGGCCTTCTTCCTTCGGACCCTCAGGCGAATAGTTCATCCAGCCGTTACGGCCGGAACCGTAGAGGATCGGGAAGTCGAGCTGCTCGTCGGTGGCGTCGAGATTGGCGAAGAGGTCGAAGACTTCGTTGATGACTTCGTCTGCACGGGCGTCCGGGCGGTCGATCTTGTTGATCGCAACGATCGGACGCAGGCCGACCTTCAGCGCCTTGCCCACGACGAACTTCGTCTGCGGCATCGGGCCTTCGGCAGCGTCGACGAGAACGATCGCGCCATCCACCATCGAGAGAATACGCTCGACTTCACCGCCGAAGTCGGCGTGGCCGGGGGTGTCGACGATGTTGATGCGCGTATCCTTCCAGACGACCGAGGTCGCCTTGGCGAGAATGGTGATGCCGCGCTCCTTTTCCAGATCGTTGGAGTCCATGACGCGTTCGGCAACGCGCTGGTTCTCGCGGAACGAGCCGGACTGCTTCAGGAGCTCGTCGACGAGGGTGGTTTTCCCATGGTCAACGTGCGCGATGATCGCGATGTTGCGAAGTGCCATATGTTTTAATCTCTGAGGCTGGGGCGCAGTGTTTTGTAAACACGCCAATTGCATTTGGCGCGCTCATACCCTTTTTTTCGCGAATGCGAAAGGGGGGAGGCAAGAAAGGAGCTGAATGCCGGCTTTTCGTGCCTCACGCCTCAGTCTTCCACGCCTGGACAGCCGAGCTCTCTTCTGGCGCGTCGCCAATTCAGATGCACACGATCGCCTCGATCGGAATTTGCACAGCTCCGTCAAGCAGCATACTTCAGTAAGAACGCGTCGTGATTGACCAGGAAAGCTTTGAGGCGCTCGGCATAGTCATGCGTCACCGCGTCTCGCACGCTTTGCCGCGACGCCAACTCCGTGCGCCATGCCTTGACACGCGGGAGCCCGTCAAAAACGCCCGTCGATGTGATGGTGTCGAACACATCGAAGTAACGGAAGATCGGCGCAAAAACTGCATCGACCAGGCTGAATGCCTCTCCGGCAAAAAAGGGACCATTTCTCAATTCCGCCTCGACGCGGGTAAATTTCTCGATCAGCGCTTTGCGCTTGGCCTTATAGGTTTCTTTGTCCTTGGCGGTCTCGAATCCCCATAAGTCTGAAAGGATGGAAGAACCGAACTCCATCCAGCCGCGATGCCGGGCACGCGCCAGCGGATCGGCCGGATGGAGCCGAGCACCGGATTGGGTTTCCTCGAGATATTCGCAGATTGCGGCGCTCTCGAACAAAACTGTTTCCACTCCATCGTTATGCCGCACGATCAGCAAAGGCACTTTGCCAAGCGGAGAAATGGCAAGAAACCAATCGGGCTTTGCCGATAGATCGACATAGCGGACCTCAAATGGCACGGCCTTTTCAGCAAGCGTGATGGCGGCTCGCTGGACGTAGGGGCAAAGGTAATGGCTGACAAGCATCAGTTTTGCGTCGGACATGATCAAATCTCCCGGGTCTTCGTTCAAGATAGATGTAATTGCATCTATATCCAGGCTTGCAAGCTCGGTCAACATAGATGTAATTGCATCCATGTCCGATTGTTCAGATGCCGCCGCTTCAAAGCCCTCTGCCGCCATCACGCGAGCATGGGTGCGCCTCATGCGCGCGCAGCAAATCACCCTCGCGGCAATCGAGCAGGACTTGAAGGCGGCCGGCCTGCCGCCACTCAGCTGGTACGACGTACTATGGGAGCTGACGCAGGCCACAGAAGGGAAGTTGCGGCCCTATGAGATCGAGGAGCGCACGCTTCTCGCCCAGCATAACCTATCGCGCCTACTCGACCGAATGGAAAAGGCCGGTCTTGTTCATCGTGAGATATTTTCCGAGGACGGCCGAGGCCGCTGGGTCGTTATCACCGAGGCAGGAAGTGCCATGCGCAGCCGCATGTGGGCAGCCTATGCCCCGGCACTTCAACGCCATGTGGGTGATAAGCTGGACGATGCACAGGCCGGCCAACTGGCTGAGCTGTTGGCTTTGCTTTCGCGCAAATCCTGATTGCCCGACAAAGATCGGCTCAGTCGCCAAAGCTTACTTTTGGCGACTGACTTTTGTTACGTACCAACGCAAAGATCAGGCTGCAAGCCCCTTCTTCTTCAACATCGCATCCGGGCTCGGCAATTTGCCACGGAAAGCCTTGTAGGCATCTTCCGGGTCGATCGAACCGCCAACGGAATAGATGTTGGCCTTCAATTTTCCGGCCATACCCGGATTGAAGGCATCGCCGGTTTCCTCGAAGGCGGCGAAGGCATCGGCGTCGAGCACTTCCGACCACATGTAGGAATAGTAGCCGGCCGAATAGCCGTCGCCGGAAAACACGTGCTGGAAGTGCGGCGTCGCATGGCGCATGACGATCGATTTCGGCATGCCGATCTCGGCCAGAACCTCCGCCTGCAGGCCCATCGGATCCTCAACCGCACCGCGGGTATGGAAGGCCATGTCGACCAGAGCCGAGGAGGTGAATTCGACCGTATTGAAGCCGGCATTGAAGGTGCGCGCCGCCAGAACCTTGTCGAGCAGTGCCTGCGGGATCGGAGCGCCGGTCTCATAATGCACGGCATATTCCTTGAGGATGGCAGGCACGGTGAGCCAATGCTCGTAGAGCTGCGACGGCAGTTCGACGAAATCGCGGGAAACGCCGGTGCCCGAAACCGAGGGATAGGTGACGTTCGAAAGCATGCCGTGCAGCGCATGGCCAAATTCGTGGAACAGCGTGCGAGCATCGTCGAGCGACAGCAGCGCCGGCCGACCTTCCGCCGGCTTGGCGAAGTTGCAGACGTTATAGATGATCGGCAGCTCGCCGACCTTGTCGTTCTTCAGCGGCAGCTTGTGCTGCGACTGGAACGAGCTCATCCAGGCGCCAGAGCGCTTCGAACTGCGGGCGAAGTAATCCCCGAGAAACAGCGCGACGAGTTTGTCCGAACGGTCACGGATCTCGAAGACGCGCACGTCGGGATGATAGGCAGGAATGCCTTTCTGCTCGACAGCCTTGATGCCGAAGAGGCGGCCGGCAACATCGAAGCAGGCAGCGATGATCTTTTCGAGCTGCAGATAGGGCTTCAATTCGGTTTCGGAGAAATCGAACTTCCGCGTCCGGATCTTCTCGGCATAGTGTCGCCAGTCCCAGGGCATGACCTCGTGGTTGCGGCCCTCCTCGGCGATCAACGCTGCGATATCCCTTTCTTCTTCTGCCGCGCGTGCTGCCGCCTTGCCCCACACGGTCATCAGGAGATCGTTCACCGCATCAGGCGTCTTCGCCATGGTATTATCAAGCTTGAGTTCGGCGAAATTGGCATAGCCAAGCAGCTTCGCCTTCTCTGCTCTCAGTGCCAGAGTCTCGCGAATGATCTCACGATTGTCGGTCTTGCCACCATTGGCGCCACGCGCCACCCAGGCGTTGAAAGCCTGCTCACGCAAATCGCGGCGCTCGGAAGAGGTGAGGAACGGTTCGATGATCGAGCGCGACAGGGTGACGGCATATTTGCCCTCCTCGCCGCGTTCGCGCGCAGCCGCCGCCATCGCCTCGCGCAGATAGTCGGGAAGGCCGGCAAGATCGGCCTCCTCCGACAAGAGCAGCGCCCAGCTCTTTTCATCCGCCAATACGTTCTGTCCGAATTGCGCCCCGAGGCCGGCAAGCTTCTCGTTGATGGCAGAAAGCCGCTCCTGCTCTGCCTTCGGCAGCTTGGCGCCCGACTTGACGAAGCCCTTCCAGTGCCGTTCCAGCACGCGGGTTTCCTCGAGCGTCAGCCCAAGGGCGTCGCGGCCCTCCCAAAGCGCATCGAGGCGGGCAAAGAGTGCCGCATTGGTGCCGATCTTCGAATAATGCCGCGCCATCTTTGGTGCGATCTCGCGCTCCAGCGCCTGGATGGTCTCGTTGGTATGAGCGCCGGCCTTGTTCCAGAACAGCGCCGAAATGCGCGAGAGTTCATCGCCGGCGATTTCGAGCGCCGTCACCGTGTTGGCGAAGGTCGGCGCTTCGCTGTTGCCGGCGATCGCATCGATCTCGGCTTCATGCGATGCAAGCGCCACATCGAAGGCAGGTGCAAAATCCGTATCCTTCACCGCATCGAAACGCGGCAGCCCTTGATGTCCGGTCCATTCGGTGAGCGCAGGATTGACGGCGGTTTGGGAAGACATGCGGGGCATCCTTTCGACAGACATCTGATCGAAGCACGATATAAGGCTGCTCCCGCCGAATTGGTATGGCGGGGGAGCGAACAAATTGAACGAGGACGGTCAGGCTTTGCGCCAACCGAGTAGACCGGGCGTGGCATGCCAGAGCGCCTGCGCCGCAAAGCCCATGAAGAGGACGCCGGAGCAGCGCACGATCAACCGTTCATGCGCGCGATAAAAGCGCCGAACAGCGCCTGCTCCGATGATGCTGATAAGAATAATGTCGGCCGTTATGAAACCTGCAAAGGAAACGGTCAGCAGCAGCGGTAGGGCGCTGAAGGTCAGCGCGCCGGCAGAGCCCGCGACAAGCGCCGTGAAGGTCGCCAGTGCAACGGGATATCCCTTCGGATTGGTGACGCCGAAAATCAGTCCACGACGGAAGGGCCGCTCGACGTTGACGAGCGATTTGCCGTCGTCCTTCGGCTTGGCGGTCACCGCGCTCCAGCCGATCCAGGCAAGGTAGAAACCGCATAGCAATCCCAGCAGATCGAAGACGAAGGTGCCGATGGTCTTTGCGCCGACGATGGCGACCAATGCAAGCGTGGACCAGACGAGATCACCAAACAGATGGCCGCTGACGAAGAATGCACCCGCCTTGCGCCCCTGTCCTGCACCGATGCCGAGCAGCGCCAGGAATGCAGGACCGGGAATGAGCACATAGAAAAGCGCGGCCAGAAAAGCGCCGACAACAAGCGATTGCGTCATGATGGATGGTTCCCGCTGTTAATCGCGCGAGAGTAGCAATCTGCTGAACCCGGTCAAGCAGCAGCGCGTTTTCGGACAGAAGTCGTTGTGTTCACAGGACGAAGTCAATAAGAACGTTGTGGGGCCTAAAAATTAAAGAGCGTAGGTAGGGAAGCGCTTATGAGCAGCAGGATTAATACGGATTCACTTGCCTTTCTTGTGACCGACTGCGCCCGACTGATCAGGGCGGCCTTCGAGCGACGTATTCTTGTCGCCGGGCTCGGACTGACGGCGGGCGAAGCGCGGACGCTGATGCAGGTGGCTGCCATCAATGGTAGTCGCCAGCTTGACATCGCCTCCCGGATGGGGCTGGAGCCGATGACGGTCAGCGCCTTTCTGGACAAGCTGCAGGCGCGCGGCTTGATCGAACGCCAACCTGACCCGCTCGATCGTCGTGCCAAGCGGATCGTGCTTTCGGAATCCGCCGACGCCAAGCTGAAGCAGATCGACAGGGAAATCTGCGAAGTCGAGCGTAACGCGACGCAAGGCTTCGACAATGACCTTCAAGTTCAGCTGCATGACGCACTCTGCGCCTTTCGCGGCAATCTGCAGAAGGCCGAAGCACCTGCCGAAGTCGAACGTGAATTGAGGCCGGTCGATTAATTTCGGCCGCCACTTTCCTGATAAGAAAGCCCGCCTCCGGCGACCGGAAGCGGGCCTTTCAGCATCTGGAAATGTCGATTATTTCGACAGGTTGCGCTTGGCGAGCGTGCGCAGGCGCAGCGCGTTCAACTTGATGAAGCCAGCCGCATCCTTCTGGTCATAGGCGCCCTGGTCGTCCTCGAAAGTCACGAGCTTGTCGGAATAGAGCGACTTCGGGCTCTCTCGGCCGATAACCATGACATTGCCCTTGTAGAGCTTCAGTGTCACTTCGCCTTCGACGTGCTCCTGGCTCTTGTCGATGAGAGCCTGCAGCATTTCGCGCTCCGGCGAGAACCAGAAGCCGTAATAGATCAGCTCGGCATAGCGGGGCATCAGCTCGTCCTTGAGGTGCGCAGCACCGCGGTCGAGCGTGATGGATTCGATGGCGCGGTGGGCTGCGAGCAGGATCGTGCCGCCGGGGGTCTCGTAGACGCCGCGCGACTTCATGCCAACGAAACGGTTCTCGACCAGATCGAGACGCCCGATGCCGTTGTCGCGGCCATACTCGTTAAGCTTCGCAAGCAAGCTCGCCGGGCTCAGGCGTTCGCCATTGATCGAAATAGCATCGCCTTTTTCGAAGCCCACCCTGATGATCGTCGCCTTGTCGGGAGCGGCTTCCGGCGAGATCGTGCGCATGTGCACATATTCAGGCGCTTCCTGGGCCGGATCTTCCAGAACCTTGCCTTCGGAAGAGGAGTGCAGCAGGTTGGCATCGACGGAGAAAGGCGCCTCGCCCTTCTTGTCCTTGGCGACCGGGATCTGGTGCTTCTCGGCGAATTCGAGGAGGTCGGTGCGGCTCTTGAACGACCAGTCGCGCCAGGGAGCAATGATCTTGATGTCCGGGTTCAGCGCATAGGCCGAAAGCTCGAAACGAACCTGGTCGTTGCCCTTGCCGGTCGCGCCATGCGCGATGGCATCGGCGCCGGTCTTCCTGGCGATCTCGATCAGATGCTTGGAGATCAGCGGACGGGCGATCGAGGTGCCGAGCAGGTAGACGCCTTCATAGACGGCATTGGCGCGGAACATCGGGAAGACGAAATCGCGCACGAATTCCTCGCGCACGTCCTCGATATAGATTTCCTTGATGCCGAGCATTTCGGCCTTCTTGCGCGCCGGCTCCAGCTCTTCGCCCTGACCGAGATCGGCGGTGAAGGTGACGACTTCGGCGCCAAGCTCCGTCTGCAGCCACTTCAGGATAATCGAGGTGTCGAGACCGCCGGAATAGGCGAGAACGACTTTCTTCACGTCTTTATGTGATGCCATGATGAGTTCCGTTTCAAGGCGGACCAGGGGAAAGGCCCGCAAAGCTGTATCGCCGAACTTTTAGCGAGATTATCGTGAGGCGCAAGGGGAAGCGCTGCAACGGCGGCTTAAGCGGTTTGACTTGCCTCCCGAAAGTACCATATTCGGCGGCGACCGAACAATGCCTGAGGAGGGCGCCGCTCGTGACCGATATTCAAGACATTTTCAAGAAATCCAATGTTGCCGTTATCACCGGAGGCGCTTCCGGCATCGGCTTCGCCGCAGCAAAACACTTCGCCTCGCTTGGCATGAGCGTCGTCATCGCCGATCTCGGCGGCGATCGCCTGGCCGAAGCGAGTGCTGAACTCAAGACGATCACAGGCGAAGAGCATGTCATGGCTATCGAGACCGATGTCGCCAGCAAAGACTCGCTGGAAGCGCTGGAACGCGCAGTCCTGCAGCGTTTCGGCCGCGTGCATGTCTTGATGAACAATGCCGGCATCGGCCCGGAGACCTCGATCTTCAGCGCCCAGGCCGGCTGGGATGCCATCCTTGGCGTCAACCTGCTCGGCGTCATCAACGGCACGCGCACCTTCGGACCCGGCATGCTGGCCCATGGTGAACCCGGCCTCATCATCAACACCGGCTCGAAGCAGGGCATCACCACGCCTCCCGGCAACCCAGCCTACAATGTCTCGAAGGCCGGCGTCAAAGTCTTCACCGAGGCGCTGCAGCACGAGCTGCGCAATACGGAAGGCGCGAAGATATCGGCTCACCTCCTCATTCCGGGCTTCGTCTTCACCGGCCTTACCAAGGGCGAGCGCAGGGAAAAACCCGCCGGCGCTTGGACGCCGGAGCAGACTATCGATTTCATGGTGGAAAGCCTGAAACGCGGCGATTTTTATATTCTTTGCCCCGATAATGACGTGGCTCGGCCGGTCGACGAACGCCGCATGCTCTGGGCCGCCGGCGATATCGTCGAGAACCGGCCGCCGCTGTCACGCTGGCACCCGGACTATGCCGATCAATTCAAGGCCTTCCTGGAAAAGAAGGATTGATTTGCAAGTCGCAAAAAGCCGGATAAGAGAAAACGCACCCCCATCCGGCTTTGGAGCATCCCATGGACTTCATACCCAGCCTGCCGACCCTCCTTGCCTTTTCGGCGGCAAGCCTTCTGCTGGCGATGACGCCCGGCCCCGACATGACGCTGTCGATCAGCCGCGCGCTGGCGCAGGGCAAGAAGGCGGCGCTTTTCGTCGTGCTTGGCACCACGCTCGGTGTTGTCGTCCACACCTGCCTCGTAGCCTTCGGCATCTCCGCGCTGATCACCGCCTCGCCTGTCGCCTTTACCGTCCTGAAGGCCGGCGGTGCCGCCTATCTGCTCTGGCTCGCCATCCAGGCGATCCGCTTCGGCTCCAGCCTGTCGGTGAAGAAGGTCGATACCGCCGGCGGAACACCGCTTGCAAACATCTCCAACGGTTTCTGGGTCAACCTGCTGAATCCGAAGGTTATCATCTTTTTCATGACCTTTCTTCCGCAATTCGTCACCGCCGGCGATCCTGCCGTCACACACAAGCTGCTCTTCCTGGGCCTCTTCTTCATCGTCATCGGCATGCCGGTGAACGCACTCGTCGTTCTCGCCGCCGATGGCCTGTCGTCCTGGCTGCAAAGGAACCGTGGCGTAATGCGCGGCCTCGACTACGCCTTTGCCGGCGTCTTCTCGATCTTCGCGGTGAAGATCTTCTTCACTCAGGCTCGTTGAAAGTGGACCATTGGCCGGCAAACCGGCCGGCGATCCACCAATAGACGGTGGCGCTTGCAGCGCCTAGGAAGGCAAAGCAGACGGCGATAGTGATCAGATTGAGCGTCTGCGGCCGCTCCATACCGCCCGAAATCAGGACGGACGCGACCGCCGACAAGGTCGCGCCGAAAATTGCATAGCCATACCACCGACGCATGCCGCGCCATTCGAGAATGGGAATGACCACCAAGGACGGCAGGATACTGACGATCATCGCGACCTTGGTCAGAGCAATGGTCAGGACGAAAAGCTCCGGCGCGGCAGTCTCCGGCACGGTCCATGCAGCAACGCAGGCCAGCACGAAGCCCATCAGAGCACAAGCGGCGACATAGCCCCAAAGGAGGCGTATCGGCTTGCGCAGTCCGAGAAGCATCGATCTCAATCCTCGCCGTGATTGGCGATCATCATAGCTTCGAAAGCCAGTCGCTCCGTCTTGCGCATGCGCTCGGATTCCGACTTCAGCTGGCCACAGGCGGCGAGAATGTCCCGGCCCCGCGGCGTGCGGATCGGCGAGGCGTAGCCGGCCGAATTGATGAAATCGGCGAACTTCTCGATCTGCTCCCAGTCGGAACACTGATAGTTCGTGCCCGGCCAGGGGTTGAACGGGATCAAATTGATCTTGGCCGGAATGCCCTTCAGAAGCTGGATCAGCCCCTTCGCATCCTCGAGGCTGTCGTTGACGCCCTTCAGCATCACATATTCGAAGGTGATGCGCCGGGCGTTCGAAAGGCCGGGATAGGCACGGCAGGCGTCCATCAGCTCTTTCAGCGGATATTTTTTGTTGATCGGCACCAGCATGTCGCGCAGGTCATCGCGTACGGCATGCAGCGAGATTGCCAGCATGACGCCGATCTCGTCGCCGGTGCGATAGATTTCCGGCACGACACCCGAGGTCGAAAGCGTGATGCGGCGTTTGGAGAGCGACAGGCCATCGCCGTCGGAGGCAATCAGCAGCGCCGTTTTGACGCTGTCAAAATTATAGAGCGGCTCGCCCATGCCCATCATGACGATATTGCTGACCTTACGGCCCTCGGCCGGCATGATCGTGCCTTGCGGCGCTTCGCGGTCCGGGAAATCGCCGAGACGATCGCGCGCCAGAAGCAGCTGCGACAGGATCTCTTCCGCCGTCAGGTTGCGCACCAGGCGCTGCGTTCCGGTATGACAGAAGGAACAGGTGAGCGAACAGCCGACCTGGCTGGAAATGCAGAGCGTGCCGCGACCTTCCTCCGGAATATAGACGGCCTCGATCTCGACGGGACGCCCTGCCCCGCGCGGCGGAAAGCGCAGCAGCCACTTGCGGGTGCCGTCATTGGAGACCTGCTCCTCGACGATTTCGGGACGGGCGATGGTGAAATGCGTCTTCAGCATTTCGCGCATGTCCTTCGACACATTGGCCATAGCATCGAAATCGGAGACGCCGCGCACGTAGATCCAGTTCCAGAGCTGGCTGACGCGCATCTTGATCTGCTTGTCGGCGACACCCTTTTCCTTGAGCGCCGCACCCATTTCTTCGCGCGTCATGCCGATGAGCGATGGCTTCGGCGCAAGCTCCACGGGCTGCGATACGGGCATCGGCTTGAGCCTGGAGGGGGTTATGACATCGGTTGCGGACATAGGATCGTTCCAAAGGTTCACATCGGCGATGCCGCAAAAGCTGACGCAAGCTGCGGATGCGGGCAAGGCACGGAAATCTGAAGATTCATGCGGCGGCGGGGCAATCTATCTGCCGCACACCTATCGTTGGCGCGGCCTTTAGCATTAATTTCCGCCCGCGTCATCCCTTTACCTCGAAAGCATGAGACCAGCCTTCAAAAGCAAAAGGCCGGTCAGTAACGGCCGGCCTCATCCTTACGGTCACGGCGACGGGAAGATCACATTCGCGTGATCTCTCGGTCTTCGAACTATTTGCAGTTTTCGATCTGCTTCAGCGCAGCGCTGACACCCTTCAGCGAATAGGTGTAGGAAGTCGCGGTGCCCTTCTTCGAGGTCGCGGAAACCTTCAGCGAATGTCCGGACTTCAGTGCGGCAACCAATGCCGGCTCCTGCGCGGCGTTTTCAACCCACGCGGCCTTCTCCTTGGTGAACATGACGAAGGTCTTATTGTCGATGGTGACATTGACCTTGGAGTTGTCCTTGAGGGGGTACCCCATCATCGCTTGCGGCTCATACGAGATGTTCTGGCCCGGGCGCTGCGACACGATGAAGAAATTGTCGCCATGATCGATGCCGGTTGCCGGCGCCTTGGCCGTCGGCACGGAAAGAACGTAGCAAACCTTGCCGCCGGCGGACTGGTAAGAGTAAGCGCCCCAGGCGTCGAACTGCTGAATGCGCGTCGGAGCTGCCGGCGATGCCGCCGCTGCCGCTGGTGCCTGCTGCGTCTGCTTCTGCTTCTTGGTCTGCGCGGACGCGATGCCGGTTCCGGCCAGAACGAGCGAGAGGGCGATTGCGAAGCTTTTTACAAACATGGTTTCCTGCCGATTTCTTGCGGTCCAGAGCTCATGGCGAATCGTTTGACGCACGCCTATGCTCGTGAGCTGCCTTATTTTGACTTTATTCAGGTTACCAAACCGTCAACGGAGAGCCACCCGCCACTGGCTCCGTGTCATTTCAACCCAGGTATCGCACGAAGCTTGAAAGGCACAAGAAGGAATTGGAAAACCCGGATGGTGGAGTACCACCCAACAGATTCGATTTAAGACAGAAAGATTCAGGCAAGAATTTGACCTCGCTAAAATCAGGTCCCCCTCATAAAGCTCTGGAAAGCTGAGAAGATTCGAACCGGTCAGGAAAAGCGGCCATTATGCCGTCTTCATGGCCTCGGGCTCGTTCTGCAGAGCCCGGTCAGCGGCATCATAATGCTCCTGGCGGATATGCCCCCTGATCATGCTGAACGCGAGCGTCAGCACCGCAACGTCGTCGGAATAGCCAATGACGGCAAAGAAATCGGGAATGATATCGACGGGCATGACGAAATAGCCGAGCGCCCCCAGCAATATGCCACGAACACGGGTCGGCGTCTGCGGGTCGAGCGCGCAATAGAATGCGGCCACGACATCGCGTGAAAACGGGATATGGCGAGCCGCCTTCCGCAAGGTCGGCCAGAATTTTCTGCGCACCGATTTCTCCTGCTCTTTTTGGGTCTCTTCGTCACCAGGCATCAGGATTTCCCCGTACTTGATGTCATCCATTCCATTCACCTCAATCGAGGCCCGTCGGCCGGACCGTGTAAACATATGGTGATCGCCTGGCGCGATTCAATCGATCCGGCGCGCGGCTGCCTTCTCCATCGCCTTCGCCAGCTTGACGTCATGATCGGTCAGGCCGCCGACGTCATGCGTCGTCAGTCTCACCTCGACCCGGGAATAGACGTTGAACCATTCCGGATGATGGTTGAATTTTTCCGCAGCAAGGGCTGCTTCCGTCATGAAGCCGAAGGCTTCGACGAAATTGCGAAACTTGAAGGTCTTCGAAATCGAAAGCCCATCGGCCGCAAGCGCCCAGCCGGAGAGCTCCGCAAGATTTTCATCGATTGCCGCCCGGTCCAGCTTGTCGTATTTCATGGCAAGTCACTCCTCTCTAAAGCAATTCCAGGAATTGTGCGTAGCGGTTTTCATGGAATTGCGTAAAAGCTCTAGCGGTTGAACGATAACATGGATCGTTACAGGGTTCTTTTCGTCTGCGCGGGCAATATCTGCCGCTCGCCCCTCGCTGAAGGCATATTCAGGCATCTGGCTGATGAGGCCGGGCGTGGTGGCGAGTTCGAGATTGATTCGGCCGGTACTGGCGGCTGGCATCAGGGAGAACGCCCGGATCGCCGCTCGGTTGCGGTCGCCGCCGGCCACGGAATCGATATTTCAGCCCAGCGCGCCCGCCGCATTGAGCCGACCGATTTCAGCCGGTTCGATCTTATCCTGGCAATGGATCAAGACAATTTGAAGAACTTGCGCAAGACAGCGCCCGCCGATTCCCTCGGCAAACTGCATCTCTTCAACGTCCTTACGCTTGGCAGCAACAAGGACATCCCTGATCCCTACTACGGCGACCGCGAAGATTTCGAAGTCGTCTACACCATGCTCTTGGCAGGCTGCAGCGCGCTGTTGCCCAAAGTTGGGAACGCGCTGCGGGGCTCGTGAAGCGGGAATATCTCTTCGGTGAGATAGGGACCGCCGCCGACAGATTCGCGCGAGGACAGAAGCACGAAGCGCCCGACCGTGAAGGGCTGTGTGTAGAAATTGCCGCGGCCGGAGAGATAGTGCACAACATCGTCGACCCGCGAGGACTTCAGCCTGGCGAGCGTCACATGCGGCGTGAACTTGCGTGGATCCGGCTGCAGGCCGATCCGCTGGCAGATGCGCTCGATCTCGCCTTGCAGCGCGAACATATCCGGTGTCTGCGAGACCCCGGCCCAAACCGAATGCGGTTTTTTGGAGCCGAAGGAACCGATGCCCTCCAGCCGAAGCTGGAATTCAGGTCGATCTATCCGGTCCAGCCGGTCGACGATCTCATCCGCCGTGCGGCCATCGACATCGCCGATGAAGCGCAAGGTGATATGATAATTTTCAACGTCGATCCACCTGGCTCCCGGGAGTCCACCGCGCAACAATGACAGGCTCATGGCCGCATTGCGCGGAATTTCGAGGGCGGTAAAAAGTCTCGGCATGACGAGCACTCCCCGAATCTCTTGCAGGTACAGGTAGGGAATCACGCATTTGCAGTCGGTGCAAGCATCTATTTCGCACCTGCGTCAATCATCCCTACAAAACTCATAATATCAGGCAACATATGCTCGACCATCACATCGACCCCCTTGGGGTTCGGATGCATCCCGTCCGAAAGCTGCAAATCCGCATGGGTGGCAACGCCATCGAGGAAGAACGGATAGAGCGAAAGCTGGTATTTGTCGGCCAGCCGCTTGTAGATCGGGTTGAATTTATCGGCGTAGTCGCCACCCATGTTCGGCGGCGCCAGCATGCCGATGAGAAGGATCGGGATCTTCCTGACCTTCAATCGCTCGATCATCGTCTCGAGGTTCTTTTCCGTCTGTTCCGGCGGAATGCCGCGCAGTGCGTCGTTGGCGCCAAGCTCCAGGATCACACCATCAGTGCCATCAGGCACCGACCAGTCGATGCGCGAGAGGCCGCCTGAGGTCGTATCGCCCGAAACGCCGGCATCGGCGACGGCGATATCGAGCCCTTTGGCCTTCAGCGCCGCCTCAAGCTTCGCGGGAAATCCGTCGCCCGGCGGCAGCTGATAGCCCGCCATCAGGCTGTCACCGAAGCCGACCAGCTGGATCGTCCGTGCATTGGCAGAATGAACCGCGCCAAACAAAAGACCGAAAGTGATGACAGCGAAGTGAAGCGCGGCAACTTTAAAACCCATGATTCATTCCCTAAATTCGCTGCTCGGGCCAAATCGCGCCCGCCATTGTCTCTGATGTTCTCTGATATATAGGGCGTTCGCATTGGCAAAAACCATCATCGAGCTGAAGAAGGCGGATTTGACGCTCGGCAATGCCGCCGCATCAGTCCATGTGCTGAAGGGCGTTGACCTCACCATCATGGAGGGTGAATCGGTGGGCATCGTCGGCCCCTCCGGTTCCGGCAAGTCCACTCTGCTGATGGTGCTGGCCGGCCTCGAAAAGCTCGACAGCGGCGAACTTCTGATCCGCGACACGCCACTGCATAGCCTGAGCGAAGATCGGATCGCAGATTTCCGCGGCCGCAACATCGGCATCGTTTTCCAATCCTTCCACCTCATCGCCAACATGACAGCGCTCGAAAATGTCGCCGTGCCGCTGGAACTTGCGAACGTCCGCGATGCCTTCGATATCGCCAGGCGGGAGCTGGAAGCGGTGGGTTTGGGCGAGAGGCTCACGCACTATCCCGGCCAGCTCTCCGGCGGCGAGCAGCAGCGTGTCGCCATCGCCCGCGCGCTGGCGCCTTCACCAGCCGTCCTGATCGCCGACGAACCGACGGGCAATCTCGATACCGATACCGGCCGGCAGATCGCCGACCTGCTCTTCGCCCAGCAGGCCGAGCGCGGCACGACCATGCTGCTCGTCACCCATGATCCCGCCCTTGCCGCGCGCTGCTCGCGGCAGATCCGCGTCCGTTCCGGCGAAATCGAGAACGACAGCATGCGCACGCGCACCAACCAGGCAGCCATTGCATGAGCGCGGCGGCGGGACTGCGCCTGCCCCTCGCCTTCCGCCTTGCCATGCGCGAACTGCGCGGCGGCCTTGGCGGCTTCTATATCTTCCTCGCCTGCATCGCGCTCGGCACTGGCGCGATCGCTGCGGTCAATTCCGTTTCCCGTTCGATCACCGACGCGATTTCGACGCAGGGACAATCGCTGCTATCAGGCGACGCCCGTTTCGAACTGCGCAATCGGGAGGCGACGCCGGAAGAATTCACCTACCTTCAAAGCTTAGGCAAAGTTTCGCGCTCCACCGGCCTGCGCTCCATGGCGAGGCTGCCCGATGGCTCCGACCAGGCGCTGGTCGAGGTGAAGGCGGTCGACGATGCCTATCCGCTCTACGGCACCTTCCAGGCCGATCCCGATCAGCCCTTGTCGACGCTGCTTGCCGCCAAGGACGGTGCCTATGGCGCCGTCGTGGCACCGCTGCTGCTTGAACGGCTGAACCTCAAGGTCGGCGGCGATCTGCTGCTCGGTAACACCAGGCTGCGCATCACCGGCACCATCGCCAATGAACCGGACGCCGTCTCCGAAGGCTTCGGCTTTGCGCCACGTCTGCTCACCAGCCGCGACGCCCTGATTGCTTCCGGCCTGATCACCACGGGCAGTCTGGTCGAGCAATCCTACAAGATCCGCATGGACAACCCCGCAGCCGGCATCCGCAATCTCACTGACCGCGCCAATGCAGCCTTCCCGCAAGCCGGCTGGTCGATCCGCAGCAGTGATCGCGCTGCTCCCCAGCTCGCCGATAATGTCACGCGTTTCTCGCAATTCCTGACGCTGGTCGGCTTGGCCGCCTTGATCGTCGGCGGCGTCGGCGTTGCCAATGCCGTACGCGCCTTCCTCGATTCGAAGCGCACGACCATCGCCACCTTCAAATGCCTGGGCGCGCCGGCCTTCGTCGTTGTGCTGATCTATCTCATCCAGATCGCCGTCATTGCGCTTGCCGGCATAGCAATTGGCCTCGTCCTCGGCGCCATCGCGCCGATGATTGCGTCGCAATTCATGGCCGAATTCCTGCCGATTTCCACCGCCCCGCGGCTTTATCCCGGCGCGCTGACGCTCGCTGCCGTCTTCGGCCTGCTGACGACGTTGGCCTTCGCCATTCCACCGCTCGGCCATGCCCGCGAGGTACCGGCAACCGCACTGTTTCGCGAGCAGGGATTCGAAGCGCGCCGCCTGCCCGGCTGGCCCTATCTGCTCGCCGCCGGTGTGCTGATGGCAGCACTTGCTACGTTGGCGATCGTCACCGCCTATGATCGCTTCATCGCGATCGTCTTCGTCGTTTCGATTGCCGCCGCCTTCGTAGTGCTGCGCGCCGTTGCCGCCGTGCTTTCCTGGCTTGCCCGCCGCAGCCCGCGCGTGCGTTCGCCCGCCCTGCGCCTGGCGATCGGCAACATTCATCGGCCCGGCGCGCTCACCTCCTCCGTCGTGCTCTCACTCGGCCTCGGGCTGGCGCTGTTGGTGACCCTGACGCTGATCGACGGCAATATGCGCCGTGAGCTCATGGGCCGCATGAGCGAGCAGGCGCCGAATTTCTTCTTCGTCGACATTCAGGGGCCGGAGCTGGAAGGCTTTCGCAAGATCGTGCTCGACATCGACCCCAAGGGCAAGCTCGTCGAGGCGCCGATGCTGCGCGGCCGGATCGTCGCCTTCAACGGCGAGGATGTCACCAAGATGAAGGTGCCGGCAGCAGGCCAATGGGTCCTGCGCGGCGACCGCGGCATCACCTATGCCGATACGGTGCCGGAAAATGCCTCGGTCACGGAAGGCAAATGGTGGGACAAGGACTATGGCGGCGAGCCGTTGGTTTCCTTCTCCGAAGAGGAAGGTAAGGCGCTTGGCCTGAAGCTCGGCGACAAGGTCACCGTCAACGTACTCGGCCGCAACATCACCGCCAAGATCGCCAGTTTCCGCAAGGTTCAATGGCAGTCGCTGTCGATCAATTTCGTGATGATCTTCTCGCCCAATACCTTCAAGGGCGCCCCGCATGCCTGGCTCGCCACCCTGACAGACATATCAGCCACTTCGGAACAGGAAGCAGCTATCCTGAGGAAAGTCACGAATACCTACCCGACCATAACAAGCGTCCGGGTCAAGGATGCACTCGATGTCGTCAATACGCTCGTGGGACAACTCGCGACGGCTATTCGTTCCGCCGCATCTGTCGCGCTCATCGCGTCCGTGCTGGTGCTGGCCGGTGCGCTCGCTGCCGGCAACCGCGCCCGCACGCACGATGCCGTCATCCTCAAGACGCTCGGCGCAACGCGCGCAACATTGATCCGTGCCTTCAGCTACGAATACCTGATCCTGGGCGCGGCAACCGCCGTCTTCGCCTTGATCGCGGGGGCTGCCTCCGCCTGGTATATCGTCAGCCGCATCATGCACCTGCCCTCGGCCTTCCTGCCCGACGTTGCCCTCTCGACGCTGATTATCGCCCTGATTTTGACGGTCGGTATCGGCCTGATCGGTACTTGGCGGATTCTCGGGCAGAAAGCAGCGCCCGTTCTGCGCGAACTCTGAATTCGTCTTTGCGCATTAACCGAACGCGATGAATCGGTGCGATATTACGCCGATTTAACATGGGGCCGACCGCTAGACCCTTGTCTACAAGGCCCGAAAGCCTCATATTCTGTGCAGGCATGCTGAGCTCCGCAGCGGCGCCTGGGCCTTGAAGGACCCGACACCGTAATCAAATCGGAGCTTGAAAGAGGAAAACATGGCTGACTTTCGCAATTACCAAAACCGGGCGCAGAGCGGTGCGCAATCCGGTGCGATGATAGACGAGGGCCTTCGAGCCTATATGCTCAAGGTCTATAACCTGATGGCGCTGGGTCTGGCGATCACGGGTGTTGCCGCCTATCTCTCCTTCTCGCTCGCTTTCGCAAACGGACAGATCACGGCTTTCGGCCAGGCGATCTATCTGAGCCCGCTGAAGTGGGTGGTCATTCTCGCCCCGCTGGCAATGGTCTTCTTCCTGAGCTTCAGGATCAACCGCATGAGTGTGGCCGCCGCGACGACGACCTTCTGGGTCTACGCCGCGCTGGTGGGCCTGTCGCTGTCGTCGATCTTCATCATCTACACCGGCCAGAGCGTCGTGCAGACCTTCTTCGTGACCGCCGCCTCCTTCGGCGCGCTGTCGCTCTACGGCTACACGACCAAGCGTGACCTGTCGGCGATGGGCTCGTTCCTGATGATGGGCCTCTTCGGCCTGATCATCGCGACGCTCGTCAACATCTTCCTGGCTTCGTCAGCCCTGCAGTTCGCCATCTCCGTGATCGGCGTCCTGATCTTCGCAGGCCTCACCGCTTACGATACGCAGCGGATCAAGGAAATGTACTACACCGCCGACGATGCGACGGTGGCTGGCCGCAAGGCGATCATGGGCGCCCTGTCGCTCTACCTCGACTTCATCAACCTGTTCATGTTCCTGCTGCAATTTATGGGCAACCGCCGTTAATCGCAGAGTGAAATGAGATACGAAAAGGCGGCTTCGGCCGCCTTTTTTGTTTGCTTGGGCGCACGCCCTGCGATTTGATAACTGCCGTCACAAATCCGCAGATCAGGCAATAGAAGCAATGTCCGTCAGCCTCCGCAGTGCAACCTCAGACGACCTTCCCCATATCACCGCCATCTACAGAGATTCCGTCCTGAACGGCACGGCAAGCTACGAAATCACGCCGCCGGGCCAGGAGGAAATGACGGCGAGATTCGAGGCGATCCGCCACAAGGGTTATCCCTATCTCGTCGCGGAAGACGATGCCGGCGCGTTCCTCGGCTATGCCTACGCCTCATCCTTCCGCACGCGGCCGGCCTATCGTTGGATGGTGGAGGACTCGATCTATCTGGCGCCGGAGGCTCGAGGGCGCGGCATCGGCCGGTTGCTGCTCGATGCGCTCGTCGAAAGCTGCCAGACGCTTGGCTTCCGCCAGATGATCGCCGTCATCGGCGGCGCCCATCCCGCCTCCGTTGCCGTACACCGCGCCGCAGGCTTCACCGAAACCGGCCTGTTGAAAGGCACCGGCTACAAGCATGGCCGGTGGCTGGATACGATGCTGATGCAGAAGGCGCTCGGACACGGCGCGGAAACCGATCCGGATCCTTCGGTTTATCCGGGGACATTGTTTGGGGGATAGTATCTGACCCGCCAGTCTGCAGAGCCGCCTAGCCCGCTGCGGAAACGCGCAGAAACTACTTCTCCACCAGCTTCAGCTGCTTGTCGAAAACCTTCAGCACTTGATTCAGGTCATGACCACGTTTCAGGATCATGCCGCTGGTATTGACGACGGAAAAGGCACCCTGCTTGGCCGATAGCTTCGGATTCTTTTCGATGCGGAAAAGTGGCATCTCGCCGGAGCGCTTGAAGACGGAGAAAACCGCTTTGTCCTTCAAATGGTCGATGGCGTAGTCGCGCCACTCGCCCTCGCCGACCATGCGGCCATAGATCCAGAGAATCGCATCCAGCTCCCGGCGATGAAACGTCACCGGCAGCGGGTCCTTGCTCTGTTTGTATTCTCTGAGATCAACGACGACGGATGAATTGGTATCGACGGAACGGCTTTCACCGTGTCTCAAATCCGGCTGATCAGTCATCAATCCCCCAGGGGCTATCTCATGACAGGAGAATGACAGTTTGCCTCAGCCACATCAAATTGCAAGACGGGTGGCGGCTCACAATTTCTTTCCCAGCTGTGAAAGCACCTCGTCAGCGCCGCATTTCAGCCAAAACGACGCCCAATTTACAGGAAGTATAGGGAACCGTTTGGCGCCGCCGCGTCAAACGGCCCGGCCGGGGCGCATCGATTAAACCCCAGCCCCGAATGCGTCCTCGCCGGGCACCTCCCCTTTTCGACGCTAGCCGATATAGGGTCCCCTTCTTGGCGCCAGCCAAAATAGGGACCCTTTTGGGCGTCACGCAAAATAGGGATCTTTCGGCCGTCAGCCTAAATATGGAGCCTTTTCGGCCCAAGCCGAATGAAGGGCTCCAGAAAAAACCGCTCAGCCGTCCGAGCCCACAGTCAAGACAGTCGCCCCCAGGATGGCGGCCGGATCGCCCGCAGGCGTCGATGCCTGCAGCAGAATCGCGAGGCCTCGCCGGCCGGCTTTATCGAGCACGGTAGAGGGCAGCACTAGGCTCATAGCCTTGCCGTCCCACATGCCCACCGTTTCGACATCGGAGACGGCATGCATATAGGCAATCTGCTGGCCGGTATTTTCGCCGCCCTTAGGTGCCACCATCTGCTCCTTGTCGAAATAGACGGCAACCACATTGGCCTTGCCCTGCCCGGCTCCGATCTTGATCTCCAGCTCGTCGCCCTTCATGGCGGCACTGACCGGAACCATCAGGCCCTCGCCAAGGCGCTCAAACTCGTCGAGCTTGACGTTGATGCCACTGAGATCGGCACCGTTCATATGGTCCCTGCCATTGACGATCGCCTGTGGCGTATAAACCCCGCTGCGGCCCATCGTCCGGGCATAAGCATACTGGCGCGCCGTATTGTCCTTGGACGCCATGGTGTCGTTCCAGCCGAGGTAATTCCAATAGTCGACATGGTAAGCAAGCGCCACGACATTGCCTTGGCGGATCAACTTGCGAAAGGCCGCGTCGGCGGGGGGACAGGACGCGCAGCCCTGCGAAGTGAAGAGTTCGACGACGCCCTTGATCTTCGGAGCCTCCTGCGCATGCAGCGAACTTGCCAGCGCGATGCCTGCCAGAAGTGGAACCAAAAATCGAAGGCGCATTCTATCTCTACCTCTGCATCCAATCTCGAGCGCCGTCTGCCTATACGGGCTCTGCAAAACTCGCGCTTCTTGGGGCGACCAGGCCACATCAAGCCCGAAAAATCTGAAACAAGAGATAATAGTTTAACGCGATGACGCAAAGTCACGATGGGGTGAGGCCGGAGTGAGCGGAAGTCTCGCCGTACACATCACCGTGAAAAACAAGAGGCCGCCGGAAGAGTTTTCCGGCGGCCTCCCATAACAGTGTTGAATGCCTATCAGGCGGCGAGATCGCGCAGAACCGTCTGCAGGATGCCGCCATTGTTGACGTAGACGACCTCATCCAGCGTATCGATGCGGCAGATGATCGGAACATCCTTCACGGAGCCGTCGCCATAGGTGATCTTGGCGATCTTGCGCTCGCGCGGCTTGATGTTTTCCAGGCCTTCGATCGTGACCAGTTCATCGCCCTTCAGGCCGAGGCTTGCCCAGGTGGTGCCTTCCTCGAAGACGAAGGGGATGACGCCCATGCCGACGAGGTTCGAGCGGTGGATGCGCTCGAAGGACTGTGCGATCACGGCGCGCACGCCGAGCAGGTTCGTGCCCTTGGCAGCCCAGTCGCGCGACGAGCCGTTGCCGTATTCGACACCTGCGAAGATGACGAGCGGAACGCCCTCGGCCTTGTACTGCATGGCCGCATCGTAGATCGACGTCTCTTCCTTGGACGGATAATGGATGGTGTAGCCACCTTCCTTGCCGTTCGGGCCGAGCATGTGATTGCGGATGCGGATGTTGGCGAAGGTGCCGCGCATCATGACTTCATGATTGCCGCGGCGCGTGCCGTACTGGTTGAAGTCGGCGACGCCGACGCCATGGCCGATGAGGTAGGAGCCGGCCGGCGAGGCAGCCTTGATCGAACCGGCCGGCGAAATGTGGTCGGTGGTGATCTTGTCGCCGAAAAGGCCGAGAACGCGAGCGCCCTTGATGTCGGAAATGCCGGCGCCCTTCTTGCCCATGCCTACGAAGTAGGGTGGGTTCTGCACATAGGTCGAGTTGTCGTCCCAGGCATAGGTCTGGCCCGGAGGAACCTGCACGGCCTGCCAGTTAGCATCGCCCTTGAAGACGTCCGCATACTTGGTCTCGTAGAGCTCGCGGGTGACGTATTTCAGGATGAATTCCTGTACTTCCTGCGAGGTCGGCCAGATGTCCTTGAGGAACACCGGCTTGCCGTTCTGGTCTTCGCCGATCGGCTCCTTCGTCAGGTCGAGCTGCACCGAGCCGGCGAGCGCGTAGGCGACGACGAGCGGCGGCGAAGCGAGATAGTTCGCCTGGACGTCGGGTGAGATGCGGCCTTCGAAGTTGCGGTTGCCGGAGAGGACGCCGGATACGATCAGGCCCTTGTCATTGATCGTCTTCGAGATCGGTGCCGGCAGCGGGCCGGAATTGCCGATGCAGGTGGTGCAGCCAAAGCCGACCAGGTTGAAGCCGAGCTTGTCGAGATCGGCCTGCAGGCCGGACTTGGCAAGATATTCGCCGACGACCTGAGATCCCGGTGCGAGCGAGGTCTTGACCCACGGCTTGGTCTTCAGACCCTTAGCAACGGCGTTGCGGGCGAGAAGGCCGGCGGCGATCAGCACCGACGGGTTGGAGGTGTTGGTGCAGGAGGTGATGGCGGCAATTGCAACGTCGCCATGGCCGATGTCGAAATCCGTGCCTTCGACCGCATAGCGGTTGGAGAGCTGGCCGGGCTTCTTGTATTCGGTTTCGAGCGAGGTCGCGAAGCCGGAAGCGATGTTTTCCAGCGCGATACGGCCTTCCGGACGCTTCGGGCCGGCCATCGACGGAACGACGTCGTTAAGGTCGAGTTCCAGCGTGTCGGTGAAGACGAGGTCGGCGCCGTCATTGTCGCGCCACATGCCTTGAGCCTTGGAATAGGCTTCGACGAGAGCGATACGGTCCTTGGCGCGGCCGGACATGTTGAGATAGTTCAGCGTTTCCTTGTCGACCGGGAAGAAGCCGCAGGTCGCGCCGTATTCCGGACCCATGTTGCCGATGGTGGCACGGTCGGCGAGCGGCATGTTGTCGAGGCCGGGGCCGAAGAATTCGACGAACTTGGAAACGACGCCCTTCTTGCGCAGCATCTGCACGACGGTCAGAACGAGGTCGGTCGCGGTGACGCCTTCCTTGAGCTTGCCGGTCAGCCTGAAGCCGATGACCTCAGGAAGCAGCATGGAGACCGGCTGGCCAAGCATGGCAGCTTCAGCTTCGATACCGCCGACACCCCAGCCGAGAACGCCGAGGCCGTTGATCATGGTCGTGTGCGAATCGGTGCCGACGCAGGTGTCGGGATAGGCGATGGTTTCGCCGTCCTCTTCCTTCGTCCAGACGGTCTGGCCGAGATATTCGAGGTTCACCTGGTGACAGATGCCGGTGCCGGGGGGAACGACGCGGAAATTCTTGAATGCCTGCTGGCCCCACTTCAGGAAGCGGTAGCGTTCGCCGTTGCGCTGGTATTCCAGCTCGACGTTCTTGGCAAAAGCCTGCGGCGTGCCGAATTCGTCGACGATGACGGAGTGGTCGATGACGAGGTCGACGGGCACGAGCGGATTGATCTTTTCCGGATCGCCGCCGAGGGAGACCATGGCGTCGCGCATGGCAGCAAGGTCGACGACGGCCGGAACGCCGGTGAAGTCCTGCATCAGCACGCGCGCCGGGCGATAGGCGATTTCGTTCTCGACGGTGCCCTTGTTGGTCAGCCATTCGGCGACGGCAAGGATATGTTCCTTCGTGACTGACTGCCCGTCTTCAAAACGCAGCAGGTTTTCCAGAAGCACCTTCATGGAGTAAGGCAACTTGGAAACGCCGGGCAGACCATTTGCCTCAGCCTTGGGCAGGCTGAAATAGACATAGTCTTTCCCGCCCACGGTCAGCGTGGAACGACAATTGAAACTGTCAAGAGATTTAGACACGAGATACCCCGTTTCTGATAGCCAACACAGTCGTGCGAACGCCTATGCACTTTATGCACATCAGGATGCGGGTACGGCCATTTCCGCTGTCCGCACGTAAGGCAGAAAACCTTATGTTCGGCGCAAGGATGAAATTCACGCCGACCGCTGGCGTGGTTGCAGGTCTTATAGATAATTTCGTAAAGACTTGCCAGAGTGACAAAGCGCAAATTTCGACAATTTTTTGCGCGTTGCGGTAAAGAAAATAGGGAAAGCCCGAGCGAATGCATCTAAGCGCTGAAAATCTGGCTACGAGGCGGGGTGAAGACCTCATTTTCTTGAATGTTTCCTTCAACTTGGCGAGTGGAGACGCACTCGTTTTGACCGGCCGCAACGGGTCGGGAAAATCGACGCTGCTGCGCGTTGTGGCGGGCCTTCTCAGACCGGAAAAAGGCACTGTCACATTCTCCGGAAATGACGGCAAATCGGGCCGTCCGGCCGGTGAAGCCAGCCACTATCTCGGCCACCGCAATGCAATGAAATCCGAGCTGACCGTGGCCGAAAATCTGATCTTCTGGAAAACCTTCCTCGCCGATATGCCGGGCGGCTCCAGTCTGAATGTCGATCAAGCGGCCGATGCCGTCGGGCTTGCCGACATCACGCATCTGCCCTTCGGCTATCTCTCCGCCGGCCAGCAGCGGCGAATCGCTTTCGCCAAACTTCTGGTCGCCTACCGCCCTATCTGGATCCTCGACGAACCGACGGCAGCGCTCGACAGCTCCGCCGACCGGCTCTTTGCTGATCTGATCACCACGCATCAAAAAAGCGGCGGCATCGTTCTTGCAGCAACGCACCAGCCGCTGGGCTTGGAGAACGTACAGGAGATGCGGATGACGGGGTTTGCCGGGGCAAGTGAGGGGGTGTGGGGGTGATGCAGATACTCCTTCCCCTGCTGAGATTGCGACACCCCCCTCTGTCACTTCGTGACATCTCCCCCACAAGGGGGGAGATTGTTGGGAGTTCGCCTCACCTGCTTGCAAGGCCGTTGAGCTCTGTCTCTACGGATTCGATGTTTGATGGGGGCTTACGCGCGCCGCCAGTTACCAATCTCCCCCCCTGTGGGGGAGATGTCACGATAGTGACAGAGGGGGGTATCTCTCGTTACGGCAGGATCTCCCCATGACAGCCCTCTTCTTCCGCGACCTCAGACTTTCGGTGCGCGCCGGCGGCGGGGCGTTGATCGGTATCCTGTTCTTCCTGACCGTCGTCGCCATCATCCCCTTCGCCGTCGGGCCTGACCTCAAACTTCTCTCGCGCATCGGCCCCGCCATCGTCTGGATCGGCGCGTTGCTCGCAAGCCTCCTCGGCCTCGACCGACTGTTCCAGGCCGAACGCGATGATGGCTCGCTCGATCTGCTCGTCATGCAGGAAACCCCTCTGGTGCTCACGGTCTTCATCAAATGCGCGGCCCATTGGGTGGCGACCGGCCTGCCGCTTGTCATCGCCTCGCCGCTGCTCGGCCTCTTTATGAATATGAACGAGACCGCGATCGCGACGACGGCCCTGACGTTGCTCGTTGGCTCGCCGGCGCTCACCTTCATCGGCGCGGTCGGTGCCGCCGTCGCCGTGGCGCTGCCGCGCGGTGGGTTGCTGGTCTCCATTCTGGTGCTACCGCTCACCATTCCCGTGCTGATCTTCGGCGTCAGCGCCACCTATGCCGCCGTCGAGGGACCGCAGCCCTTCCTGCCGCCGTTTCTGATCCTGATCGCGCTGACCCTGTTCTTCGCAGTCCTCGGGCCGGCCGCTGCCGCCCTTGCCTTGCGGAACACGACGGATTGATCAGAGCAATTCCAGGAAAAGTGTGAAGCGGTTTTCCGTCCGGAATTGCGTAAATACAAAAGGATAGAGCGCTTTCGCGTTTCGAAGAAAAGCGGAAAGGCTCTGATGGAGATACTGTTTCGCCCATCTGAGGCAATGCGGTCGATTGCCGGAAAAGCCATATCGGGTTAAACAAGCCGCATGAGCGATATCACTGCGATCAGCCGATTTTCTGACCTCGCCAACCCCACGCGGTTTTTGGCTTTTTCGGCGCGTATCATTCCCTGGCTGGCGGCGATTACAGCCATACTCCTAGCGATCGGCCTCTATCTGTCCTTTACGACCGAGGGCGACTACCAGCAGGGCGATACCGTCCGCATCATGTACATCCACGTTCCGGCCGCCTGGCTGTCGATGATGTGCTACACGATCATGAGCATGTCGGCGATCGGCACGCTGGTCTGGCGCCATCCGCTGGCCGATGTCGCCGGCAAGACGGCCGCCCCGCTCGGCGCCGCCTTCACCCTGATCGCGCTGGTCACCGGCTCGCTCTGGGGCAAGCCGATGTGGGGCACCTATTGGGTCTGGGATGCGCGTCTGACCTCGGTCTTCATCCTTTTCCTCATGTATCTCGGCTTGATTGCGCTCAACCGCGCAATGGACGATCCGTCGAAGGCCGCTCGCGTCGCCTCGATCCTGACGCTGGTCGGCTTCATCAATATCCCGATCATCAAGTTCTCCGTGGACTGGTGGAATACGCTGCATCAGTCGGAAAGCATCATGCGCATAGATGGCCCGGCCATCGATGCGGAATTCCTCTGGCCGCTCTTCACCATGGCGCTCGCCTTCACGCTGCTGTTCTTCACACTGCACCTGATGGCGATCCGCAACGAGATCTGGCGCCGCCGCATCGCCACGCAGCGCCGTATGGCCGCGCGTATGGCGAGCCGGGAGGACTAGAATGTCGCACCCCTTCTATGTCTTCGGCTCCTATGGCTTTGCCGCCTTCATGATCCTCGCCATCATCGCCTGGATCTGGATCGACGGACGCCTGCGCCGCCGCGAACTTGCCGTATTGGAAGCCTCCGGCATCCGCCGCCGCTCGCAGCGCCCATCGGAAAACGAGACGAAATGACCACGGATGCCGATAACAAGGATCAGCCGAAATCCAGCGGCACCGCACGCTATCTGCTGGCGCTCATTCCGCTGATCGTCTTTGCCTGCATCGCATTTGCCGTCGGCAAGGCCATGTATGACCAGGAAGTGCACGGCACCGATATATCGGCCATTCCCTCGGCCCTGATCGGCACCAAGGCACCGAAATTAGCGCTGGCGCCGCTCGACGGCTCCAACCTGCCGGCACTGACCGATGACGCCATCAAGGGCAAGCTGACCCTCGTCAACGTCTTCGCCTCGTGGTGCATTCCCTGTCGTGACGAGCATCCTGTGCTGAAGGAACTCGCCAAGGACGGCCGGCTCAATATCGTTGCGATCAATTATAAGGATACGAGCGAGAATGCGCTGCGCTTCCTCGGCGAGCTCGGCAATCCCTACAACGCCATCGGCATCGACCCGAACGGCTCGGCCGCCATCGACTGGGGCGTCTACGGCATTCCGGAATCCTACCTCGTCTCGCCCGACGGCACGATCCTCTACAAGCAGGTCGGCCCCTTCACGCCAACCAGCCTGAAGGAAGGGCTTTATCCGGCGATAGCGAAGGCAACTGGCAAATCCTGATTGCTTAAAGCGCACTCTGCCACGTCTTGACCGCCTCGACCGGCCACACCAGCATCAGCACGTTCAGCGTGAGATTATCGCGAATCAGATAGCCGGTAAGCAGTTCAAAGAAGATGGCAATGACGACTGTCACCAAGACCGGCGCACGCCAGGCAAACAGGAAGCCGACGACCATGAAAACGGCATCCATCGACGAATTGAGAATGCTGTCGCCGACATAATCGAGCGAGATCGTCGCAGCGCGGTATCGGTTGATGATGATCGGGGAATTCTCCAGGATTTCCCAGCCGGATTCGATCAGCATGGCAACGAAGAGCCGCATCGACAGCGGTTTGCCACGCATGATCAGATGCGTGAGCCCGAAGAAAAGGAAGCCGTGGATGATGTGCGACGGCGTGTACCAGTCGGCGATGTGCTGTGAATTGCCGCTGGATTTCACCACCGGCTCGAAAAGCTTGACGTAGCCGCAGGTGCAGATCGGCACGCGGCCCATCATATATTCGGTGACGATCTGCACGAGCAGAACGACGGCGCAGGCGATGAACCAGAAGCTCTGTTGCCGATAGCGGCTTTGGGCGTCGATGGCTTCGCTCATTTACCGTTTTCCACCGGCGGCTCGACCGTGTGCTTCATGATGAGCGGCATCTGCGACAGAGTGAAGAGGATGGTGATCGGCATCGTTCCCCAGACCTTGAAGTTCACCCAGAGATTATCCGCCGCCTTGGTGTCGGGCAGGTAGAGCCAGTTCGAGCCGCGCCAGACGACTTCGTTAAGCACGGCGAGAACGAAGAAGAAAATGCCCCAGCGCAGCGTCAGCTTACGCCAGCCTTCAGCATCCAGCTGAAAGGCGGCGTTGAAGACATAGCCTAGCAGCGATTTACCGAAGGCAAGGCCGCCGAGCAGCACGATGCCAAACAGCGCATTGACGATGGTCGGTTTCATCTTGATGAAGGTTTCGTTCTGAAGATAGATGCCGAGCGCGCCGAAAATCAGCACCACGATGCCAGAGACGAAGGGCATCAGCGGCAGGTGGCCGAGCACGACCTTCGAAACGATGAGCGAGATCAACGTTGCCGCCATGAACAGGCCGGTGGCGACGAAAAGCGGGCCACCGAGCGCTGCCAGCTGCGGGAAATGCTGCACCAGCCAGTCGCCACGCAGATTGCCGAAGAAGAACACCAGCAAAGGCCCGAGTTCCAGCACCAGCTTCAGCATGGGGTGGTGTTTGTCGGCAGAACTTGGGGTGAGATCGCTGTCGCTGGTCGTCATTGCGGCACTTTCCCTGTCATCAAACTTGTCATCGAATTTGTTCTTGTCATTCATTGGCTGTTTACAGCCCCCGTACCGGCAATGGCATGGGCAAAATCCTCGGCCTCGAACGGCTCGAGATCGTCTACACCCTCGCCGACGCCGATGAAATAGACCGGCAGCTTGTGCTTGGCCGAGATGGCGACGAGGATACCGCCCCGTGCCGTGCCGTCGAGCTTGGTCATGATCAGGCCATTGACGCCGGCAACATTGCGGAAGATTTCCACCTGATTCAAGGCGTTCTGGCCGGTCGTCGCATCCAGCGTCTGCAGCACGGTATGCGGCGCATCCGGATCGAGCTTGCCGAGCACGCGCACAATCTTTTCCAGCTCCGCCATCAGCTCCGCCTTGTTCTGCAGACGGCCGGCCGTGTCGATGATCAAAACGTCGCTCTTATTGGCCTTGGCCTGCTGGAAAGCATCGAAGGCAAGGCCGGCGGCATCTGCCCCGATCTTGGTACCGATGAAATCCGACTTGGTGCGATCGGCCCAGATCTTCAATTGCTCGATGGCAGCGGCGCGGAAAGTATCGCCGGCGGCCAGCGTAACCTTCAGCCCGGCGCCGGAGAGCTTTGCGGCCAATTTGCCGATCGTCGTCGTCTTGCCTGTACCGTTAACACCGACGACGAGAATGACATGCGGCTTGTGGCTGAGATCGAGCTGCAAGGGCTTGGCAACCGGCTTCAGCACCTTGGCAATTTCCTGCGCCATGATCCGGCCTACGTCCTCGCTCGTCACATCCTTGCCGTAGCGCTCGGAGGCCAGCGTATCGGTGACGCGCATCGCCGTCTCGACGCCGAGATCGGCCTGGATCAGCAAATCCTCCAGATCCTGCAGCGTCTGATCGTCAAGCTTACGCTTGGTGAAAAGCGCCGCGATCTGGCCGCTCAGCTGCGACGAGGTGCGCGCCAGCCCAGCTCGCAGGCGCTGGAACCAGGAGAGTTTCTGTTTTGGCGCTTCGGGGACGGGCTCGGGGGCCGAGGCGGCAGTGGAGAAGCCCTTGGGGAGATTGGGGGCTTCGACCGAGGGTTCGCTGGTTTCGAATGAGGGTTCCGGGGCTGTCGGCGTTTCTGCGTTCTTCGACGAAAGGTCAGAGTTTGCCGAAACTTCTTCACCCCCCTCTGTCCTATCGGACATCTCCCCCACAAGGGAGGAGATTGGTTCGATGGGGTGCTCTTCCGAAACTACATTGGCTTCAGGATCGGCAGGTTGCTCCGGTTCGATTGCCTGACGATCTTCGGGCTGCTCTTGCGACTCGACCTTAAGGGAACCGGAAGTCTCAGCGGCCTCGATCTCTTTCGCGCCGGAAGCATCTGCCTGGCTTTGAGCCTCTTGCTCAACCGGCGCTTCACCCTCCAACCGATCTCCCCCCTCGTCGGGGAGATGTCCCGAAGGGACAGAGGGGTGTGATGCAGGCTCGGCAGGTTCTGACGCCGGCGAAACATCAACGACAGGCGCGTCAACCCCAGTCAAATCCTCCGCAGGCGCCTGCTCCTCAGCCGGCTTTTCGCGGCCGAAGGTGAAGACTTTTTTGATGAAACCGAGCGCCATGAAGTGTCCGTTGAAGCATTAGGCCGCGTCGGCGGCCAGAAGTTGCATGTCGAGGTGCTTGCCATTGTGGCCGGTGATTGCGACCTGCACAAGGTCGCGCGGGCGAAGGCCGGGGGCGGCAACAAGCGTGAAGTTTTCCGTATGCGCCAGCCCGCCATTCTCCACAAGCAGCCATTGTCGCGTGCCGACCATCTTGTCGAGATGGGCCTGGTGCAATCTCTGTCCAGCCTCGCGCAGGCGGGCGGCGCGTTCCTTGATCAGGCCGCGATCGAGCTGCGGCATGCGGGCGGCGGGCGTGCCGGGCCGAGGGCTGTAAGGGAACACATGCAGATGCGCGATGCCGGCCTCTTCAGCCAGGCCGACGGCATTGGCGAACATCTCTTCCGTTTCCGTCGGGAAACCGGCGATCATATCGGCGCCGAAGCTCGTCTCGGGGCGCAGGCGGCGCACGTCCTCGATGAAACGCACGGCATCGGCGCGCGAGTGCCGCCGCTTCATCCGCTTGAGGATCATGTCATCGCCATGCTGCAGCGAGAGATGCAGATGCGGCATGAAGCGCGGCTCGTCGGCGATAAGGTCCATCAGATGCTGATCGGCCTCGATGCTGTCGATGGAGGAGAGCCGCAGCCGGCGGATCTCCGGGATTTGCTTCAGCAGCGTCTTCGCAAGCAGGCCGAGCGTCGGCGCTCCCGGCAGGTCGGCGCCATAGCTCGTGGCATCGACGCCTGTCAGCACGATCTCGCGATAACCGCTTTCGACCAGATTGCGGGCTTGGTCGACAACGGCACCCATGGGCACGGAGCGCGAATTGCCACGGCCATAGGGGATGATGCAGAAGGTGCAGCGATGGTCGCAGCCATTCTGCACCTGGATGAAGGCTCGGACGTGACCGTCGATGTGGCGGATCATCTGCGGCGCGGTGGCCCGCACGCTCATGATGTCGTTAACGCGCAGCTTCTCTTCCGCCGAAACGCCGAAATCCGGCAGGAAGCGGTAGGAGGTGCTCTTCAGCTTCTCCTCATTGCCCAGCACGGCATCGACTTCTGCCATTTCTGCAAAGGTCTGTTTCTCGGTCTGCGCCGCGCAACCTGTCACGATGATGCGGGCATGCGGATTGTCACGCCGCGCGCGGCGGATCGCCTGCCGCGCCTGGCGCACGGCTTCGCCTGTTACGGCGCAGGTATTGACCAGAATGGCATTGTTGAGCCCGGCTTTCTCCGCCTCGGCCCTCATCACTTCGGATTCATAGGTATTGAGACGACAGCCGAAGGTAATGACCTCGACCCCGCTCACCGCGCCTGAGCCCCCTGCTCCGGATCGCGCGAGAAGCTGCCCGTGACCGGATCGACCGTGCCGGACCATTCCCATTCGGCAGGCCCAGTCATGACGACATGGTCGTTACTGTCTAGCCATTCGACGGTGAGCTTGCCTGGCGCAGGCGCGGAGGCGACGTCGATCGTCACCTTGCGGCCGGTGCGGCCGGTACGCGCGGCGCTGACGGCGGCAGCACAGGCCGCCGAGCCGCAGGCAAGCGTCAGGCCGGCGCCACGCTCCCAGGTGCGAGTGCGTAGAAGCGTTGGCGAAAGCACCTGTGCCAGCGTGATATTGGCGCGCTCGGGAAACATCGGGTGGTTCTCGAGCAGCGGGCCGAAGCGATCGAGATCGAAGGACATCGGGTCCCTGTCGACCCAGAAGATCGCGTGTGGATTGCCCATCGACATCACGGAAGGCGAATGCAGGACGGGATTGTCGATCGGCCCGATCTGCAGCTCGATGCGGCTGGTATCGGCAAATTCCTCGGCAAGCGGGATCTTGTCCCAGGCAAAAACGGGTGTGCCCATATCGACCGAAATCGTGCCGTCTTCATGCTCCCTAGCATTCAGGATGCCGGCGACGGTCTGGAAGGTGAACACCTTCTTGCCGGTTTCGGCCGCCAGCGCCTGCACGACGCAACGCGTGCCGTTACCGCAGGCCTGCGCCTTCGTGCCATCGCAGTTGAGGATGTCGATCCAGGCATCAGTTCCCTGCAGCTTCGGGTCATGGATCGCCATGATCTGGTCGAACTGGGTTGCTGGATCGGCATTGAGCGCGATCGCCGCCTCGGCCGTCACCACATCCTTGCGGCCGCGCATGTCGACGACCAGGATCTTGTTGCCAAGCCCGTTCATCCTCGCGAATTCGACCGTATTGCTCATGATGTCATGTCCGTCAGTGTTTTCGAGCTGTATATGGCGGAAATGCGGGGGAATTACCAGTGGGACGTGAAGGACGACAATTTTCAGATTTGGCCGCGGTCTCCGGGCCGCCCCGATCCTTCGACGGGCTCCGGATAAGGGCGGAGCGAGTTGCAATCCAAGTAAAGGACATAGTCCTCATAGTGAGGAGGCCTGCAAGGCCGTCTCGAACCACGAGGACGGGTGGCTCGTGCTTTGACCGCAACAAAAATCCCGCCAAGCAGCCTTGACGTTATTTATTTCCAGAAAAAATCATTCGCCATGTCGGATTGTCAAACATTGCCACGTCCTAGGCTCGTCCACTTCGTAAAACCATAGGGATTATGACCATGCCGAATACCATAAGCCTGCACCGCGTCCTGGCCACCAGCCCGGAAAAGGTCTATCGCGCATTCATCGAAGCGGATGCGCTGGCCAAGTGGCTGCCGCCGAATGGCTTTGCCTGCAGCGTGCACCACTTCGAAGGAAAAGTCGGCGGCGCGTTCAAGATGTCGTTCCGCAATTTTACCACCAGTGAAGTCCACGCTTTCGGCGGTGAATATGTCGAGCTCGTTCCCGGCGAACTGGTGCGTTACACAGACAGGTTCGACGACCCCAACCTGCCCGGCCAAATGGAAGTGACGGTGACGTTGAAAAAGGTGCTGGTGGGAACCGAGGTCAACATCACCCAGGCCGGCATCCCCGATGTCATTCCGCCGGAAGCCTGCTATCTCGGCTGGCAGGAATCGCTGATCAATTTGGCAAAGCTGGTTGAGCCTGAGATTACGCAGTAAGTCGAGATAGGCATAGGGCTTTCTGAAAACCCCTTCTCCCCTTGGGGAGAAGGTGCCGACAGGCGGATGAGGGGGTTGCCAGGGGCACAAAACCCGTTTGATCAGAAGCGATGGCCCCTCATCCGACCCTTCGGGCCACCTTCTCCCCAAGGGGAGAAGGAACTTTCGGCCCAAGCGCCAACGCTCACACAACCGGAACGTCAAAAACCTCGCCTGCCCGGAGCGGGCGAAAGCGATCGGGCTCCACACCCTCGGCTTTCAAGGCCGCATCCAGTGCCTGAACGGGCGCATCGATCCCCTCATTCGTCAGCTGGAAGGTCGCGAAGTGATGCCCGGCGACATATGCAGCGTTGCAGAGCTTCATGCCCCTGACCGCCTCTTCCGGATTCTGGTGCTGGCCCTTCATGAACCAGCGCGGCTCATAGGCACCAAACGGCAGGATCGCGAGGCGGAAGCCACCATGTTTTTGCCGGACGGCGTCATAGTTGATGCCGTCGTGAAAGCCGGTATCGCCGACATGATAGATCTTGCCTGCTGGCGTGGTCAGCACGAATGCCGCCCAGAGCGCCATGCGCCGGTCGCCCATGCCGCGCGCCGACCAATGATGGCAGGGCTCGGTATCGATCGTCACTCCGCCTCTGACCTCAACGCGATCGCCCCAGTCGACAACGGCGATATCGGCATCGGGAACGGTACGGCGGATAATCGTGTCGTTGCCGAGCGGCGTGACGATCTTTGGCCGATGCGCCTGCTGCAGGCGGGCAAGGGTGGCGAGATCCAGGTGATCGTAGTGATTATGCGTCACCAGCACGAGATCGATATGGGGCAGATCCTCGAAGCGGATGCCGGGCGGCACCACGCGCTTCGGCCCGACGGTGCGGAAGGGGCTGACCCGCTCCGACCAGACAGGATCGGTCAGGATATTCATCCCGGCGACCTGCACCAGCATCGACGCATGGCCGACCATGGTGACCCGCATCTGCTCGCCGAAAACATGCCGGTCCGGCTTGGCCGGCGGAAAGGCGCTGATGACGGGATTGGGCCAGCGCACCCGCCCGCCGCCGAGCTGCCAGCGCAAAAGATCGAGCGCATTACCCGGCGCTACGCCGCCCGGGTTGAAGAAGCGCTGGCCGTCGAAATGATAGGAAACCGGACCTTGATAATAGGGATTCTTCCTGGCAGAGCCGGAGGAGCTTGTCATGGCTTGTCCGCTCCTTGGGTACCTGCCGCCTCGGCGGTGGGAAAGCCGGCTTTGGCAAACCATTCTTCGGCCTCGGAAGGCGTCAGCGTCTCCTCAAGCACGACATTCGCCGGCATGGCAAAGAGCTGCGGCGTGAAGAAGCTGGTATCCCACAACGCCGCGCCTTCGACCGGAGGTGAGAGCACAATGATCTGCCGACCATCGATGCGGAAAATCGTCTCGACGGATTCCTCGCCGGAAATATCGGCGAGGCCTGGCTCATCTGGCCGCACCGTCTGGTTGCGCCACCACGGCTCGTCATTGCCCTGTTCGACCACGGTCACGCAGCGCGCCATATCGACAATGAACCGGTTGGGCGCCCGACCGCCGGGCAATCTCTCGCCGAAGGCCGCCTGAATGAGCGTGAACAGATGAAAGCAATTGACGATATTCTCATACCGCAGGCGAAAACCCTGACGGCTCGGCAGATGCAGCACCAGCAGATCATCGCTGCGGCTCAAGAGCACTTGGCGGACCCAGGCCGCACCCGGCGTATAATCCTGCAATTCCGCAAGCATCGCCATCAGCGCCTTGTTGCCAGCAGCGAGTGCACGCTCCTGCGGCATGCCGGAAAGATGCGAAACCGCCGATTGGCCGAGCAGCTGAAAAGCGTCGAGCAGCTGCCTTTGCCGTGGGCTAAGCTCCTTGCGGCCGGCAAAGCCGCGGTGAATCTGCGGCAGCCACGCCAGATAGAGCTCCCAGACGGCCGGACCGCTGCGCTCCACCGCACCGCCCTTTTCGACGATGGTGCCGAGCATATTGGCAAGAACGGCGGCTCCAGGTGGCGGCAGGCGGCTGAGCTCGCGCGCCGCCCGCGCCGCGATCTTCGGCTGGGCCTTGGCGCTCGCATAGAAGGCTTGCGCCGCGACGTTGAAACGGGTGTCCACCCGGCCGCCGGCGTAAACGCGACAGGCAGCGAGAAGATCGGTCAGGGCTGCATCATTCATTCGGAACGGTCTCGGGGAATCACTTGAGGGGTGGGATCGATACAACAATTCGAAGACGGTGATACGGTCAAATCGACATCGATATGGGGATGTCATCCGTGCATTTCAGGCATTTCGGCCGCATTGGGTTGACTTTGCCGGCCTTTTCCTGTTTATCGCCCGCAATCTGCGACGAGCACAAGCCTCCGAGCCACCGACCGGGACCCATTTAGGTATAAAGAGATCCCGGAGGTCAACACCCGACAGCGCGATGCGCCCTCGGGTGCTTTTTGGCTTTGCGTCTTGTTTTCGTCATGGAAAAGCACGACGTTTTCGGGCGAGGAACCGCGCAAAGTTGCGCCAAGTCCAATCCCAAGCGATCGATAAGGAAGAACCGATGTTTGAAAACCTCCAGGACCGTCTTGGTTCCATTCTGAATGGACTGACTGGCCGCGGCGCGCTTTCGGAAGCCGATGTTTCCGCGGCACTGCGCGAGGTTCGCCGCGCGCTGCTCGAAGCCGACGTGGCGCTGGATGTCGTTCGCTCCTTTACCGATCGCGTCCGCGAAAAAGCTGTTGGCGCCGAAATCCTGAAGTCGATCAAGCCCGGCCAGATGGTCGTCAAGATCGTCCATGACGAGCTGATCGAGATGCTCGGCGGCGAAGGCGTTGGCATCGATCTTAATGCACCTGCCCCGGTCGTCGTGATGATGGTCGGTCTGCAGGGCTCGGGTAAGACCACGACCACGGCCAAGATCGCCAACCGCCTGACGAGCCGCGACCGCAAGAAGGTCCTGATGGCCTCGCTCGACACGCGCCGCCCGGCAGCTCAGGAGCAGCTGCGCCAGCTCGGCGTGCAGACGGGCATCGACACGCTTCCGGTCATATCCGGCCAGTCCCCGACCGATATTGCCGCACGCGCCGTGCAGGCCGCCAAGCTCGGCGGCCATGACGTCGTTATCCTCGACACCGCCGGCCGTACGCATATCGACGAGCCGCTCATGGTCGAGATGGCGGATATCAAGAAGAAGTCCAATCCGCACGAAATCCTGCTGGTCGCCGATAGCTTGACCGGTCAGGATGCCGTCAACCTCGCCCGCAATTTCGACGAACGTGTAGGGATCACCGGCCTCGTGTTGACCCGCATGGACGGTGACGGCCGCGGCGGTGCCGCCCTTTCGATGCGCGCAGTCACCGGCAAGCCGATCAAGCTGATCGGTGTCGGCGAAAAGATGGGCGAGCTGGAAGAATTCCATCCCCGCCGTATCGCCGACCGTATCCTCGGCATGGGCGACATCGTGTCGCTCGTCGAGAAGGCGGCCGAGAATATCGACGCCGAGAAGGCAGCCGCCATGGCCGCCAAGATGGCCAAGGGCAAGTTCGACCTCAACGATCTCGCCGATCAGCTCGGCCAGATGCAGAAAATGGGCGGCATGGGCGGCATCATGGGCCTGATG
Organism: Rhizobium sp. BK312; assembly: GCF_014193605.1. Taxonomy (NCBI): domain Bacteria; kingdom Pseudomonadati; phylum Pseudomonadota; class Alphaproteobacteria; order Hyphomicrobiales; family Rhizobiaceae; genus Rhizobium; species Rhizobium sp. BK312. The sequence continues at coordinate 278,107 of NZ_JACHZP010000006.1, read as the reverse complement.
CCCGGCATGTCCGGCATGAAGGACAAGATGGCCGCTGCCGGCCTCGACGACCGCCTGTTCAAGCGCCAGCTCGCCATCATCTCCTCGATGACCAAGGCCGAGCGCGCCAATCCGGATCTCTTGAAGCACTCCCGCAAGAAGCGCATCGCCGCCGGCTCCGGCACCGACGCTTCCGATATCAACAAGCTTCTGAAGATGCACCGCCAGATGGCGGACATGATGAAGATGATGGGCGGCAAGGGTAAAGGCGGCATGATGAAGCAGCTGATGGGCGGCCTCGCTGGCAAGATGGGCCTCGGCGGCGGCCTAGGGGGTATGGCCGGCGGCATGCCCGACCTGTCGAACATGGACCCCAAGCAGTTGGAAGCCCTGCAGAAGCAGGCCGAAGCTGCCGGCCTCGGCCGTCCCGGCGGTCTGCCGGGTGGCTTGCCAGGTCTGGGCGGCGGGGGCGGTTTGCCGGGCCTCGGTGGCGCCAAGCTGCCCGGCCTCGGCGGTGGTTTCCCGGGGCTTCCGGGTTTGCCGAAGAAGAAGTGAGAAGGATCGTTGACCCCCATGATTGATCCAGACGTTAAGGCCCAATTGGGCAAATACCGCCAGTCGATCGACAATATCGATGCCGCACTGGTGCATATGCTGGCCGAACGCTTCCGCTGCACCAAAGAGGTCGGCGTGCTGAAGGCCAAGTACGACCTGCCGCCGGCCGACCCGGCGCGCGAAGAATTTCAGATCGAGCGTCTGCGCCGCCTGGCAAAGGATGCAAATCTGGACCCGGATTTCGCCGAGAAGTTCCTGAACTTCGTCATCAAGGAAGTCATCCGGCATCATGAACAGATCGCTGCGGATTTCAAAGGGTAGTCCCTGGCCGCGTGACCCAGAAGACGCAGGACGTTTTCGACGGGGATTACGCGGCACGAAAAAAGCAGCGCGACGTAACCATACCGCACAACGAAGCGGTCACGAAAAGCCTAAGGAGAATTAACATGGCATTGAAAATTCGTCTCGCCCGCGGTGGCTCCAAGAAGCGCCCGTACTACCACGTTGTCGTAGCCGACGCTCGCTCGCCGCGCGACGGCCGTTTCCTGGAGACCCTCGGCTCCTGGAACCCGATGCTTGCCAAGGACGACGCCAAGCGCGTTGAACTCAAGGCCGAGCGCATCAAGCACTGGCTCGACCACGGCGCACAGCCGACCGACCGCGTTCTCCGCTTCCTCAACGAAGCCGGCATCGCGACGCGCGAAGCCAAGAACAACCCGGAAAAAGCAAAGCCGGGCAAGAAGGCTCAGGAGCGCGCTGCCGAAAAGGCTCAGAAGGCTGCTGACGCCGCTGCTGCTTCCGAGTAATCGGACCTGGCATTGATTGAAAGCGGGTGGCATGGCGACATGCCGCCCTTTTTTTGTTTCCCATCGGCAAATGTTCAGCCTATGAGAGAACCAACGACAGCGCCGCGCGTCACGCGCAAAGGTCGCTGGTGCATTTTGGATCTGCTGCATAATCCCGGTAATGGGTGAAGAGACCATGACGAAACTGCAAAACCCGGTATTGATGGCCACCATCGGCGCGGCGCAAGGCTTGAGAGGCGAGGTGCGCGCGCGCGCCTATACGTCGGATCCGACCGCGCTCGGCGATTACGGCCACCTCCACAGCATGGACGGCCGCAGCTTCGAGGTACTGGAAATCCGCGAGGCCAAGAATGTGGTCGTGGTGCGCTTTCGCGGCGTCAACGACCGCAATGCCGCCGAGGCGTTGAACGGCCTGGAACTCTATATCGAGCGCGACAATCTGCCCGATGACGAACTCGACGACGACGAATTCTTCTACGCCGATCTCGAAGGGCTGGAAGCCGTCGACGACCAGGGCACCGGCTACGGCACCGTCAGCGGCGTCTATGATTTCGGCGCTGGCGATCTGCTGGAGCTGAAGGGGCCGGGCAAGCGCCCGGTGCTGATCCCCTTTTCCGAGGCCGCGGTGCTTGAAATCGACCTCGAGGGCGGCAAGATCCTGATCGACCCGCTGGCCGCTGGCCTGATCGACAGCCCCGACGACCTGATCGGCAAACCAGAAAAGCCGGAAACACCCGAGAAGCCGCAGAGCAAGCCGAAGAAGAAGTGATCCTTATTGGGAAGTGAGCGCGCCATGAGTTTCCGGGCGACCATATTGACGCTTTATCCCGAGATGTTCCCGGGCCATCTCGGCACGTCCCTCGCCGGCAAGGCCATGGAACGTGGGCAATGGGCGCTCGACACTGTACAGATCCGTGATTTTGCGACCGACAGGCACCGCACCGTCGACGACACGCCGGCCGGCGGTGGCGCCGGCATGGTGCTGAAGCCGGATGTGCTTGCCCGCGCCATCGACCACGCGAGCGAAAATGACAGTCGTCCGCGCCTGCTGATGAGCCCGCGCGGTAAGCCGCTGACGCAGAAGCGCGTGCGCGAGCTTGCGGGCGGCGAAGGCGTCATCATCGTCTGCGGCCGCTTCGAAGGCGTCGACCAGCGCGTCATCGACGGCCGCGGCCTCGAAGAAATCTCGATCGGCGACTATATCCTCTCGGGCGGCGAGCCGGCTGCGTTGATCCTGCTCGACGCCATCGTCCGCATCCTGCCCGGCGTGATGGGCAACGACCTCTCCGGCCTGCACGAAAGCTTCGAAGGCGGCCTGCTGGAGCATCCGCATTATACCCGCCCGCAGATATGGGAAGGCCGCGAGATTCCGGCAATTCTAACCTCAGGTAACCACGCGGCAATCGCCAAATGGCAGAAAGAGCAGGCCGAGCGACTGACGAAGGAGCGTCGACCGGATTTGTTGGACGAATTGCAGAAGAAATAGCGACAGCACCGGCTGGATGAGCGAGATCCTTGAAATATGCCCGCGAAACTGCCGACAAGCGCCACTTAATTCCTCGCCAAGGGGTGACAAACGCGTGACAATAGGGTATGTGCGCGCCCGGCATGGGAAATTTCCCATCAACCAGCAAAGAAGAGCAGACGTATTCGCTCCTGCCTGAACGGGCATATATCCGAGGCGTGATCTAACGGTCCGACCAAAGATAGAATGATGAGCGCTCTGGCTGTTGAAGCAACAACGAGGTTGATACTATGAACATCATTCAGCAGTTGGAAGCCGAACAGGCTGCCAAGATCGAAGCCAAGCGCACCCTTCCCGCATTTTCCGCTGGCGACACCGTTCGCGTCAACGTGAAGGTCACGGAAGGCAACCGTACCCGCGTTCAGGCCTATGAAGGCGTTTGCATCGCTCGCTCCGGCGGCGGCCTGCAGGAAAACTTCACGGTTCGCAAGATCTCCTACGGCGAAGGCGTCGAGCGCGTATTCCCGGTTTACTCGCCGATGATCGAAAGCGTCGAAGTCGTTCGCCGCGGTAAGGTCCGTCGCGCCAAGCTCTACTACCTGCGCGACCTGCGCGGTAAGGCTGCCCGTATCGTTGAAAACACCGGCACCCGCGCCCGCAAGCTCAACGATGCCGAGCGCCAGGCCCTGGCCGACGAGAAGGCACGCATCGAAGCCGAGAAGGTTGCAGCCGCTCAGGCGCTCGCAGCTGAAAAGGCCGCAGCCGAAGCCGCAGAAGCAAAGGCAGCGGCAGAAGCTGCTGCAGCCGCAGCAGCCGAGCCGGCAGCAGAATAAGTTTCGATCCATACGGATCGCAAAGCTTGAAGGCGGCCCTTGGGTCGCCTTTTTGCTATCTGTCGCAATGTGACGCGGCAACCGGAAATTTCTTCGGCCGCCTCATGTTTTAGAGCTGCTTTTCCTTTTTTATGATTGCTACGTTGGCAATAATCTTGCCATCCGCTTTCCAAATGTGACAGTTTTCCGCCACGCTAATCGGGGAGATTTCCATGGCATTCCGTCGTTCGTTCCTTCTGGGCCTTGGCGCCTTCGTGCTTGCACCTTTCGCTGCCTTCGCGGCCGACCTTCCGAACCTCAACGGCAAGACCGTTGTCGTCGTTACCGAGAATGCCTATCCGCCGCTGCAGTTCATCGATCCGAAGACGAACAAGGCGATCGGCTGGGAATATGACGCGATGAACGAGATCGCCAAGCGCCTGAACTTCAAGGTCGAGTACCAGAACACCAGCTGGGACGCGATGATCCAGGCCGTCTCGGAAGGCCAGTACAACATCGGCATGACCGGCATCACCATCAAGGACGACCGCAAGCAGAAGGTCGATTTTTCCGACCCCTACATGCGCTCCGAGCAATTTATGCTCGTGCGCGGAGACGAGAAGCGCTTTACAGACGCCAAGAGCTTCGCCGCCTTCAAGGACGGCCTGATTGGCGCGCAGCCGGGCACGACACCCTTCTACACCGCCGTCTATTCGGTGCTCGATGGCAACGAGCAGAACCCACGCATCAAGACCTTCGAAACCTTCGGCGCCACCGTACAGGCACTGAAAACCGGTGACGTCGATACGGTGCTGACCGACGGCACGGCCGGCAAGGGCTATGTCGATGCCTCCAATGGCGGCCTGAAGCTCGTCGGCGGCCCGCTCGGCACCGAGGATTTCGGCTTCATCTTCCAGAAGGGTTCCGATCTCGTCGCCCCGATCAATGCCGCCATCGCCAGCCTCAAGGCCGACGGCACGCTCGACGCGCTGAACAAGAAGTGGTTCCTCGACTACAAGATGGGCCAATGAATTCTGAAGATCGATATATTGGAAGCCCGCTCTGATGACGCCTTTGGCAGGCCCGGGCGGGCACCGCGACAAGGAAGACTTTCCCTGGTGGCTGGTCGCCCTCGCTATCCTCGGCATCGTCGCCTCATTCGCAATTGCGGCGAACGGCCTCTATGCCCAGATTTTCTCTCTTCTGCTGAATGGCATCGGCGTCACGGTCTTCGTGACGCTGGTGGCTTTTACGCTGGCTGTGCTGCTCGGCCTCGGGCTGGCGCTACTCGGCCTGTCGGATTTCCTCGTGCTGCGACAGGTCGCGCGCTTCTATATCGAGATCGTGCGTGGCATTCCGATACTGGTGCTGCTTTCCTACATCGCATTCGTCGGCACGCCGGCCTTCGTCGCCGTCTATAACGTCGTCGTCTCGCCATTGATCTCCGCCGGCTGGGCAAGCCCGCTCGTCACCCGCGACGTGCCCTTCGTTTGGCGCACGATCATCGCGCTGACCATCGCCTATTCGTCCTTCATCGCCGAAATCTTCCGCGCCGGCATCCAGGCGGTGGACCAGGGCCAGATCGAAGCGGCAAAGGCGCTCGGCCTCACCCGCTTCCAGCGCTTTCGCCTCGTCGTCTTTCCCCAGGCGATCCGCGTCATCCTGCCGCCGCTGTCGAATGATTTCATCGCCATGGTGAAGGACAGTTCGCTGGTCTCCGTACTCGGGGTTGCCGATATCAGCCAGCTCGCCAAGCTCTACTATTCGGCCAATTTCCGCTACTTCGAAACCCTGTCGATCCTCGCCTTCATCTACCTGCTTTTGACGATCGGTCTGTCGCTGCTGCTCAGGCAGCTCGAAGCCTGGATGCGCCGCCGCTCCGGCAGCGATCGCTCCGCCTTCCCCCGCCTGGCCGCGGGCCAGCCGCCGGGCGCGCAGGTATGATGCCAAAGCCGACCGTACCGATGCAACCCCATCGTCACCATTGCCGAGACTTCGGAAAATTGATATGAGCAACGCCATGAGTAAGATCATGAGCAAAGACGGACGTTACGTCACGGCTTTCGTGCTGCAGGACCATAAGCGCCTGCCGGCACGCTTCTTTGCGATGATTTCGGGCGCGCTCAACAGCCGACTTCGCTGATCACACCCGAGGCCGGCGGTCCTGATCCGTCAATCCCCTTTCGACAATGCCAATATGGATTTGTAGCCATGAGCGCTCCACGCACACTGTACGACAAAATCTGGGATGACCACTTGGTTGACGCCCAAGAAGACGGCACCTGTCTTCTCTATATCGACCGTCATCTCGTTCACGAAGTGACGTCGCCGCAGGCCTTCGAAGGCCTGCGCATGACCGGCCGCAAGGTTCACGCGCCGCAGAAGACGCTTGCCGTCGTCGACCACAACGTGCCGACTTCACCCGACCGCCACCTCGGCATCAAGAACGAGGAAAGCCGCATTCAGGTCGAGCAGCTCGCCAAGAACGCCGCCGAATTCGGCGTGGAATACTACTCCGAAAACGACAAGCGCCAGGGCATCGTTCACATCATCGGCCCCGAGCAGGGCTTCACCCTGCCCGGCATGACCATCGTCTGCGGTGATAGCCACACCTCGACCCACGGTGCCTTCGGCTCTCTCGCCCATGGTATCGGCACCTCCGAGGTCGAGCATGTGCTCGCCACGCAGACGCTGATCCAGAAGAAGGCCAAGAACATGCTGGTGCAGGTCGACGGCCAGCTGCCGCCGGGCGTCACCGCCAAGGACATCATCCTCGCCATCATCGGCGAGATCGGCACTGCCGGCGGCACCGGCTACGTCATCGAATATGCCGGCGAAGCCATTCGCTCGCTGTCGATGGAAGGCCGCATGACCATCTGCAACATGTCGATCGAAGGCGGCGCCCGCGCCGGCCTGATCGCTCCGGATGAGATCACCTTCGAATATATCAAGGGCAAGCCGCGCGCGCCGAAGGGCGAGGCGCTGGAACAGGCGATCGCCTACTGGAAGACGCTGCAGTCGGACGAAGGCGCGCATTACGACCGCATCGTCAAGCTCGATGCCGCAAGCCTGCCGCCGATCGTCTCCTGGGGCTCCTCCCCGGAAGACGTCATCTCCGTTCAGGGTATCGTCCCGAACCCGGACGAAATCCAGGACGAGACCAAGCGTACCTCCAAGTGGCGTGCGCTCGACTATATGGGCCTGAAGCCGGGCACGCCGATAACCGAGATCAATGTCGATCGCGTCTTCATTGGCTCCTGCACCAACGGCCGCATCGAAGACCTGCGCGCAGTCGCCAAGGTCGTCGAAGGCAAGACGGTGGCTTCCACGGTCAACGCCATGATCGTTCCGGGCTCCGGCCTAGTGAAGGAGCAGGCTGAGGCCGAAGGTCTCGACAAGATCTTCAAGGCTGCCGGCTTCGACTGGCGCGAGCCTGGCTGTTCCATGTGCCTCGCCATGAACGACGACCGCCTGAAGCCGGGCGAACGTTGCGCTTCGACCTCGAACCGCAACTTCGAAGGCCGCCAGGGCTTCAAGGGTCGCACGCATCTGGTCTCGCCGGCCATGGCCGCGGCTGCCGCGATCGCCGGCCACTTCGTCGATATCCGCGAGTGGAAGTAATCGGCCTGAAGGCATGAATGACGAAGGGCGGCCTGATGGCCGCCCTTTTTGTTTACCGGGGGGAAATTCGCCGGCTGCTCTATTGCTTCGATGTGACGGCTTGTCTCCCGCCGAGCATGGGATTTCCTGCCGTCGGAGCCTGCTGCGCGCGCTGGCTGAGCCAGACGCTGCCAAGCACGACAACAATGCCGAACATCTGCATCGGGCTCAGCTGCTGGCCGAGCACCGCCCATCCCAGGATCACGGCCATGGTTGGGCTGAGGAAGCCGAGCGGCGAGACCATCGAAGGCTCGAGCCGCGACAAACCCCGAAACCAGAGAATATAGGTGAGTGCTGCGCCGATCAGCCCGAGATAGGCGAAGCCGAGAACGTTGGCGCCGGTCAGATGCGGCAGCGGCGGCTCAAGCAGCAGGGCCACCGGCAGCAACAGCACGCCGCCGGCCGTCAGCTGCCATGCCGTAAAGGTCAGCGGCGAGACATCCGGCCGCCAGCGGCGGCTGAGCACGGTTCCGGCCGCCATGGAAAAAGCACCGCCGATGCCGGCAATAATGCCGATCGGGTCGAGCGTCGCATTCGGCGTCAGGATCAGGAGCGCGACACCACCGATGCCGGCAAGCGCCGCAACAATTGAAAGGCTACGGATCGGTGATCCCAGCAGCAAGCGCGCCAGCACAATGACGATCAGCGGCTGGACGGCACCGACCGTCGCGGCCACGCCACCGGGGAGCCGATAGGCCGAAATGAACAGCAGCCACCAGAAGACAGAGAAATTCAGCGCCCCGAGCACCAGCGACTTCAGCCACCAGACCCCATGCGGCAGCCGCCGCACGATGAGGAGCAGCAGCAGGCCGGCGGGCAGTGCGCGCAGCATGGCGACAGTCAATGGATAACCGGCCGGCAAAAGCTGCGTCGTTACCAAATAGGTGCTGCCCCAGATCGCCGGCGCGATGGCGGTGAGCAACAGGTCGAAATTGCGGTTCATGGCCTTGGCCTCAAATTTATCTTGACCTCAAGATAATCTGAAATACCTTGACGTCAAGATAAATTCATGGCGAGATCTCGTTATGGATCGCATCGATAAAATTCTCGCCCAGTGGCGCCGTGAACGGCCGGACCTCAACACCACGGCGATGGGCCTTTTCGGGCGCCTGCGCAATCTCGCGCTCCATCTCTCGCGCGAGATGGAGAAGACCTTCGGCCGCTTCGGCCTGAACGCGGCGAACTTCGACATGCTGGCGACCCTGCGCCGCTCGGGCGAGCCCTATACGCTCTCGCCCAGCGACCTGATGGAAACGATGATGGTCTCGTCGGGCACGATGACCAATCGTATCGATCAGCTGGAGAGGGCCGGTCTCGTCGCTCGCAGCCAGAACCCGGATGATGGCCGCAGCTTCCTGATATCCCTGACGCCAAAAGGTTTCGAGCTTATCGATGCGGCGGTGACGGCACATGTCGAAACGCAGAAACGCCTGATCTCCACCCTTTCTGAAGGCGAACAAAAAGCTCTTGACCGGCTGCTGCGCAATTACTTAGCCGACTTCGAATCCAGCTGATCGCCCCGAACGCGATCCGGCGCAGACGTCGTGAATGCAGCCCCTCAGCCAGCGGTGCGCCGGATCCGCATCCATGCGCGGATGCCAGAGCAGCGAGATCATGACGCCCGATGTCGGCAACGGCAACGCAAAACTATGCATGCCGACGCGTAGATTGCCGGTATAGCGCTCCGGCACACTGACGATCAGGTCGGAGGCGCGCGCCAAGGCCAGCGCAGCCGAAAAGCTGCCGACAATCGTTGCGATCTTTCGCTTCAGGCCCAACTCTTCCAACGCCTCGTCGATCTGCCCTTTCTGAAGGCCGCGCCGCGATACCAGAAGATGTTGCCCGGCCGCGTAACGTTCCGGGGTCAGCTCTCCTTCACTCAACGGATGTCCGCTTCGGACCACGCCGATGAAGCGATCGCGGAACAGCGCCTGCGTCCTGAGCTCCGGACCGGTATCGTCACCGACAACACCGGTTTCGAAGTCGATCGTCCCATCGCGCAAAGGCGTGCTGTCCTTGTCCAGCTTCTGTATGAAGTAGAGCCGAACGCCAGGCGCCTGCTCGGCAATGCGCGCGATCAGTTCGGCGCCGAAATTCTCCACGAAACCTTCGCGGGTGCGCAGCGTGAAAATTCGAGCAAGCTGCTTCAGATCCAAGCTTTCGGCGGGCCGCAAGGCCGCTTCCGCCTCCTGCACAAGCTGACCGACACGGTCGCGCAGCTCCAGCGCCCGCGGCGTCGGCACGAGCCCCCGCCCCGCCCGAACCAGCAGCGGATCCCCTGTCGTCTCACGCAGACGCGCAAGCTGTCGGCTCATGGCGGATGGGCTGAGCCGCAATCGCCGGGCGGCGCGCGCGACACTGCCTTCGGCAAGCAGGACATTGAGAGTGATGAGGAGGTTGAGATCGGGCGTGGACATGGCGCGAGCATAGCACGGTTTGCGTAAAATATAGCGTCTAACGCACGAATGAAGTGCAAATGCTGCGCGTTCCGCCATATCGCGTCGAGAGCTACCTTTCTGCCGGAAGTTTTATTAGGTCGCTAGAAATGGAGCTTGTGTTGCAGCCAATCATCGAAGATCCGGGCAAAGCCGGCCACACAAAATCAGCATCCTCGACTCGCTGGGCGCTCGCCAGCCTCTCGCTCTCCATGCTGATGCCCTCGCTCGGCACCAGCATTGCCAATATCGCTCTGCCGACGCTTGCCCAGGCATTCGATGCCTCCTTCCAGCAGGTGCAATGGATCGTGCTTGCGTATTTGCTCGCCATCACCACGCTGATCGTCAGCGTCGGAAAGTTAGGCGACATTTTCGGCCGGCGGCGCTTGCTGCTGATCGGCATAAGCCTCTTCACACTCGCCTCGCTCTTCTGCGGCGTCGCACCGACCCTCTGGCTATTGCTCGCCGCTAGAGGTCTGCAGGGTCTCGGTGCCGCCATGATGATGGCGCTGACCGTGGCGATGGTCGGCGAAACCGTGCCGAAAGAGCGGACAGGCGGCGCCATGGGCCTGCTCGGCACCATGTCCGCGATCGGCACCACGCTCGGCCCATCGCTCGGTGGCATCGTGATCGCCAGCTTCGGCTTGGAGACCATTTTCCTCATCAACGTGCCGCTCGGGATCGCAAATTTTCTACTCGCCGCCCGCTTCCTGCCGAGGGATCGTCGGGACCGGAAGGCGAGCAAGGGCCGACTGGATACGATCGGCACCCTGCTGTTGTCCCTGACACTCGCTGCCTATGCGCTGGCCATGACCCTTGGGCACGGCAGCTTCGGTGCGCTGAATATCGGCCTGCTGTTAGCGGCAGCTTTCGGCATCGTTCTCTTTGCGGTCACCGAAACGAAAGTGGAATCGCCGTTGTTCCGCCTTTCGATGTTCCGTGATGCATCGCTAAGCGCAGGTCTTGCCATGAGCACCCTCGTTTCCACCGTCATTATGGCGACGCTGGTGGTCGGCCCCTTCTATCTCTCCCGCAGCCTTGGCTTCGATGCAGCCCATGTCGGCGCCATCATGTCCTCCGGCCCGCTGGTGTCGGCCCTGACGGGCGTGCCGGCCGGCCGCATCGCCGATCGCTTCGGCGCCCAGCGCGTGACCATGACGGGTCTTGTCGGCATGATTGCCGGCCTCTTCCTGATAGTGATGTTGCAAGGCAGGTTCGGAGCCGCGGGCTACATCGGTCCGCTGATTATCGTGTCCGCAAACTATGCGCTCTTTCAGGCGTCCAACAACACCACCATCATGAAGGACATAAAGGCGGAGCAACGTGGCGTGATTTCCGGTATGTTGAGCCTGTCGCGAAATCTCGGCCTTATCACAGGCACAGCCGTCATGGGTGCGATCTTCACGCTGGGGTCAGGAACGAGCGATATTATCACGGCACGCCCGGAAGCCATTGCAACAGGCATGCAGATCACCTTCGCAGTCGGCGCCCTGCTCATCGTCGCGACGCTGGCCATCGCCATCGCCGGCATGGCGCGTTCAAGGCGTGATGCCCTTGCGCAAGAGGTCTCGTGAGAATGAGCCGAGAGGATGGCGGAGGATAATCCCGCCATCCGGTCACACCGGTCCGTGGTCGCCGAATTCCGCCGAAACGAAGTCGAGAAAGCTACGGAGCTTCGGCGTGATGCGGCGATCCGGCGCGTAGAGAACATGCAGCGGGCGCGTCGGCACGCTATATCCGGGCAAAAGCGGCACCAGCGCTCCCGTTTCCAAGCTCGATTGGATGAGTTCGGACGACTGCAGGATAATGCCGAGCCCTGCCAACGCGGCTTTCAGCAGCGCCTCACCATTGTCGATCATCAGCCGGCCGGAGATCGGAACGCTCACATTCCCCTCCGGTCCTTCAAAATCCCAATGAGTCCTGAGCATCGTATGCGAGAAGATCAGGCACTCATGATTTCGAAGATCATCTGGCGTGGAGGGGGTGCCGCGGGCGCGCAGATAGCTCGGCGCAGCACAGATCACCAGACGATAGGGACTGAGACGACGGGCGATCAACCCGCTGTCAGCGAGCTCACCGACGCGAAAGACTGCGTCGTAGCCCTCATCGATCAGATCCACCATGCGGTTCGTTAGCGACAGATCGATCGAAACCTCCGGATGCGCTCCCAGATATTTGGGAAGCGTTGGCGCGAGCGCATGGATACCGAAGGTGACGGGGGCGTTGACCCTCAGCTTCCCGCGCGGCACGGCGCGAGTTTCCGCCGCCAGCGCCTCCGCAGCCTCGACTTCTGCCAGAATATTGCGCGAGCGCTCGTAAAACTGGCTGCCGACTTCCGTCAGGTGCTGACGACGCGTGGTCCGGTTCAAAAGCCGAACACCAAGATGCTGTTCGAGAAATTGCACATGTTTGCCGACGAGCTGCGGCGACATGTTCAATGCCTCTGCCGCGGCACTGAAGGAGCCGAGCTCAACTGCCTTGACGAAAACGTTCATGCCGGAGAAGCGATCCATTAGAAACAACCCGTTTCAAGTATCGAGTTATCTAGACCATTTATCCGGATATGGCGATAATTTTATATGTTTGTCAGCCACAACAAGGAGCTGATAAATATGAAAATCGCTATCATTGGTGTCGGAAATATGGGGGCAGGACTGGCGCGTCTGCTGACCGGAGCAGGGTCTGACGTGATCATCGGCCATCGCGATCCCGCAAAGGCAGTAGCGTTTGCCGCCGAACTGGGCGCTGGCATCGAAGCGGGCGGGGTTGCCGCCGTCGTCAAGCTTGCAGATATCGTCATACTGGCGCTGCCTTATGGCGCTATCGCGGAAACGTTGAAGGAAGCCGGAAATCTCAAGGGCAAGGTGCTGATCGATATCAGCAATCCCGTTACCGCAGATTTCAGCGGCCTCGTCGTCGGGCACTCGAGCTCGGCGGCCGAAGAAATTCAGGCGCTAGCGCCCGAGGCCACAGTGGTGAAGGCTTTCAACACGATTTTCGCACCGTTGCTGCCCGCCGAGGGACGTAACGGCAAGGCGCTGCAGGTCTTCATTGCCGGAGACGACGAGAAGGCAAAACATGCCGTATCCGACCTCGTCAAATCCATCGGCTTCGAGCCGGTCAACGCTGGTCCGCTCAGCAATGCCCGTTTCATCGAGCCGATCGGCGAGATGAACATCCACTTCGGCTTCTTTCTCGGCAAAGGACCGACTGTGGCACCGGCCTGGGTTCAGGTCTGACGGCACTCAGGACGACAGGATGACAAAAGAGGCTCGGAGCCTTCACTCCGGGCCTCTTTGCATAAACTGATGGCAACCTGCGATCAAAAGCTCGCGGTCAGCGGATCCGGACCGATGCGACCGCCAGCCGAATCGAGCTTGGCCATGTCAGCTAGATCGTCACCGTCGAGCTTGAAATCGAAAACGTTGAGGTTTTCTTCGATGCGGCTCGGCGTCACCGATTTCGGGATGACGATCAGGCCGTTGTCAATGTGCCAGCGAATGATGATCTGTGCCGGCGTGCGGCCATGCTTGGCGGCGACCTTGCCGATCACGGCGTTGGTCAGAAGCTTGCCCTGGCCGAGCGGGCTCCAAGATTCGGTCTTGATGCCGAGTTTGTCGTGAACGGCACGCAGCTCCTTCTGCTGGAAGGTGGGATGCAGCTCGATCTGGTTCAGCACGGGCGTCGCGCCGGTCTCGCCGATGATACGTTCGAGATGCGCGGCGGCAAAATTGGAGACGCCGATCGAATGGGCGCGGCCTTCTTCCTTGAGACGGACGAAAGCCTTCCAGGTGTCGAGATAGCGGTTGCGATGCGGCGACGGCCAGTGGATGAGGTAGAGGTCGATATAGTCGGTGCCAAGCCGTTTCAGGCTTTCGTCGAAGGCCTTCAGCGTGGAATCGAAGCCCTGTGCCTCATTCCAGAGCTTGGTTGTGAGATAGATGTCCTTGCGGGCAACGCCCGACTGGCGCACGCCTTCGCCGACGCCGTCTTCGTTGGCATAGATGGCTGCGGTATCGATATGGCGGTAGCCGGCTTTCAAAGCCGTGCTGACGGCCATCGGCGCGACGTTTTCCGGCGTCTGCCAGACGCCGAGGCCGACCTGCGGAATGGAATTGCCGTCATTGAACGTGATTGTCGGTTGCGTGGTCACGATAAGTCTCCAAAGGATGAGAAGCGGGTGGAGTGAAGGCGTGATTTAAATTCTAAAAGAAAAGGGGCGGTCTGGTCCGCAAAGGCGCACCGGTCGAAATCCCATATAGTGGAGAATATCGGGATGTTAACCCCGGGCGACCTTTCAGACAACCCGGACGGTCGTACCTCTTCGCAGTAATGGCAGGATGCGCCTCATGTCGCGCAGGCTCACCGCAACACATCCGGCCGTCGGCTCATATCCCGGCCTGATCAGGTGGAAGAAGATCGCCGAGCCGCGGTTGCGCCGGCGCGAGCGCACATTCCAGTCGAGCACCAAACAGATATCGTAAAGGCCATCCTCCCGCTGCAATTCCTCGTGGCTCGACTTGAAGGGCGCCTTCACCGGCCTGTTGTAATTGGCATCGTCGGGTTGATCGCACCAGAGCATATCCTTCCGGATATGCCGCATCGGCAGAGCCGTCCGCAGGAAGCGGACCCGATCGCCGCGCGTGAAGCCATAGAGCAGCTTCATGCCCGCAATCGGCGTCGCGCCGTCGCCCTCCCGCTTCAAGATGCTGCGCCCGGACCGGCCGATTGCCGCCGGCACCGTGATGCCCCCCACTTGCACCAATGCCCGCATTTTCTTACCCGGCGCAGGCCGCACGACGATCGTCGATGCGGTCCGTCCCGCCTCCGCCCTTATCTTTTGCATTTCCCTCACATGTTTTTGCTTTGCGTGTGATTTCTTTTGAAATCATAGCAGTTTCAACCAAACGACCAAGCCTGAGCCGCCTCGCGACTTGCCAAAAGTGCAATTTGGCGTAGGACTTAGGACGAATGAGAACAAGGACCCGAACGGCATGACGGCACGCACCATTCTCCTGGTGGATGATGACAACGACCTGCGTGAGATGTTGGTCGAGCAATTATCGCTTTACGAGGAATTCAACGTCCTGCAGGAGGCGACTGCCGGAAAAGGCGTGCAGACCGCGCGCACCGTGCCCGTCGATCTCCTCATCATGGATGTCGGCCTGCCCGATATGGACGGCCGCGAAGCCGTAAAGCTGCTGCGCAAGAGCGGCTTCAAGCCGCCGATCATCATGCTGACGGGGCACGACACGGATTCCGACACCATCCTCGGCCTTGAAGCCGGCGCCAACGATTATGTGACGAAGCCTTTCCGCTTTGCCGTCCTCCTCGCCCGCATCCGCGCGCAATTGCGCCAGCACGAACAGAGCGAGGATGCGACCTTTACTGTCGGACGTTATCTCTTCAAACCGAGCCAGAAACTGTTGACCACCGAAGACGGACAGAAGATCCGCCTCACGGAAAAGGAAGCCGCGATCATCCGCTATCTCTATCGCGCCGACCAGAAGGTCGTCACCCGCGATATCCTGCTGGAGGAAGTCTGGGGCTATAATTCCGGCGTGACCACCCACACGCTCGAAACCCATGTCTACCGCCTTCGCCAGAAGATCGAGCGCGATCCCTCCAACGCCGAAATCCTGGTCACGGAAAACGGCGGCTACAAGATCATTCCATAGGCAATCGATGGCGCTGAACGACGATATCCGACTGCTGTCGCAACTGCCGCTGTTTCATGGCATGGGCGATGAGCCGCTGCGGCTGATCGCCTTCGGTGCCGATCGCCGCCACGTGAACGAAGGCCAGACGCTGTTCCGGGAAAAGTCGCCCGCCGAATGCGCCTATGTCATCACGCGCGGCAGTTTCGAACTCAGCACCATCGATGCTAACGGCCAGATACAGGTGGAAGCGATAGTCCAGGCCGGCACCATGCTTTCGGAGCTGGCGATGGTGACCTTGGTGGAACGGAAATATACGGCTGTTGCCGCCGAAGAATCCGACGTGATCCGCATCACCCGCGCCCTCTTTCACCGGTTGATCGAAGAATATCCAGACGCCGGCCTGCTGATCCAGAACCGCATCCGCGAAAACTTCGCCGCACTTGCCAGGCAAGCGGCCGCAATGCTCGGCCGGTTTTCCTAATAATACTCAATCCCGCTTCAGAGATTGAAATGCGCCACGACCGGCACGTGGTCGGACGGACGATCCCAGCCCCGCGCCGCTTTCAGAATCTCGATTCTCTGCAGATGCGGGCCGAGATCGGAGGATGACCAGATATGGTCGAGACGGCGGCCACGGTCGGCGGCCTCCCAATCCTTGGCGCGATAGCTCCACCACGTATAGAGCTTTTCGTTTTCCGGCACCTGCTGGCGCATCAGGTCGAGCCAGGCACCGCGCTTCATCACCTCGAGCAGCCCTTCGGTCTCCACAGGCGTATGGCTGACGATCTTCAGGAGCTGCTTGTGCGACCAGACATCGTGCTCGAGCGGAGCGATATTGAGATCGCCGACGAGGATCGCGGAGGTGTTCTGCTCGGCATTGGCATGCAGCTTCTTCATCTCCTCGATGAAATCGAGCTTGTGGCCGAATTTCGGATTGATCGTGCGATCCGGTTCGTCGCCGCCGGCCGGCACATAGAAATTATGCAGGCGAATGCGGCGGCCACCGCGCTCGAAGATGGCCGAGATGTGCCTGC
Organism: Rhizobium sp. BK312; assembly: GCF_014193605.1. Classification (NCBI taxonomy): domain Bacteria; kingdom Pseudomonadati; phylum Pseudomonadota; class Alphaproteobacteria; order Hyphomicrobiales; family Rhizobiaceae; genus Rhizobium; species Rhizobium sp. BK312. The sequence continues at coordinate 261,701 of NZ_JACHZP010000006.1, read as the reverse complement.
TGTCGCCGACATTGCAATAATCCTGGCGGTGGTCCTCGGTCAGCGGGAAACGCGAAGCGATGGCGACGCCATGATAGCCCTTCTGGCCATGAATGATGATGTGCTCATAGCCAAGCGCGCGGAGCGGCGCATGAGGAAAAAGCTCGTTCGGAACCTTGGTTTCCTGCAGGCAGAGAATATCCGGCCGGGCCTGCATGACGAACTGCTCGACAATGGGCATGCGTAGCCGCACTGAATTGATATTCCAGGTCGCAATCGAAAATCCCATGCCCGAACCTTTTCCCTAAAGCAATTCGAGGAAAAGTGCGCAGCGGTTTTCCGTCCGGAATTGCGTCAAAACAGACAACCGGATCGACTCTGCGATTCGATGAATCGCTGGTCCCTCCGGTCAGCCTAAGGCTTTAGACCGGCTGTGGCGGAAAGAAAAGCGCCATTCGCCGCTTACTGCGGCTCGGACGGAGACGACGCTCAGCGCGTGTAATCGATGCGGAAAACGCTGTCGTCGAAGGCGACGTTCGTCTTTACGTTGTTGATGATCACATCGGTCGTCTTGCCCTGCGGATCGATGACGGTCCATTGGCGCAGGTCATAGGACTTCGAATCGAAGATCATCGTGATGGTGGAATCGCCGAAGACAGTTCGGTTGCCGAGCGTGATCTTGGTGAGATCCGGCTGCGAATCGACGTTGCGCACCATATCTGCGGAAAGGTCGATCTTGTTGGCCAGCAGCAGGCTCAGCGGCGTCTTCGACAGCTGATACATGTTCCTCGTCTGCGTCTGGTCGTTGATGACCTGCACGTTGTTCCCGTCGCAAATTACGCGCATGCGCGACGGCGGATCGTAGTTGAAGCGCATCTTGCCGGGCCGCTGGATGAAGAAGGCGCCGCTCATCTGATCGCCGCGCGGGCCGATCTGCAGGAAGCCGCCCTTCATCGACTTGATGGACGAAAAATGATCGGCGATGGCCTGAGCGATGTTGGGATTGAGGGTAGCGGCCGCCGGCTGCGTCTGTGCTTGGGCCTGCGCGAAAGCCGAAACCGGCAGAGCGCCTGCCGCGCCGACAGCAACCACAGCGCCGAGGAAATGCCGGCGGGTCAGGGAAAGTCGGCTGGACGGCTGCGCATCAAACTTTGTCATCGAATTCTCCTTCATGCTTCGTCCATGGCGCGCAAAATCGGCGTCTTCATGGCGCAACGGCCCAGGGCCGGTAAGGGCTGCGATCAAATTTCTCTGAACGTAGACGGGATATGCCACACGGAAAGGTGGGTTGCCTCAGCGATCCAGGATATCGGCTTCAGTCGGGACGAGAATTTCGCGTTTGCCGGCATGGTTGGCCGGGCCGATCAGTCCCTCCTGCTCCATGCGCTCGATCAGCGACGCCGCACGATTGTAGCCGATGCCGAGACGGCGCTGGATATAGGAGGTCGAGGCCTTGCCGTCACGCAGCACGATCGCAACCGCCTGATCATAGGGATCCTCCGAATCGGAAAGATTGGAGGTGCCGACCGGGCCGTGGCCGTCATCGTCCTCGTCGTCATCAGCGGTAATGGCATCGAGATATTGCGGCGCGCCCTGTGTCTTCAGATAGGCGACGATATCCTCCACCTCGCCATCTGAGACAAAGGGTCCGTGGACGCGCTGGATGCGCCCGCCGCCGGCCATATAGAGCATGTCGCCCATGCCGAGGAGTTGTTCGGCCCCCTGCTCGCCGAGGATAGTGCGGCTGTCGATCTTCGACGTGACCTGGAAGGAGATGCGGGTCGGGAAGTTCGCCTTAATCGTGCCGGTAATGACATCCACAGACGGGCGCTGCGTTGCCATAATGACATGGATGCCAGCCGCACGTGCCATCTGCGCCAGACGCTGCACCGCGCCTTCGATATCCTTGCCGGCGACCATCATCAGGTCAGCCATTTCGTCGATGATGACGACGATATAGGGCATGGGCTTCAGGTCGAATTCTTCCGTCTCATAGATCGCCTCGCCGGTCTGGCGGTCGAAGCCGGTCTGCACGGTCCGGCTGATCGCCTCGCCCTTGGCGACGGCCTGCTCGACGCGGCTGTTGAAGCCGTCGATGTTGCGCACGCCGATCTTCGACATCTTCTTGTAGCGCTCTTCCATCTCGCGGACGGTCCATTTGAGCGCAACCACGGCCTTCTTCGGGTCGGTGACGACAGGCGACAAGAGGTGCGGAATGCCGTCATAGACGGAGAGTTCGAGCATCTTCGGATCGATCATGATCAGGCGGCATTGCTCGGGCGTCATGCGGTAGAGCAGCGACAGGATCATGGTATTGATCGCAACAGATTTACCCGAGCCGGTCGTACCTGCCACGAGCAGATGCGGCATCTTGGCGAGGTCGGCAATCACGGGCTCGCCGCCGATCGTCTTACCGAGCGACATCGCAAGCTTTGCCTTGGAGGTCTCGAAATCCCGGCTGGCTATGAGCTCGCGCAGATAGACCGTCTCGCGCGTCGAGTTTGGCAGCTCGATGCCGATCGCATTGCGGCCAGGAACGACGGCGACGCGGGCAGCGATTGCGCTCATCGAACGGGCGATATCATCAGCAAGGCCGATGACGCGGGACGACTTGATGCCTGGCGCTGGCTCCAGCTCATAGAGCGTGACGACCGGACCGGGGCGGACGTGGATGATCTCGCCTTTGACGCCGAAATCCTCCAGCACGCCTTCGAGCATGCGCGCATTCTGCTCCAGCGCGTCAGCCGAGAGCGTTGCATCGCGGGCGACGGCCTTCGGCTCGGCAAGCAGATGGACTGCGGGAAGCTGGAAACCATAGGGACGAATGAAGGAAGTCTGCGCCTCCCGCTCAGCCCGCGCTCCAGGCTTCGGGCGCGGAGCGGCTGGGATGACGCGATGGCCGGCGGCAGCTCCCTTCGATGCAGCCGGGGCTAAAGGCCAATCTTCATCCTCATCGTCAGGCAGAATATCGACAGGACGCCGCGGATCGCGATCATAAAGGGAATCCTCGTCCTCATCCTCGTCATCGCCGAGGCTGATCGAGGGCGCGGAAACGACGCGCCGGGCGGCGGGGCCATCCATGGACGGATCGAGACGGTCACCGCGCACCATCGGCGCCTTGGCGCGCACGGGCTCGTTCAGCGTGCCGAATTCGTCATCATTGAAATCGTAAGGCGCGTCGAAGGCATGGTCGCGGCGCTTGCGCGGACCCATGCCGAACAGCCGGCGCAAGCGGGCCTGCGTGTTGTACCAGGCATGCATGACGGCGCCGAAGGCCATGAAATTGCCAAGGAAGCTGCCGCGGTCGTCATCCTCGTCCACGTCGCCCACCCGACGGGCGCGGCTGCGGGTTTCCTCGTAATCGTCCTCATCCTCCTCGTCTTCCACGAGATTTTCGCCGATGGCGCCGGAGGCAAAGAGCATGAGCCAAATGGCCGGGACGGCGAGAACCGAACCGATGATGATGGCGACGACACCGCTCGGATAGGTGCCGATGAAAAGGGCCGGTAGGCGCAGCAGAAGATCACCGACGACACCGCCGATGCCGTTGGGGATCGGCCAGGTCGGCGGGGCGGGAAAGCAGGCGATCGAGCCGGCCGCGACGATGCAGCCGCCGAACCAGGCGCCGAGGCGCGAGGGTACCCGATGAAGCTTGCGGTTGGTGATCAGCGCAAAGGCCCAGGCGACGACGGGCAGCATCGCCAGAAGCGAGGTGAGGCCGAGCGACTGCATCATGACGTCGGCAAAGGCGGCGCCGGGAAAGCCGAGCAGGTTGGTCGGCGCATTGGCAGTTGCGTAGGAATAGCTGGGGTCCATGACGTTCCAGGTCGCCAGCGCCGCAACGGCGAGCGCCAGCAGGAACAATATTCCAAAGCCCGAAAGCCCCTTGATCTGACGCCAAACCACGCTCGAAAGCGATAAACGGTCGGGGCGACCGCTCAACGCCGCCGAATTGCTTCTGCCCATGATATCAAGCCCCGTTCCAGTCCAAAGCGCAAGCGAATCGGTCTATGCCCACTCGCCGGCAGGTTAGCCATACCTAATCAGAGGAGGGTTAATGGCATGTTAACCATGCATGCCGAGCCGGGAGATTACAGGGCTTTCGCCAGTGGATGTGATTGCACCAAAGAAAAGGGCCCGAACCGAGGTCCGGGCCAAGAGCGGCCTATTTACGATGAAACAGGACGCGACGGGATGTTCAGCGAGACCGGAAACTTTGCTCCGGTCTCGCAAGCTCCGATCAGGAATTGTGGTAGGCGGCTTCGCCGTGCGAGGCGAGGTCGAGACCTTCGCGCTCGGCTTCCGGAGCGACGCGCAGACCGATGATGACATCGACGACCTTGTAGAGGATCGCCGAGCCGATGCCGCACCACAGGATGGTCGTGACGACGGCGGTCAGCTGGACGACGACCTGGCTGCTCATCGTGACGCCTTCGGCATAGCCGACGCCGCCGAGCGAGGCGCTGGCGAAGATGCCGGTTGCGATGGCGCCGAAGATGCCACCGATGCAGTGCACGCCGAAGACGTCAGCCGTGTCGTCATAGCCGAACTTGTTCTTCACGACCGAGACGAAGAAGTAGCAGAGCGGAGAGACGATAAGGCCCATGACGATCGCGCCCATCGGACCGGCGATGCCGGCTGCAGGCGTGATGGCGACGAGGCCGGCAACCATGCCCGAAGCGCCGCCGAGCATGGAGGCCTTGCCGCGGGTGAAGGTTTCGACCAGCGACCAGGAGATGATGGCGGCTGCGGTTGCGATGAAGGTGTTGACGGTTGCGAGCATTGCGCCGCCGGATGCTTCAAGGTTCGAGCCGGCATTGAAGCCGAACCAGCCGACCCAGAGCATGGATGCGCCGACCATGGTCAGCGTCATGGAATGCGGAGCCATCATGTCCTTGCCAAAGCCGACGCGCTTGCCGACGAGAATGGCGCCGACGATGCCCGCGATACCGGCATTGATGTGAACGACGGTGCCGCCTGCGAAGTCGAGCGCGCCCATCTTGAAGAGCATGCCGTTGGAATCCCAGACCATGTGAGCGATCGGGAAGTAGACGAAGGTCGCCCACAGCGCGCAGAAGAGCACGGCCGCGCCGAACTTGATGCGCTCGGCGAAGGCACCGATGATCAGGGCCGGCGTGATCGCGGCGAAGGTCATCTGGAACAGCATGAAGATGAACTCAGGAATGACGACGCCCTTGGAGAAGGTTGCAGCCGTCGTCGAGGTCGAAACGCCCGAGAGGAACATCTTGGCCGTGCCGCCCCAATAGGGGCTGGTGCCGCCGCCGAAGGCGAAGGAGTAGCCGTAGAGAACCCAGATGATCATCACGACGGCGCCGATCATCGTGCACTGCATCAGGACCGAGAGCATGTTTTTGGCGCGGACAAGACCGCCATAGAACAGCGCAAGGCCCGGAACGAGCATGAAGAGCACGAGAATGGTGGAGATGAACATGAAGGCGGTGTCGCCCTTGTCCGGAACCGGAGCGGCGGCGGTCGCAGCCGCAGCAGCCGGGGCGGCCTCCTGCGCAAAGGCGATCGCCGGCGCAAGCAAGGCCGCAGAAAGCGCGCCCACCCGTGTCAGGGCAGAGGAAAGCTTGGAAAATGACATGCAAATAACTCCCTGGTCCGCCGTGTCTTACAGCGCTTCTGAATCGGTTTCGCCCGTACGGATGCGCACGGCATGGTCAATGGAATAGACAAAGATCTTGCCGTCGCCGATCTGGCCGGTCTTGGCGGCCGATGCGATGGCCTCGACGGCCTTGTCGACGGTTTCGGATGCGACTGCGACTTCGATCTTCAGCTTTGGCAGGAAGCTCACGGCATATTCGGTGCCGCGATAGATCTCGGTATGCCCCTTCTGGCGCCCGTAGCCCTTCACTTCGGTCACAGTCAGGCCCTGGATGCCGACAGCCGTGAGGGCCTCACGGACCTCATCGAGCTTGAACGGCTTGATAATGGCCATCACAATTTTCATCTGGTTTCCCATCCTTTGTTAGCCTCGGCGCGGAGCCGACTCTCCTTGCCGCCGACGAGTGTTCTGCAGCGACTGGCCATACACATTCAAAGGGCGTGCCAGATTCGTGACACATTTATAACGTATTGAAATAAAACAGATTTATTGCGCAGAACCAATAAAGCGGCATTTCTTGCCAAAAGAGCAGCACAAATAAAGTGCAATTTTATAAAATTGCACTTTATTTAATCATTTGCCTTTTTACGAATCAGGCCTTCCTGCGCTACCGACGCAATCAGGATACCGGATCGCGTAAACAGGCTGCCGCGCGTAAATCCGCGGGCGCCGGAGGCGCTCGGGCTCTCCTGGCTGTAGAGCAGCCAGTCATCGAGCTTGAACGGTCGATGGAACCACATGGCGTGGTCGAGGCTCGCCACCTGGACGGTCGGGTCCAAGACCGATGTCCCATGCGCGTTCAGGGAAACATCGAGCAGCGTCATGTCGGAGAGATAGGCGAGCACCGCATTCTGGTAGAGCCGGTCATCCGGCACCGGTCCCGTCACCCGAACCCAGATATTCTGCCGCTGGCTCGGCTGCGCGCGGGAGAAATAGCTCTCGATCGACACCGGCCTGATTTCGATCGCCCGCTTGCGCTCCCAGTAGCGGCGCACGTTCTCCGGCGCGTGGGCGAGATAGCGCTGTTTCACCTGCTCCTCGTCCATCAGCTCCTCCGGCATCGGCACATCAGGCATATCGCTCTGATGATCGAAACCGGGCTCGTCGACTTGGAAAGACGCGGTCAGCGCGAAGATCGCCTTGCCGTGCTGAACGGCCAGCACGCGCCGCGTATTGAAGCTCGAGCCATCGCGCAGGCGGTCGACCTGATAAAGGATCGGCACCGAAGGATCGCCCGGCAGCATGAAATAGGCATGCAGCGAATGCGCGAAGCGATCGCCATTCACCGTTCTCTGCGCCGCCATCAGCGCCTGGCCGATGACCTGCCCGCCGAAGACGCGCTGCCAGCCGACCTGCGGGCTATTGCCGCGAAACAAGTTCATCTCGATCGTTTCGAGATCGAGCGTCGCCAGTACGGTTTCCATCGGGGTGAGCTTCTCGGTCTCTCGCGACATTTTGCTTGAACTCCCATGGTAGGAACCGTCAACAGGATGCTCTATATAGAGCAGTACGTGACAGTAAGACACAGGGAAGCGCTATGTTGGACATGCTGGTAGTGGGTGGCGGATATGTGGGTCTTGCCGCAGCAGTCGCAGTCAAGCAGGCCGCACCTCACCTCGACGTCATGATCGTGGAAGCCGCTCCCGAAACCGCCTGGAAGAAGGATATGCGGGCATCGGCGATCATCGCTGCCGCCTCGAAGATGCTCGATGTTCTCGGCGTCTGGAACGAAATCGCGCCTGAGGCCGAACCGATCACCCGCATGATCGTCACCGATTCGCGCACCGGCGATCCCGTCCGCCCGGTCTTCCTCACCTTCGACGGCGAAGTGGCCGAGGGTCAGCCCTTCGCCCATATGGTCTCGAATCTGACCATGGTCGGGGCGCTTCGCGGCGCCTGCGAACGCTTGGGCATCCCGATCAAGCATGGCCTCAGCGCCACGGATTTCGTCACCGACGACAACAAGACCACCCTCACCCTTTCGGATGGTAGCACGCTCGAAACGCGGCTTCTGGTCGCCTGCGACGGCGTGCGCTCCAAGCTGCGCGACATGGCCGGTATCAAGACCGTCAATTGGGATTACGGCCAGTCCGGCATTGTCGTCACCGTCGAGCATGAGCGCCCGCACGGCGGCTGCGCCGAGGAGCATTTCCTGCCCTCCGGCCCCTTCGCCATCCTGCCCTTGAAAAACAACCGCTCCTCGCTCGTCTGGACGGAGCGCACCCCCGACGCAGAACGGCTGGTCGCCTCGGACGATCTCCTCTTCGAGGAGGAGCTGGAACGCCGCTTCGGCCACAAGCTCGGCGCACTCACCACCGTCGGCGAGCGCCGCGCCTTTCCGCTCGGCCTCACGCTTGCCCGCGCCTTTGTCGCGCCGCGCTTCGCGCTCGCAGGGGACGCAGCTCACGGCATCCACCCGATCTCCGGCCAAGGCCTCAATCTCGGCTTCAAGGACGTGGCGGCATTGGCCGAAACCATCGTCGAGGCCAACCGCCTCGGCCTCGATATCGGCTCGATCAACACTCTCGAGCGCTATCAGACCTGGCGCCGCTTCGACACCTTCCGCATGGGGGTGACGACCGACGTGCTGAACCGGCTCTTCTCCAACGACAACACACCGCTGCGCATCGCCCGCGACTTCGGACTGGGGATCGTCGACCGCCTGCCCAGCCTCAAATCCTTCTTCATCGGCCAGGCCGCGGGCACGACCGCGAAGGACAATCCGCGGCTGCTGGCGGGCGAGGCGATTTGAAGGATCGGGATCGAATCGCCAATCTCTAAAGCGGAAATCCTCTACTCGAGGTTTTGCATCTCGATATCCATCCAGTTGCAGAATTGCCGGACCGCTCTCGATTCCAAACGGCGCTGATAGCGATACGTGCCGGTTTCGACCGGTTCATAGCCCGGCAGGTTTACCAGCGCACCCGATTTCATTTCCCGGCCCGTGAGGATGGTCGGTGCGAGTAGCACCCCAAGACCGGCGACGCAGGCATGAAGCGCGGCATCGTCCGTGTCGAAGGCATGGCCGAAGGAAAGGTCTGCCGGCGAGAGATGGAACGCCTCGCACCAGAGCTGCCAATCCCAGTTGCCCACACAGCATTGCAAAGCCGGCAGGCGCGGAACGGCAATCTCCTGACGATTGGCGTCTTTTGCCTGCAAGCCCGGAGAAACGACCGGACGGCGCAGATCGCGCGCAAGGAATTCCCATCCCTCGGCCGCCTCCCCTATCCTGAAATGACGGATACTGACATCTGAATGCGGCACGATTGAAAAACTCCGCGCAGAACTCGTTTCTACCCGAACGCGCACCTGCGGGCAGAGGGCGCGAAAGCGATCCAGCGATGGGATGAGCCAGCGCAGCGCAAGCGATGTCGTTGCGTGGACGCTGATTTCGTTTTCATCGCGATAAAGAGCCTCGGCCGAATGCTCGATGAGCCCGATCGCCGGCCCCACCTCCTGATAAAACCGTCGCCCCACTTCGGTGAGGGAGACTGTGTTGTTTCCCCGACGGAAGAAGCTCACCCCAAGCTCGTCTTCAAGCTTTTTGAGCTGGTGGCTTATCGCACCGGAAGTTACGCCAAGCTCATTGCCAGCGGCCGCCAGACTTCCCGTGCGTGCCACGATCGCAAACACCCTGATGGCATTGAGCGAGATGCGGTGCCGATCCTGCATGAATTTTCCTCAAGCTCCCCTCAAATTCCTCGTTTGAGGATAATGCAAAAATCGAGCACAAACGGAGGTGAAATCACACCGGAAATTCACGCTTTAAACCCCACCCAATATCACAACGGACTCGGAACCACAGCAAGTGCAGCCACTCAGCCAGCATTAATTTCTTTTCGCCATCGCCGACGGAAATGCCGACGTTCCTCGTTCCGTAAGAAGTAAAGCTAGTCGCGTCCAAAGGTCCTTGATGCCCCCTCTTTTCCATCGTTGCCGCGGCTTCATGGCGCTTTCCGCACCGATTACTGGCATGCGACTCTGCTCGCCTGCAGTTCGTGCCGTGGTCGCCCTCTCGCTGACCCAGCTCATCGGCTGGGGCGCGACCTTCTATCTGCCGGCAGTGACCGGTCCTGCCATGGCTGGTGAGCTGGGCATGGCTCTGCCCATGGTCATGGCGGGACCAACGATAATGCTTGTCGTGATGGCCGCGATATCCTGGCCGCTGGGCAGCATGATCGAGCGCCACGGCACGCGTCCCATCATGACCTTGGGGTCCGCTCTGGGCGCAGCCGGATTGCTGACCCTGGGGCTTGCCCACGGTCCAGTCTTCTATATCCTTTCATGGGCGGCCCTCGGCCTTGCCGGCACCTGCATGTTGACCACACCGGCACAGATTGCAGTCAGCGAAATGGCCGGAGAGAGAGCACGTCGTGCGCTCGGCGTTTTGATCCTGGCCGGCGGGCTGACATCGACGATCGTCTGGCCGCTGACCGGCCTTCTGCAGGATCAATGGGGCTGGCGCGCAACAACGCTTCTCTTTGCTGCGCTAATGCTGTTTGTCTGCGCGCCGCTGCACTGGATCACGCTTGCCCGTCAACCCAGGGAGAAATCGGCTGCCAAGGCCGCGCAGGAGCCTGCTCTCATCCATGGGCCGAGTTTCACCTTGCTGGCCGCAAGCTTTGCCGCCAATGGCTTCGTTACCTGGGGATTTGCCCTGACGATCATCATCCTCTTCGAGGCTGCCGGTCTCGATCATGCCGGTGCGCTGGCGGCGGCAGCCTTCATCGGCATTGCGCGATGGGCAGGCCGCTTGGTCGATTTTCTCGGCGGTGGGCGCTGTTCGGGCTTTGCCATCAGCCTCGCGGGCTCGGCTCTGTTTCCCTTGAGCTTCGCGGTTCTTCTGCTGAGCAACAGCTTCACGGGCGCCATGCTTTTCGCCACACTTTATGGCATTGCCAGCGGCATCACCGCCGTTACCCGCGCCACGCTGCCGCTGCAGATTTTTCCCACCGGTACTTATGCCCGTGCGTCGGCACGACTGGCGGTGCCCCTCAATCTCTCCTATGCAGCGGCGCCGCCATTATTCACCACCGTGGTAACCTATGCCGGCCCGCAGGCCGCTCTGTGGTTGGCCCTGGTTATCTCGAGCATTGCATATTGCACGCTTCTGGGCCTTTTGCTGGTGCACCGCCGGGTGAACGACACATCTCGACCGAGCTGAACCCGCCTCAATCCTCGATACGTCTTGCTTCCGAAATCAGCATGATCGGAATGCCGTCGCGGATCGGATAGGCAAGGCGCCCCTTTTCCGAGATCAGCTCGTTCTTTTCCCGATCGTAGCTCAGCGACCCCTTGGTCAGCGGGCAGACGAGGAGATCGAGCAGTTTCGGGTCGACTTTGCTGACCGTAACATCCATCGGCAGGCTCCTACTGCATCAGCGAATCAGTGTCGCCGGAGCCGGCCAGCACGATCTTGACGATGGCGATGAAGGTTTCGGCACGGCTTTTGAGATCCGGGGCTTCGAGAAGTGCCTGCTTTTCAGCCGGATCGAAAGGCGCCATCATCGAGAGCGAATTGACCAGCATCATATTGTCGGCCCGCTCGACGCTTTCCCAATCCGCCTCCAGCTTGTTGGCTTCCAGATAGGCCCGGAAGGCTGAAAGCAGTGCGGCGCGGTCGACCGTATCCTCTTCATGGTGCGACTTGAGGTCGGAGATGAAAGGCGTGATGCGGAAGGTGCGATAGGGCTGGTGCGTGGTGATTTCATCCATCAGCCGGAAACGGCATATGCCGGTCAGCGCGGCGATATAGCGTCCGTCGCCGGTTTCGGCGATGGACGTGATGCGTCCCAGGCAGCCGACATGCGAGAGGTTCGGCGATTCGGCCGGCTCGGAAAGCGCAGGCTGCACGATGCCGATGAGCCTGTTGCCGGCGATCGCAGCATCGAACATGGCAAGATAGCGCGGCTCGAAGACATTGAGCGGCAATTGCGCCCCGGGCAGCAGCAACGCACCGGACAAGGGAAAGACAGCAACCGATTCGGGCAGATCGCTTGGCTTCAAATATCTGGCATTGCCGACTTGCATCTCTTCCATCCCGCTAGAACACCGTGCTGCCGGCCACGGTGGCCGCACAGGAACGACACACATCGCGGTCGCTTCCCATCCCGCGCCACGTCGTCAGACAATGTGAGCCCCTCTGCCGAAAACACAAGAGTATTTTAGCCGAGGTGCCGATGCGCCGCGTTCATCTAAACAAACGATCGCGCGAAATGTTTCGCACGATCACCATCTACATCAGGAAAACAGGCTCTTACGAAAATAGAATGGAGGAAAGCTTACGCCGCGCCGCGATCGTGGCCGGGTCCTTGGCGCCCCATACCTCGAAGAATTCCAGGAGCTGGCGGCGTGCGCCGTCATCGTCGTAGCTGCGATCCTTGCGCATGACGGTCAGAAGATGTTCAGCCGCCTCTTCGCGCTTGCCTTCGACATTGCGGATCTTGGCGAGCTTGATGCGCTGCTCATGATTGTCGGGATTGGCGGCCAGTTCCTGTTCGATCGCCACGGGATCGCCAAGCTTGCGGGCCTCGTCGATCTGGTCGAGCTTCTTGACCACGGCCTGAATGCCGGCATCGTTGGCGAGGGTCTCCGGCAGATCGGCAAGCGCTTCGCGGGCGCGCTGGCTCTGGCCGGCTGCGATCATGCATTCCGCCATGCCGGCGAGCGCCTTGGCATTTTCGGGATCCGCTTGCAGCACCGCACCGAAGAGTTCGGCGGCACCATTGACATCACCGGCGGCAAGCAGGCCGCTCGCCTCTTCCAGAACAGCGGCTATTTCCGCCGCCTGATCGTCCGCACCGCCCGCTGGGCCGCCGAGACGATCGATGAACTGGCGAACCTGGCTCTCGGGAACAGCACCCATGAAACCATCGGCCGGACGGCCGTCGACGAAAGCGATGACGGCCGGGATCGACTGGATGCCGAGCTGGCCGGCGATCGAGGGATGATCGTCGATGTTCATCTTGACCAGCTTGACGCGCCCCTGGGCTTCAGTGACCACCTTTTCGAGAACCGGCGTCAGCTGCTTGCACGGGCCGCACCAGGGCGCCCAGAAATCGACCAGCACCGGTTGCCGGCGCGATTCTTCGATAACATCCTTGGCGAAGTTGGCAGTCGTCGTGTCCTTGATCGGCGAAGCGCCACCGGCTGCCGGCGCGCCGCCGTAGGATGCCGAGGCCGACATCTGCCCGCCGAAGGAAGCGTTGTAGGGATTGTTCGAACCGCTCATGAGTGTCTCCCGCCTGCCGGCATCCTTGATCTTATGGAGAGCATGATTTCCAAACGAACCGATAAAGTTCGTTTGGCAGCACGCCGAATGGAATGGTCAAAGCACACGGACAGCTCGAAGAGAAGCCGCCTGCCATATCTTAGCGCTAAAATCGTACGTTAGCTCGTCACTTTCAAGACTAGCGGCGTATGACCCGTCGCCTCCATGAAACGCAGGAGATCGCCGCTGGCAATCGACGTCGTCGCATCGTTCGACAGAGGATGGCAGTTGACGATGTCATGCGCCATCAAATCGGCATCGAGGACGAAGGTAACGTTGTTGGCGACGTCGTTGATCGCACCGAAGGCCGTAACCGAGCCCGGAATGACGCCGAGATATTCCATCAGCTTTTCCGGCTTGCCGAAGGACACCTTGCTCGCCGCACCGATCTGGGTGTGAACGGTCTTCAGATCGACGATCGCATTCTCCTCGACGGTCAGCAGGAAGAAATTGTCCTTCTTGTCCTTCACGAACAGGTTCTTCGTATGGCCGCCCGGAATCTCGTCGCGCAGCGACACCGATTCGGCGACGGTGAAGACTGGAGCATGGTCCTTGGTCGTATGGCCAATGCCGAGCTCGTCCAGGAATCGGAAAAGATCGTCGCGGGTTTTCGGGCTGGTCTCGGTCATGACGTCTCGCAATGAAAAATGGTTCGCCCCTGATACGTCGCTCACAATTTCATTGCAATCTTCGAGACGACAAAGCCCGGCGTTTCCGGGCTTTCCGAGAGCTTATGGAAAGAAGATGCATTTTTTCTTCGCGAACTCGTCATTTCCCTGTTGCATTTGAAAAATGGTTAGGCCATATAGCGCCCGTCGCCGCAAGACGACGCCCAGCGGTCCAACACACTACCCCGGATCGCGACGGGAATGAGCGGGTGTAGCTCAGGGGTAGAGCACAACCTTGCCAAGGTTGGGGTCGAGGGTTCGAATCCCTTCGCCCGCTCCAGTTTTCCAGATTTTCCTCCGAAGAGAAAAAGTCACGGCTCAGGCCGAGGCTGGTATTTTGCCGAAAACGCGAGTTTCCTTATTCCCGTTTCCGTTCCTTGCATCTATGCCTTGCCCACGCGCGAAGGGTCTCAAATCAGTCTCATTTGACGTTCAGGTCTGCGCATCGGATAGACCGGACGGAACGCGGTAGCTGCTCGCATGAAAAGCATGAAAACAAAGATTTCCCTGCTGATTGCGATGCTGTCGCTTCTGCCCATTCCCGCATTTGCCCATCCGCATATCTTCATCGATGCCAAGTTCGAGGTCGTCTCGGCGCCCGATGGCTCGATCAGCGAGCTGCGCAACGTCTGGAGCTTCGACGAGGTGTTTACCTCTTCCGTGCTCATGGATTACGGCAAGAGCGGCGACCAAGTGTTGAGCGCGAGCGAGCTCAAGGCGGTCGGCAAGACGGTCCGGGATTCGCTGGCGCAATATGGTTACTATACGAACGTCACCAGCAACGGCAAAGCGGTACCGATGGCCAAACCGGACGCGGTTGAGGCCAATTACAAGGATGGTTCGCTGACGCTGACCTTTTCGCTGAAGCCCGAGCAGAAGACTTTCCTCAAGGGAACCACCATCTTCGGCATCTACGACAAGACGCTCTATACGGCCGTCGATTTCGCCACCGACAACGATTTGACCACGTCGGGGCCGGCTTTAGGCCGCTGCAAGCGCAAGGTGATCAGGCCCAACCCGAAGGAAGTCATGGCGGAAAACCAGGCCGCGCTGACCAGCATGTTCTTCAGTGACCCGAAGGGCACGGACTACTCGCTGCTCGTGGCCACACGGCTCGAAGTCCAGTGCTGATCCCGTAAGGACATCTTACCTCACTTGAAAGACAGATCATCGTCTGCGGCAGACCTCTTTCCCCTTGGCCCGGGCGATATGTAGCGGCGGGCGATGAGCCAGCAGGCGAGCGCCCAGGTCGCGCCGGCGCACCAACCGCCGAGAACGTCGGTTGGATAATGCACGCCGAGATAGACCCGGCTTGCGCCAATCATCAATGTCAGCAGGATGCCGGCCGCGACGATGAAGACGCGCGTCGAACGATAGGTCCGCGTGCCTGAGATCAGCGCGGCAAGGGTCAGATAGGTTACGGCCGAAACCATCGCATGGCCGCTTGGAAAACTCAGATCCTGCACCTCGACCAGATGCGGCACGATATCCGGACGCGCCCGCGCGACGCCGATCTTCAATGCCGTGCTCAATGCCCATCCGCCCAGGACCGAAGCGAGGATGAAAATGGCGATGGAGCGCTGCCGGTCGAGAAGCAGATAGATCGTCACGAGCGCCGTCATCAGCGCGAGTACCGTCGTCCCGCCGAGGCTGGTAATGTCCTTGACGGCATGGGTGAGCCATCCCGGCCCGATCGGCATGGCAAGGTTCCCGGGCTGACGAAGCGCCAGCAATATCGCCTCGTCGAACCCCTTCGTGCTGCCTTCGAGTACCTCTCCTGTGAGATAGATGAACAGAAGAATGCCGCCCGAAAGCGCGGCGAACATCACGAGGAGCAAGGGCTCGTAGCGGTTCAACCATCCAGGAATGCCCGATGTGCCGAATGGCCGATCCTTCATGCGCTGAAACCTGCCTTGAGTGCTCTCATATCGTTCGTCCACCATCGAAGCCTGATATTGGACAAAGCCTATCTAGGAACAAAACGCGCAGCTTCCAACCGATCAAAGCCGGAACGATATATTCGGCGGCGCATGCGCTTCAGGTTCGTGAAATAAAACCTCTCTATCTTGACGGGAATTGTCGCAGGCACCGCGGCAGCCACGACAGGATGTGGCCTGCTTCGCTTTCTGCCGAAGGATGGTCCATGGGGGCGTTAGCAATACAGAAGCGTTCAGGCTGGTGGTCAGGCGCCATGTCTGCCGTCAAACTTTCTACTGTTTTCCAAGCCGCGAGCTGTGCTACTAGAGCTGCAGGGGCGATCAGGCATCAGGTGTTTTCAGAGTGTTAAATGTTGGGACATCTTTTTCCGCCCGGCCGTCTGTGCTGGCCGGAACGGGGCTGCTGGCAGCGTTCATAGTCGGTATGTTCCCGGCCTCATCCAGAGCGGACGATACTCCTAAATCCTCAGCTGAGACCTGGGTCGTCACGCTTGGTGCGACGGTTGAATATGGCCCGAGCTATGAGGGATCGAAGCATTATACCTTCGGCGCCCTGCCCTCATTCGACATCCATCGTTTGGGTGAGGCGCAGGAATACAGCGCGCCTGACGATAATTTCGATTATCAGCTCTTCGATCTCGGCGGCGTCGAAATCGGCCCGGTTGTCGGACTGCGGGACGACCGCTTCGACATCAACGATCTGCACCTGCAAAGCCAGCGCAGGGTGCGCTGGAATTTCGATGCGGGCGGCTTCGCCCAATATTGGCTGATGGACAATCGGCTCCGGTTCCGCACGGAAATACGCCAGTCGCTTTGGGGCGGGGATGGACTGGTGGGCGATGTTGCCCTCGACTGGTTCCAGCCGCTCGGAGACAAATGGCTCCTGTCCGCCGGCCCTCGCCTGTCGATGGCAAATTCAGTCTATATGCGCACCAACTTCGGCATCTCGGAGAGTGAAGCTGCGAGACATGGCCATATCAATGCCTTCGATGCCGGTGCCGGCGTGAAATCGGTCGGCTTCACCGTGGCGGCGACCTATACGATCTCGCCGGAATGGAGCGTGCAGGTCTACGGGAAATATAACCGCCTGGTTGGCGATGCAGCCGACAGCCCGATCACCTCGCGCTTCGGCTCACCCGACCAGAACATCATTGGCTTCACGCTGAACAGAACCTTCAACGTCAAGTTTTGAAGCGCTCTTCGCTTCATTCTCGGCGATATAGTTGCGCGTCAGCGGAATGATGTCATTTCGCTTGGCGATCTGGATCTGGAAGACGACGAGATCCTCGTAGCGGAAGGCGGCCTCTGCCGTCGAAAGATAATATTCCCACATGCGGCAGAAGCGCTCGTCGTAGAGCTTGGCGGCGTCGTCCCAACGCGCCATGAAACGCTCCCGCCACGCCTCCAGCGTCTTGGCATAATGCAGCCGCAGCACCTCGACATCGGTGATGGCAAGGCCCGCCGCCTCGATCTCCGGCACAATCTCGGACAGCGCCGGAATATAGCCGCCGGGAAAGATGTATTTGTCGAGCCACGGCGTGGTGAAGCCGGGCGTCGCCGAACAGCCGATGGTGTGCAGCACCATGATGCCGTCGTCCTCGAGCAGTTCAGCGCATTTGCGGAAGAACGTACGATACGACGCCAGCCCGACATGCTCGAACATACCGACGGAAACGATCCTGTCGAAGCGGCCGGTCAGGCTGCGGTAGTCCCTCAGCGCGAACTGAACCTCTGCCGGCGTTCCGCCCGCCCTGTCGGCCACGCGTTTCGAGGCATACTCATGCTGTTCTTCCGACAGGGTCACGCCGAGCACGTAACCGCCCGGCGCATGTTCGGCCATATGCAGCGCGAGGCCGCCCCAGCCGCAGCCGATATCGAGGATGCTGTTGTTCGGCTTGATCAAAAGCTTGGCGGCGAGATGCCGCTTCTTGGCAATCTGCGCATCGTCAAGCGATTGATCTGCATGCTCGAAATAGGCGCAGGAATATTGCCGGTCCGGATCGAGGAAGAGCTCGTAGAGCCTACCGTCGAGATCGTAGTGATGCGCGACATTCGCTTTCGATCGCCCCGGTAGGTTGCGATGGCGGAAAATCCGCAGCTTCGTCCTGATATGATCGATGATGCGGGCAATGAGGGGGTGGGTGCTGTTCTGCCCTTCGCGCAGCATCATCGCCACGAAATCGTAGAGCGTACCCTGCTCCACGATGAAGCGGCCATCCATGAAGAGCTCGCCAAGCCGCTTATCGGCATCGATGAGGAGCGCCCATTCGGCGCGGTCGTCGGTGAAACGGACATGGACCGGCTTGCCGGTGCCGTCGCCAAAGGTCAGCACACGGCCGCTTGCCGTGGTCACGGTCAATGCGCCGCGCGTCACGATCGAAGACAGCGCGCGCTTCACGCACCAGTCTACGACGCCGGAGAAAAGGACATTGCTCTTACCCGTGGAGCGGTTTTCAGCTGGAGAACCGGTCATCTTCCATCCTTACCGGCGCTGCTGCGCAGCCCGTCATGCTTGACATGCCAATCGTCACGCTCTTCCGGCACCGCGTTGGCTCCGGCGATCAACCAGACGCCCAGGAGGATCAATCCGCTGCCGACCACCTGCAGGGCGACGACACGCTCGCCGAAGACGAACCAGCCTGTCGCGATGATCAGCACGTAGCTAATACCGGAAAGCGGGAAGGCGCGGCTGAGATCGAGTTCGGCAAGCACGTTCATCCAGATGAAGAAGGTCACGATCTCGACGGCGATGGCTGCCAATATCCAGTAGGAGGAGAGCGCTTGCCACAGCCAGCTTTCCGCGTCCCCAGCGTTCATCTGCTCGGCTCCGAGCTTGATGAAGAATTGGAACAGGGTATTCAGCACCGGTACGGCAAGCCACGAAAGACGCATCGGCATTACACATCCGCCTCATCTGTCGAGAACAGCGGCGATACCAGTCGCAACAGTCCCTGAAGGAAAGGATTGCGATGGCGGAAATACATCGCATTGGCCGTCAGCTTGCTGCCGAGCCGCACCTTGTTTTCATAATAGGCCTGACCGCTCTGGTACCGGCTTAATCCATTGTCGAGGCAATAGCGCAGATTGGTGAACCAGCTCAGGAAATAGAGATTGTAGGGCCGGCCCTTTTCGCCATCCATGCAGAAGAACTTGTCGATCGCCACGCGCTCGTTATGGACGATCAGATTGGCGGCCATGAGCTTGTCTTCGACAAAATAGAAGGCGCAGAACGAGCGGCCGCTCATCCGGTCGAGAATGCCCTGGAAATAGGCGGGCGTCAGTTCTTCGAACTGCCATTCGCTGCGATTGCGTGTGTCGTGATAGAGCGCCATGACCTCAGGCAGGAATCCGCCGAAATCCGTCCGGATCTCGACCCTGACCTGTTCAAAGGATTTTATCTTGCGGCGCATGTCCTTGCGCGTGCCGGACGAAAGCCTGGCGAGATATTCGTCGACAGTCTTGAAATCGATATCGAGCCAGGCCGTCGGAAGGCCGCCGATCGTGGCATAGCCGCGCGCGGCAAACAGCGCACCGAATTCGGCCGATGTCGGCTCCGGAATATCCTTAAGGCCGATCAGCCCGCAATGCTCGGCCGCGGCGACCTGCTCGAAAAAGGACAGCATCTCGGCCAGCAAAACACCGCGTCGCTCGCCATCGACGTCGGGATGAAAGCCGATCGCCCCCGTTTCCGTGCAGGGTGAACCCAGGCAGGCAAGGCGCAGCTTCAGGAACTTCGGAAAATAGCGCTGGACCTTGCGCATGGACCGGCGCAGGAAGCCTTCCTCCAGCGTGGTATCGAGGGCATAAAGGCAGAGAAAGGCCGGCATGGCTGCGCTGACCCGTCCGCCTTCCGTGACGGTGATGTAGCGCCATTCAAACCCCTCGAGACCGGCCTCCTCGATCGCCAGCAGGCAATCATAGTCCTCGACCTGACCCGGGAAACACGCATTCCAGGCATCGCGGCCGATGGCGCGGATGCTGACATGAACTTCGGCCACCGGATCGCCCATCGGCTGCGGCGGGACTTTAAGCAGCGGCTGCGACATGACGCGCCTCGAAGAAATCGGCCGTGAAATCGGCCACCTGACGATGCTGTCGGTCGACATGGATCATGTGGTAGCTGTCTGTGATCCATTTCAGCTCGTGCGGAGCGCCGATATGCTCGGAAATGTAACGGGCATGCTTCGGGCTGGCGAGATCGTCATCCTCGGCATGCAGGATCAACGTCGGCGTCTGCATCCGCGGCAACAGGCTGCGAAGAGCCTTGCCCAGCCGGTGCATCTCTACCAGACCTTTGCCCGGGAATTTTTCCAAAACGCCTTCGCTCGCCATGCCTTCGATCAGCCGACGCATGCGCTCGTCCTTTATCCCGAGCGAGGTCGTCTCGCTGAAGTTCAGCCGATCGAGGAACGGAACGCGCGACAGCCAGCCGATCTGGGAGGCCAGCAGCGGATAGTAGAATGGAACGTCCCAGCCGTCATAACTGAAGCAGGGAGAATAGATCGCCACCGCGCTGATGGTTTTCTTCTGCTGTTCGGCGGCCAGCATCGCCAGCTTGCCACCGACGCAGATGCCGGCCGCAAAGACTTCCTGCGTTCTGGATGCAAGAAATTCCGATGCGCTGACGACAGAGGCTAGCCAGTCTTCCCAACTCGTTCCGCGCAGGGTCTTCGCATCGACGCCATGGCCTGCGAGCAACGGCGCATAGATGCTGTAGCCCCTGCGGTTGAGGTGACGAGCCACCAGCTTCATTTCGGCCGGCGCTCCCGTCAGACCGTGAATCAGAAGAACGCCTTTGCCGTTTGAGCCTTCCATGAAGAAGCTCAATTCGTCAGCTTTCATGAGACAGCTCCGACTGCCGATTTTCCTTGGCCATAAAACCAAGAGCATGGCAGGTGCTGATCACATGCGTGCCATTCTTTTCCTGCTCGTCCTTGATCTGCTCATGCAGCGCCTGGAGTTTCGTCCAGTGGGTCCGCGGGCGATAATGGTGCTCCGCATGATAGCCGTTGCCGAACCAGAGCCAGTTGTAGAAGGATTTGTGGCTCGAAACGCCCCAGGCGATCGGCTCGTCCGGATCGCCGTTCAGATGTTCGTAGTAGCCGTTCAGCGACGACAGGCAATTGCCGATATAATAGAACGGCACGAAGAACAGCACCGCCTTCCAGTCGTAGACAAGCGCGAGTGCGGCAAGACCCAGGAAGAAATAGAGTTCGAACCGTCCCCAGGCCGCATCGAAGGGGCGGTTGCGGGCGATCGCCTTGTGGATGTCGCCGAGGCTGTCGCGGAAGAAGCTCAGAAACGTGTAGGACCAGACGTTTTCCGGCTGGCCGTCGCGGCCGTGGCGATAGATCGACAGCAGATCGATAGTGTCGCCTTTCTCATCCGGCCGGTCGCTGTTGCCGGAATGGTGGCGCATATGCACCCAATGATAATAGGTCTGCGAGAAACCGATCGCGACCGATTCCAGCAGGCTAAAGCCGTAGTTCATCCAGCGCGGCTTGAAATAGGGCGTATGGATGAAGTTGTGCGATATGCTGTTGATGTTCCAGGAGATGGAAACGGCATAAAGGCAGCCAAGAATGGCCGAAAGCCAAAGCGGCCGGCTTTCGAAGCCGACGATCAGATAGACATCGAAGGCGAGATGGGCGACAGCGGCCAGAACCGGTGCCAGATCCCATCGGGTGTGTGCAAAGATTTTCATAGTCCTGTAACTCCCACGCAAGCCACACCGGCGGTGACGAGGAACACGCCCGTCGCGTGGCGCAGGTTGATGTTTTCCTTGAAGATGACGGCGCCGGCCAGCACGATGACCACATAGCTCAGCGCCATCAGCGGGAAGGCGATGGTCAGGGGGACGCGCTCCAGAACGGCCGTCCAGGCGAAAAGCTCCACGGCCCAGAACAGAATGCCGAGCCAGGTGATCGGCTTGGCCAGCGCCGAAAGCAGGGCGCCTTCGCCGGCCGTTTGCTTAAAGCAAACTTCGCGGGCCGTCTCCGCGAGTATGCAGAATAGGATCAGTCCCAGCATGGGAAGTGTCAGGCTGCCAGTCATTCCATGTACTCCGCCAGCACCTCCAGCAGCGCATGATTGGCTGCGCTGTTGATGTTTCTCATCGTTTCGGCGCCCTGGCGCATACGCGGCTGATCGATGAAGATCTCCGCGCGCTTCATGAACTGCATCCGAAGACTGCCAGCATAACTCGGGGTCGAATAATCCCCGATGACATCGGCGCCGATGATGCGGTGACGGCTGCCGATTTCGCTGATGAGGGAGAGGAGATAGGGCAGCCGCATGCGGCCCTGATCCCAATTGGTAACGGCATCGTCGGCGGCCAGCACGTCCTTGTCGATCGTCACATAGACCGCCTCGGTGCGAATACGGCTGAGCATGTGATCGATGAAATTTTCCTCGCCGATTTCGGCGATCGACTTCCAGTGCAGCGCCCCCCCTTCCTGGCGGTAGCTGGCGCCATTACCGTAATCGGCCAGGACGCGGCTCGGCGGATGTTCGTAAGGGTAGAGTTCCAGCTTGCCGTCGCCGAGCCAGTGCAGATTGGCCCCCTTGCGCTCCGGGCTGCGAAGATCATGGCTGCAGACGCCGATCGTGATGACCTTCTGGATGCTGGGATTGGCAAGTGCGCTGTTGACCCAGGAGCCGCAGTGCAGTCCGCCGTCGAACT
Source organism: Rhizobium sp. BK312 (assembly GCF_014193605.1). Taxonomy (NCBI): domain Bacteria; kingdom Pseudomonadati; phylum Pseudomonadota; class Alphaproteobacteria; order Hyphomicrobiales; family Rhizobiaceae; genus Rhizobium; species Rhizobium sp. BK312. The sequence continues at coordinate 239,536 of NZ_JACHZP010000006.1, read as the reverse complement.
TGACCCAATCCGGATGATTGTCGAAATGGATCAGCGTGGCCGCGCTGGACTGCCGCTCGAGCGCGTCGTCGAGCAGCAAGGCGGTGATATGATGGAAATCACCGGAGCCCATGAAGCACAATTGCGGCGTCTTGCCCGTCGCAGGCCTGTTCTTGACGATCTCGCGGCTGAGATCGTCAAGGGCACCCTGCTTGCTCCACAGCCGAACCTGCTGGCCGGCATTCTTGCCGAAGTACTGGTACGCGCCTGCGAATTTGCACGCGCGTACGAAGTCGGGCTGCAACTCCAAAGCATCATCGAGATGAAGAAGCAGCAGTTGCACCGTCTTATCTCCGGGCCGCGCGCGTCAGAAGCTGATCGAGAAGCGCAAGCGCCAGATCGATCTCTTCGCGGGTGATGAGCAGGTTCGGAGCAAACGTGATGACGTTCTTGTGGTAGCCGCCGACGTCAAGCACGAGGCCATAGGTCCTGCCGCCGACTTGAAGGTCGCCCTTCATGCCTTCGTCGCACATCCAGTCCAACGTCGCCTTGTCCGGCGTGTAGCTGTCGTCCTTGCAGATTTCCATGCGCAGGGCGAGACCGAGACCATCGACCTCGCCGACGGTGGCGTGGCGCTTCTGCAGCTGCTTCAGCCCGTCGAGGAAATGTGCGCCCTTTTCCATGATCGCAGCGCCGAAATCCTGCTCCTCCAGCATCTTCATCGTTTCGAGCGCAACGGCAGTCCCCATCGGGTTGCTGGCGAAGGTCGAATGCGTGGAGCCGGGCGGGAAGATCTCCGGATTGATCATCTCTTCGCGAGCCCAGACACCGGAAAGCGGGTTGAGGCCGTTGGTGATCGCCTTGCCGAAGATCAGCGCATCCGGCGAAACGCCGAAATGCTCGATCGACCAGAGCTTGCCCGTGCGGTAGACGCCCATCTGGATTTCGTCGACGACGAGCAGGATGCCGTGATCATCGAGCACCTTCTTCAGTTCGACGAAGAAGTTCATCGGCGGAATGACATAGCCTCCCGTGCCCTGGATCGGCTCGATATAGAAGGCCGCATATTCGGACTTGCCGGCCTTCGGGTCCCAGACGCCGTTATATTCGCTCTCGAACAACCGGGCGAACTTCTGGACGCAGTAATGGCCGTATTCTTCCTTCGACATGCCCTTCGGGCCGCGGAAGTAATAGGGGAATTCAACGAATTGGGCGCGATCGCCGAAATGGCCGTAGCGGCGGCGATAGCGATAGCTCGAGGTGATCGCCGAAGCGCCGAGCGTGCGGCCGTGATAGCCGCCCTCGAAGGCGAACATCAAGCTCTTGCCGCCGGTGTAATTGCGCACGAGCTTCAGTGAATCCTCGACTGCCTGCGAGCCGCCGACGTTGAAATGGACGCGGCCCTTGTGACCGAACTTGCGTTCCGCATCCTGGGCGATCATCGCCGCAAGCTCCACCTTTTCGCGGTGCAGATATTGCGAGGCGACCTGCGGGAGACGGTCGAGCTGGCGGTGCGCGGCCTCGTTCAGGCGCTCGTTGCGATAGCCGAAATTGACGGCGGAATACCACATCTGCAGATCGAGGAACGGCGTCCCGGTCCGATCGTAGACATAGGAGCCTTCGCATTCTTCGAAGAATTTCGGCTTGTCCATATAGTGAACCGTGTCGCCATGGGAGCAATAGATCTCCTCAAGCGAGCGCAATTCCTCTTCGGAGCGGACGGACTCGGTCTCACCGCTGAAGGCTTCGGCTACATTCGTTTTCATTCAATGCCTCTCGGTCTGTTTTACGCTGTCTTGAAATGCGGCAGCGTACGGGAGCGTCGCTCGACGCTCGGGAGAACGGCTTCCATCTTTGGAAGCAGGTCGGAAAAATCTGCGAAACCGACATACGGAATGCCGTTTTCCTCGCAGTAATCGACAAGCTTGGCCTTGGCGAAAACGAGGTCGACCTTGTCGGAAACGCAGAAGTCGCTTCGCCCGTCGCCGATGTAGACCTGAAGGTCATTGCTATCGACGACGCGGCATTTGCAGACACCGGCGCCGGATACGCAGCCGGTTGCCGTAAACGGCGGAAACAGCGAATAGGACTCGCGGCCCTGAGAAACGCTGCAGGTCAGCACATTGGCGACGATCGGCAGGCCCTCGATGCCATGACGCGCCAGGATGCGCCGGATAAAATAATCCACACCATCGCTGACGATCGTTACAGGCAATTCGCCGCGACGGCAGAAGGACAGGAAAGCCTCGAAGCCGGGATCGATCGCCAGCGTATCGAGAAACCGGTCGAGCTCGCCTCTATTTGCTTCGATGAGAGCGATCTGCCGGCGCATGCATTCGCCGGAGCCGATCTGCCCCTGCTTCCACAACTGCTCGATATCTTCCCACTCGGAACCGGCGAAACGGGTTAGCACCATATCCGTCGCGTCTTCGATGGATATGGTTCCATCAAAATCGCAAAACACCTGCATGAAATACCCCTTCGCCTTATCTTAAGTTGCGTCTAACAACCTCAGATGAGCCGGGCATGAGCGGAAAATGATGCGAAAATGAAAAACGACGAGGCCGTGAGTTTTAGCTGAGCGGCAATCTCAAATCGACCTGGAGACCGCTACCCAGACGGGACGAAGAGAGATCGACGGTTGCCGAAAGGCGGTCCGCAGTATCCGCGACGATGGCAAGCCCAAGTCCAGCCCCTTCGGTATGCAGCGTATGGAGGCGGTAGAAGCGCTGGAACACCGCTTCCCTTTCATGCGGCGGAATGCCGGGGCCGCTGTCGCTGATCGAAATGCAGGCAGAGCCATCCTCCGAGGCGATAGAAACTTTGATTTCCCCTCCCGCAGGCGTGTATTTGATCGCATTGTCGAGCAGATTGGTAACGAGCATGCGCAGCAGCGCCTCATCGGTTCTGACCTGGATCGCCTCATCGCCTTCCAGCACGACGTCGAGCTCGCGGCTGGTAATGATATTGCCGAGCTCGGCAATGAGCGACGCCATCCAGTGATAAAGCTCGATCGACGTGAGATTAAGGGGATGGTGACTGACCCTGGCGAGCCGCAGCAGCTGTTCGATAAGATGAATGGTGCGGTTGTTGCTGGCCACGAGATCGGAAACGATCGCCTGCCGCTCCTGATCACTGTCGCTGTTTTCGAGCATCCGCAAAAGCAGCTTCACGCTCGCCTGGGGCGTACGCAGCTGATGCGCAGCAAGATCGGAGAAGCGTCGCTCCAGCGTCAGCGACTGGCCGAGCTTTTCCAGCAGCTGGTTGATCGACCGACCAAGCGGCAACAGATCGCGCGGCAGCTCTTCAACGGGGATAGCCGAGAGATCATCCGGCGATCGCGTGCGGATCTGCCGCACCAGCCCATGAATCGTGCGCAGGCCGCTATTGATGCCGAGCCAGATGAGAAAGCCGATGACCGGCACCAGCATCAGCAGCGGAAAAAACAGATTGAGGAGAATGTTGGAGACGAGCGTTTCGCGAAGCGCAATCTTTTCGCCGAGTTCGATCACAATGGTCGTGTTCGGGATCGGCAGCGAATAGACACGCCATTCGTCGCCGCCATAGGTCAGCGTGGTAAAACCCACCTTCTGCTGCGGGACGTCGGAGAGAAAGGCGGTGCTGCTATAGAAGCGGATATTGCCGTCGACCCAGGCGCGGAACATATGCGCATCGGCATAGTCATCAGCGTCTTCGTTGAAAGCCAGCTGATTGTCCATGTTGAAGTCGATATCGTCGATCTGCTTGGCGCCATGGTCCGGATTCTTCTCCAGCGGCCGGCGCAGCAGGCTCCAGATCACGTTCGCATCGTCGATGAGCTGGGCATCGTAGATATTGTTGATTTCCCGCGTTGCGCTGTTGAAGGCGAAGGCGGCGATCACGACGATCGTCACCACGACGACCGGCGCGATGCGCAGAAACAGCTTGCGGGTAAGCGTGGAATTGTTCATCGCTCGATCATGTAGCCGACGCCGCGGATCGACTTGATGAAATCGGTGCCGAGCTTCTTGCGCAGATTGTAGATCGTCACTTCGATCGTATTGCTCTCGACGGTGTTTTCCGCGTCATAGAGCGCATATTCAATATCGTTCTTCGTCACGTATCGGCCGCTGCGCTCCATGAGCAGCTTCAGCAGATGAAATTCTTTCGCCGTGGTATGGACCTGCACATTGTCCTTGCGAGCCACCATGGCCGAGGGGTCGACCTCCACGTCGCCGCAGCGGATGACGCTTTCGGTCCGCCCGTCACGCCGGCGGATGAGCGCGCGCAGCCGCGCCAGCAGCTCGTCGAGATCGAACGGCTTGACCAGATAGTCGTCGGCGCCCTCATCCAGACCCTCGACCTTCTGGCGCACGGAATCCATCGCCGTCAGCAGCAGCACGGGAACGGAATTTCCCCGCTGCCGGATGCGCCGCAGCACCTCCATGCCGCTTAGCTGCGGCAGATTGATATCGAGCACGATCGCCGCAAAATGCGAATGCGCCGCCGCTTCGAGGCCGGATTCGCCGTCGCGCATCCAGTCGACGCCATAAGCGTGCTTTTCCAGCGCCTTCTTCAGCGACGAGCCCAGGATATTGTCGTCTTCAACAAGCAGAACGCGCACGACCGACCTCACGTAGCGGTGTATTCCAAAGCGGATGTGAGCCGCAATTGGAGCGACCATGTGGCAAAGCTATGACGGATATTTTCCGCCTGGCAAGAGTTTCAGGAAAAGACGGCACTCCTGCAGGTGGCTCGGAGGAACGGTTTTGCGCCGAATATGGCCTCATTGCTGCGTCGCCATCAGGCATTCCGCAAGACAGATTGCAGCTGGCGTGCTCTCCTGCGGCTGCAATATCCCTATCTCGCGATAAAACCCCAGTTCGGATAAGGGCACCATGCGGATCGGCGCCACCGGAGGAGGGCTGCCGTCGACAACAGGCAGAAGCGCCACCCCGAGCCCATGCCCGACCAATGCGGCAATCCCGGCGATGTCGTCCACCTCCACCGATTCACGCGGAACGATCGAATGCGACCGCAGGAAGCGGTCGACCTGCCGCCCTCCGAAAGAGCTGCGATCGTAGCGGATGAAGGGCTGCTCGCGCAGCAGCGTCCGCCAATCATCGCCCTGCAGCTTTTCGGGAACCGCAAGCACGTAGGGCTCGCGCACCAGGGGCCGCCAGATGAGATTCTTGGGCAAGCCGAAGGGTGGTTCGATGAGCACGGCAAGATCGAGTTCGCCGGCATCGAGCAGGTCGAGCAAATGCAGAGAGACCCCTGGGACAACGCGGAGATGATGATTTACGAATCGCAGACGGAAGGGGCCGAGAGCGCGGGCAAGCAACGCCGATTGAACGGAAGCAATGGCGCCGACGCGCAGCTCGCCGCCCGAAGCCTCGTCGACGGGATCGGCGATGTGCTCGAACATCGCGATAATGCTCTTGGCGCGCTCGAGCGTTCTAAGCCCGGCAGCATTCAGTGTCGCGGAGCGGCCCGTTCGCTCGAACAGTTTAATGCCAAGCCTTTCCTCAAGCCGCTTCATCTGTCCGCTGACGGCGGCCTGCGTCAGGCCAATCCGATCCCCCGCCGCAGCAAACGTTCCAAAGCGGGCGATAGCCACAAGAGTTTGAAGTTCCGCAATCATGATTCATAAATTTTCCTGTATCTCAACATCACAATATACCATTTTTCATAGAGAAAAATGTATCTTATTCATGGCTGCATCACTTCGCTTCTTGGAGACGATCATGAGCGCAGCACCACTCCATCCCTTCCACCTCGCATTTCCGGTCAATGATCTCGCTGCGGCGAGAACCTTCTATGGCGGCCTTCTCGGTTGCCCCGAAGGTCGCAGTTCGCCTGATTGGATCGATTTCAACTTTTACGGCCATCAGATTGTCGCCCATCTGGCGCCGGGTGAAACGACCGACGTGGCAGCCAATGCCGTCGATGGCCATGGCGTTCCGGTACGCCATTTCGGCGTCGTTCTGTCGATGGAGGAATGGGAGGCAGCCGCCGAGAAGCTGACGAAAGCCAACATCGAATTCGTCATCAAGCCTTATATCCGCTTCCGGGGCGAGCCGGGAGAACAGGCGACCATGTTCTTCAAGGATCCGAGCGGCAATGCCATCGAGATGAAGGCTTTCGCCGACATCAACAGTCTCTTCGCCAAATAGGGATCAAGCCGGCGACAGGAGCGGCCGCCACGGTGGAAACCCGCCGGTCAGGAAATGCTCGTGTCGCCGGTAAACCTCTGGGCTGCCGTAAGGCCGCTCGCAGCGGCATCCTTGCGTATCGCCCGCAGCTTTCGCATGGACGCTTCCAGCACGTCGAAGATCCGGGGATCGACCGATTGTGCAACGTTGAACCGCATAAAACGGCCCGCCGTCTCCGACAGGCTGAAAACATTTCCGGGCGCGAGGATGACCCCTTCCGCGAGGCAAGCACGGGCAAGATCGGCGGCATCAAGCCCTTCCGGAAGCCTGCACCAGAGAAACATGCCCGCATGCGGCTTGAGCCACGGGACGATACCGATCGCTTCCAGCCGGGCCGCAACCTCATCCATCGCCTTTGCAAGCCGGACCCGCAGCGCCTCGACATGCTTGCGATAACTTCCATCCTTCAGCGCGAGATAGACGAGCTCGGCCGACAATTGTCCGCAGCTGAAGCTGCTGGCGACCTTGAGATCGACGAGATCGTCGATCCACTCGGGCTTCGCGGCGATGAAGCCGCAGCGAATGGAGGCCGAAAGCGTTTTCGAGAAACTGCCGATATGGATCACCCGGTCCAATCCGTCATAGGCGGCCAGACGCGGCGCCGGCACCTGCTCGAAATCAGCGAAAATATCATCCTCGATGATGATGAGCCCGGAAGCATCCGCCAGCTTCAGCAGCCGATGCGCCGTGACGGGGGAAAGCGCCGCACCGGTCGGATTGTGAATGGCGGAATTGGTAATGTAGAGCCGCGGCTTGTACCGTTCGAGCACCTGGCCGAACAGCTCGACATCCGCCCCAGTCGGTGTGAAAGGCACGGAAACGACTTTGGCGCGATGCGCGCGCAGCAGGGCATGGAAATTGAAGTAGCAGGGATCGTCGACCACGACGGTATCGCCGGGTTCCAGCAGGAAGCGGCAGAGAAGATCGATCGCCTGCGTGCCCGATTCCGTTAGCATGATCTGATCCGGGGGCACGTTGATTCCATGTTCGCCCAGGCGCCGGGCCAGCAGCTGCCGCAATGGCGGCAGGCCGAGCGGTGTCCCGTAGTTCGCAAGCACTCCGATATCGCCGCGCGCCAGCGTTCGCATCGCCTTGCGCAGGGCCGCCTGCGGCAGCCATGAAGGCGGCAGCCAGCCGCAGCCCGGTTTCAGCGCGTCGTCACCGACTTCGAGCGATTGCCGCGAGATCCACAGCGGATCGACATTGCGCCCCGATTTCGCTCCTGTTTCGGAGAGCGATAGGGGTGGCAGCGGCCCGCAGACATAGAAGCCAGATCCCGGCCGCGAGCGGATCACACCCTCGGCCGCAAGCCGTTCATAGGCCTCCACAACGGTCGAAACCGACACCCGCATCGTCTTGGCAAAACTGCGCACGGAGGGAAGCCGAGCACCGGGTACAAGGCTGCGCGCAGCGATGCGCTCTGATATCGCCGCCATCACGCCTTCGATCCGGGTCGTGCCGGCAACGCCGGTCATCGAGAGATTATCCATCCGTACTGCACCTTCAACCATAACAGTTCGCACAGATTGTACTGTACCGTCTCTGGTTCGGCCAGACAAATACGCCGATACCCGCGAATATCACGAAAGGAGCATGCGCCATGGACAAGACGACGACGGGATGGATCTACGGTTTGACGGGAGTGGTGATCTTCAGCGGCTCTCTGCCGGCGACGCGGGTGGCCGTGATGGATTTTGACCCTCTGTTCCTGACCGTTGCCCGAGCCGTAATCGCCGGCCTTCTGGGTCTTGGCCTGTTGCTCGCTTTTCGTGAGAAGCGCCCGGCTCGCGGCGACATCGTCTCGCTGACGATCGTCGCCCTCGGCTGCGTCGTCGGCTTTCCGCTCTTGACGGCACTGGCGCTGAAGCACGTCACCTCAGCCCATTCGATCGTCTTCATCGGCCTGCTGCCGCTAGCGACCGCGATTTTCGGCGTGCTGCGCGGCGGCGAGCGGCCGCGCCCGGCCTTTTGGATATTCTCCCTCCTCGGCAGTGCGCTGGTCTGCAGCTACGCGCTGGCGCAGGGCGTATCGGCCTCGCCGGTCGGCGATCTCCTGATGCTTGCAGCCGTGATCGTCTGTGGCCTTGGCTATGCAGAGGGTGCCGTGCTCTCGCGTCGGCTTGGTGGCTGGCAGGTGATCTGCTGGGCGCTGGTCCTTTCCCTGCCCGTCACCATCACGCTCTGCTTCATGACCATGCCGCACAGCATTGACGGCATCAGCGGTCCTGCCTGGCTCGGCCTGATCTATGTTTCGCTTTTCAGCATGCTGATCGGCTTCATCTTCTGGTATCGCGGGCTCGCCCAGGGCGGCATAGCCGCCGTCGGCCAGCTGCAGTTCCTCCAGCCCTTCTTCGGCTTCGCGCTCGCCGCAGCTCTCCTCAAGGAAAGTGTCAGTTGGTCGATGCTCATCGTGACCCTCGCCGTTGTCGCCTGCGTCGCCGGAGCGCGAAAATTCGCCCACTGAGTCCATCATCCGGCAAATCACGGCACTTGATCTTCTAAACCGATCGGTCTATCAACGACAAATCGGTTTAGAAGGAGCACATCATGCCGACGCCTCTCGTCCCGCCTTTCACCCGCGAAACCGCAATCGCCAAGGTCCGCATGGCAGAGGATGGCTGGAACAGCCGCGATCCGGAGCGTGTCTCCAAAGTCTACACGGAGGACAGCCAGTGGCGGAACCGTGCCGAATTCCCGCGCGGCCGCAAGGAAATCGTCGAATTCCTGACGCGCAAATGGGCACGCGAACTGGACTATCGGCTGATCAAGGAACTTTGGGCCTTCGAGGGCAATCGCATCGCCGTGCGCTTTGCCTATGAATGGCATGACGATAGCGGCCATTGGTTCCGTTCCTACGGCAACGAGAACTGGGAGTTCGATGCCGAAGGCCTGATGCAGCGCCGTTTCGCCTCCATCAACGACATGCCCATCAGGGAAGAGGACCGGAAATTCCACTGGCCGCTCGGCCGCCGGCCGGACGATCATCCGGGCCTCTCCGACCTCGGCCTTTGAGATGGTGCGCAGCGTCTTCGAAAAATCCGATGCCATTGCCCTCGTTGCCGAAGTCTTTCGCGAGCTCGGCTACGAGGGCGCGTCGATGAGCGAAATCACCGCCCGTACCAAACTGTCCAAGGGCAGCCTCTATCACTTCTTTCCGGGCGGCAAGGAACAGATGGCCGCCGAGGTCATGGCCAATATCGACGCATGGTTCGTCACGGAAATGTTCAGGCCGCTCGAAGAGGAAGAGCCGCGTGCCGCCATCGCCCGCATGTGGGAGACAACGGATAGCTATTTCCGCTCCGGCCACCGCGTCTGCCTGATCGGCGCCTTTGCGCTGGACGAAACACGCGACCGCTTTTCCACCGCCATCCGAGGCTACTTTCATCATTGGATCGAGGCGCTTTGTGGCGCTTTGCTCAGGGGCGGCGTGCCGGGTGCCGAGGCGAAAATGCTCGCCGAAGAGGCCGTCATCGGCATTCAGGGCGCGTTGACGCTTGCCAGAGCCCTTGAAGATGAGACGGTGTTTGGCAGAACCTTGGCGCGGCTGAAGCACAGGCTGGAAACTGCCCTCGGCTAAAGCCATTTCATCGACGCGAATCACTGAACTATCGATGCTTCGCCCTTGCCGAATGCGCTCGTACCATTAGCTATTCCTCCACTTTTTCTAGCGATCTCCGCGAAAATCGCCTGGAAAGGGCATCTCCAGCCTCTCGATGTTGGGGATGACTGCCTCAACAACCCACTGATATTAAAGAATCCTCCACAAAAGTATGTCATCGTTAATCATCTTTGATTTGCAACTATCCAAGCTCCCATGTTCAGCAGGGAATGGGAGCATCGAGGAGATGGATAGAAGATGCTGCAGCAGGTAAACGAAACCGACGACGCGCTGATCGACCAATTGCAACGCTCGGCGTTCGACTATTTCATGCTCTATACCAATCCGGAAAACGGACTGGTGGCGGATACGTCGATCAAGACGAGCCATTGCAGCATTGCCGCCGTCGGCTTCGCGTTATCGAGTTATCCGGTCGCCGTCGAGCGCGGCTGGATCAGCCGCGCCGATGCCGCAAAACGGGTATTGGCCGCCCTCGATTTCTTTGCCGACAGCCAGCAGGGCACCGAACGCGGCGCCACCGGCCATCGCGGTTTCTATTATCACTTCCTTTACATGGAAACCGGCAAGCGCGCCTGGAACAGCGAGCTTTCGACCATCGATACCGGCCTGCTGCTGCTCGGCGTCTTGACAGCCGCCGCCTATTTCACCGGAAACAGCCAGGTCGAGCGCGATCTCCGCAAGCAGGCGAAATTTCTCTATGAGCGTTGCGACTGGCATTGGGCCTTGAACAAGGGCCAGACCATCAGCATGGGCTGGAAACCGGCCAGCGGCTTCCTGCGCTGGCGTTATCAGGGCTATGACGAGGCGATTTTCCTCTATTTGCTGGCGCTCGCCTCGCCGACGCATGCGATCCCATCCTCCAGCTACGACGCCTTTGCCTCGACCTATACGTGGATGATGTTCAAGGACGCGCCCTTTCTCTATGCTGGGCCGCTGTTCATCCACCTCTTCTCGCATGCCTGGATCGATTTCCGTGACATCCGCGACAAGCACGTCGCCGACAAGGACACGGATTACTTCCGCAATACGCAGGCGGCAATTGCGGTGCAGCGCGATTACACCGAGCGCAATCCCGGCCATTTCGTCGGCTATACGAAGGATATCTGGGGCCTTTCCGCCTGTGACGGCCCGAACCCGACTGGCACCAAACATAGCCTGCGCTATGCCCCGAAAGTCTTCGGCTATGCCGCCCGCGGCGCGCCGCTGGGTCCTGATGACGGCACCATCGCCCCATGGGGACCGCTGTCCTGCCTGCCGTTCGACCGCGAAGCGGCGCTCGATGGCACGCGGGCGCTGCTTTCGACCTATCCCAACCTGCTGCTCGACGGCCGCTTCCCCGGCGGCTTCAATCCGAGCGTGAAAGGACCCGGCCCGGAAGGATGGGTGGACGACCGCTCGGTGGCGATCGACCAGGGGCTGCTGGTCATGATGATCGAAAACGCCCGCACCGGCATGATCTGGGACCTGATGCGGCAATCTCCGATCCTCCGCACCGGCCTCGAACGCGCCGGCTTCACCGGCGGCTGGCTGGACGAGAAGAACGCAAAGCCTGCCATCGCTTGATCTGCCGATCGCGGTGGCCATCAAATGTCTCTGTCAACACAGCCAATGCCTGTCTGGCCCTTCACCCTAGCCCTCTCCCCGCAGGCGGGGCGAGGGGACGATAGAGCCAACCAACTGCCTCTCATCCGTGCAGCGTCTTGTTTTGCGCGATAACCCCCTCTCCCCGCCTGCGGGGAGAGGGCTGGGGTGAGGGACCGTGTCTGAGTGCACGACAAAGACATACTCACCCGACCATCATCCCAGCCCCTCAAAGCCTCTTTATCGCGGCAATCACTTCGTCCTCGACATCGATACCCTCGCTTAGCGCAAGACGCCGTGAGCTTTGCCCGCGCCGGCCGGGCAGGCGGACGTTCGGATCGCGGGTGATTTCGCCTGCCAGCAAGGCCAGCCGTTGTGCCGTATCCACGGCACTCGTCGCCTCCGGATTGATGGCAATGATTGTGTGCCCGAGTGCCGGCGGAGCGCCTTTGTCGTCGAAGAGCGAGGAAGCCTCGAAGGCGTAGTTGGCGCCGGTCAGGCCGGCCGCCAGAATTTCGACCATGAAGGCAAGGGCCGCACCCTTGACATCGCCGGCCGGGACCATCGTCCCGGCCAGAGCCTCTTCGGCATCCGTGGTCGGCCTGCCCTCGCGATCGAAAGCCCAGTCCGCGGGGATCGAAGCGCCCTGCTGCCGCGCCGCCATCACCTTTCCGCGCGCCACCTTGGACAGCGCGAGGTCGATGACAATAGGCTCGCCGCCGGGAAGCGGTGCAGCGAAAGCGATCGGGTTGGTACCAAAAACAGGCGTCTTGCCGCCCCAGGGCGCCATAGAGGCCGGCGCATTGGCGACCATCAGCGCCACCAGCCCTTGATCGGCAAAACGCTCGACCGTCAGGCCCATGACGCCGGCGTGATGCGAACGGCTGACGGCGGCAAGCGCGATACCCTGCTCCCGGGCGACAGCCGGAAGCTCGGCAACGGCAAGGTCGAGCGCAGGATAGGCATAGCCGTTGCCGGCATCGATGCGCAGCACCGCCGGAGAAGGCCGGCTGAGCTGCGGCTGAGCGAAGCCATCGACCTTACCAACCTTGGCCTGTCCGGCATAGGCGGGCACGCGCCGCAACCCATGACCACCCTGCCCGGCGGCCTCCGCCGCGACGAGCGCGACCGCCACCGAGCGGGCATTCGCATCACTCACCTTGTTTCGCCGCAGAGCCGCCACAACAAGCGTTTCGGCTTCGGCGAGCGACAGGTGCATGAGACAAGTCCTGAACAAGATGAGGGGGTAAGGACCTTCTACGCCCTCATCCGCCTCGTCGCAACGCAGCAAAGTGCCATTACGCCACGTCGAACTTGACGCCCTGCGCCAGCGGCAGCGTGCGGCCGTAATTAATCGTGTTGGTCGCCCGGCGCATATAGGCCTTCCAGGCATCGGATCCGGATTCGCGGCCGCCGCCGGTTTCCTTCTCGCCGCCGAATGCGCCGCCGATCTCGGCGCCTGAGGGACCGAGATTGACGTTGGCAATGCCGCAATCAGAACCGCGCGCGGACACAAACGTCTCGGCCTCGCGCATGTCATTGGTGAAGATGGAGGAGGACAGACCCTGCGGCACGGCATTATGCAGCGCCAGCGCTTTATCGAAATCGCTGTATTTCATCACATAGAGAATCGGCGCGAAGGTTTCCTGCTCGACGGGGCCGATCTGCTCCGGCATTTCGACGAGAGCCGGGCGGACATAGAAGGCATCGGCTGAACCGTTTTCGACGCGTTCGCCGCCGGTGACCTTTCCGCCGGCCGCCTTCGCATCGGCCAGCGCTGCCTGCATGCCGTCGAAGGCCTGCTTATCGATCAGCGGACCGACGAGAGTACCGGGCTCAAGGGGATTGCCTATCGTCACAGAACCATAGGCCTTCTGTAGGCGCGGAACGAGCTGGTCATAGATGCTGTCATGAACGAAGAGGCGGCGCAGCGTCGTGCAACGCTGGCCGGCCGTACCCATCGCGGAAAAGGCAACGCCACGCAGGGTGAGATCGAGATCGGCCGTCGGGCAGACGATAGCTGCGTTGTTGCCGCCAAGCTCGAGGATGGCGCGGGCGAAACGGCCGGCAAGACGCGGGCCGACCGCCCGACCCATCGCCGTCGAACCGGTCGCCGAGATCAGCGGCACCTGCGGATGATCGACCAAAAGCTCACCGAGCTCGCGGCCGCCGATCAGCAACGTCGACAGATTGGCCGGCGCCTCGCCGCCCTCGGCGACATAGCGCTTCAGTGCCTTTTCAAACAGAGCCTGTACGGCAAGCGCCGTCAGCGGCGTCTTTTCCGACGGTTTCCAGATAGTGGAATTGCCGCAGACGATGGCAAGCGCCGCATTCCATGACCAGACGGCGACGGGGAAATTGAAGGCCGAGATGATGCCGATCGCGCCAAGCGGATGCCAGCTTTCCATCATCCGGTGCTCGGAGCGCTCGGTGGCGATGGTGAGGCCATAAAGCTGACGCGAGAGTCCCACAGCGAAGTCGCAGATATCGATCATCTCCTGCACCTCGCCAAGACCTTCGGAAGTGATCTTGCCCACTTCGATCGAAACGAGTCGGCCAAGGGCGGCTTTGCCGGCGCGCAGCTCTTCGCCGAGTAAACGGATCAGCTCGCCGCGCTTCGGCGCCGGCACATTACGCCAGGACAGAAACGCCGCGTGCGCCGCCGCGATTGCCGCCTTCGCCTCACCGGCCGAATGCTCCTTCAGCCGGCCGATTTCAGCGCCGGTCACAGGAGAGGTGACGGCAAGCGTTCCGCCGATGTAGCGATCGGCCGATACGCCGAGCTCCGTCAATATAACCTTGGTTTCGGCGGCAAGATCTGATGTCGCGGTCATCTTGTTTCCCCTTCCCGTAATGTTGGTTCTCGGGATTGCCTCAGACTCTGGCGCCGACGAAATGCGCGGCCTGGGCGCCCGCCTCGTACCACATTTCCTTTACCGCCCTGAAGCTCGGCTCGACGATATCGGTCACCGGCAGCGGCAGATCGGCCTCGGAAATCTGCCCGAGAATATGGCTGGCAAGCACCTTGCCGAACACCGTGCCCGGCGCGATGCCGCGGCCATTATAGCCGGAGAAGCCGACGACATTCTGATCCAGCTTGTGGAAACGGGGCAGCGCATTGTCGGTCATGCCGATCTTGCCATACCATTCGCATTCGAACGGAATGTCGCCGAGCTGCGGAAAGAGCTTTTTGATCGACCGCCGAGCCCAGTTCTTGTGAATGGCAAGACCGGTGTTGCGCAGCGCACCGACGCTGCCGAAAACGAGCCGGCCGGCCTGATCCATGCGGAAGGACGAGAGCACTTCTTTCGTATCCCAAGCCCCCTCGCGCCCGGGCAGCACGGATTTGCGCAAGTTGTCGCCGAGGGGGACGGTGGCGAAATTGAAATAGGGCAGATGCACCTGTTCGTTCCGCACCATTTCCCAGGGACCGGTGCTATAGGCATCCGTCGCGACGACGATCCAGTCAGTGCTGACCTTGCCGCCATCGGTCGAGACCACCCATTTCGCACCACTTCTTTCCGTTGATGTCACGCGGCTGCCGGTGTGAATGGTAACGCCGGCTTTGACCACGGCATGGGCAAGGCCGCGCGCATAGGCAAGCGGCTGCAGCGTGCCGGCGCGCATGTCGAGCAGTGCCCCCGCATAGGCCGAACTGCCGACGCGGCGCTCCGTCTCCCGCGCATCCAGCACGGTGACCGGCGCACCGCGCTTTCCCCATTGCCGGGCGCGCTCCTCGATTTCCTTCAAACCCTCCGACCCGACCGCGCAATGCAGCGTACCGTTGCGCTCAAGCTCGCAGGCGATGCCGTGCTTGTCGATCAGCTCCATGACCAGCTTCGGCCCATTGCCGAGCAGATCGAGCAGCCGCTCGCCGTGAACGGCACCGAGTTCGCCCGGCAAATCGTCCGGCATCACCCACATGCCGGCATTGATGAGGCCGACATTGCGCCCCGCCCCGCCAAAGCCGATTTCATTGGCTTCCAGCAGCACGACACTGGTGCCGGCTTCCGCCAGATGAAGCGCCGTCGAAAGACCGGTATAGCCGCCGCCGACCACCACGACATCGGCGGAGACATCGCCGGAAAGTGGCTTCGTTGATGGCGGAAGCGGGGCGGTCTTTTCCCAAAGACCGTGGGAGCGCGGGTCATTCAGCATGAAATCGGTCCAATCGAGAGAGCTAATGGCACCAATCTAGCGCCATGCTCGAAATTGCGGAAGCGGCAAGAGCGACATCCGATGGACATGGCATGATGCCAAAAAATCATCGGCTCTGGAGAAAAACTTGCATGGCGGCGGCGCTTTCGATCATGATAGAGAAAAAGCCGATCGCCATCGCGGTCGCAGGCAGAAGCAGGACATTCTCATGAAGCCCATTTTCGTTCAGCTCCAATGCGCCCCCGGCAAGACCTACGAGGTCGCCGACGCCATCTACCAGACGGAGCTGGTTTCGGAACTGTATTCCACCAGCGGCGACTACGACCTTCTGATGAAGGTCTACATTGCCGAAGAGCAGGATATAGGCAAATTCATCAACGACCACATCGCCAATATCCCCGGCATCGTCCGCTCGCTGACGACGCTAACCTTCCGAGCGTTTTGAGAGATCCGGATTTCGGGTCGCAATACATCGTCTCATTGGAAATTGCCCCTCACCCCAGCCCTCTCCCCGTTTTGACGGGGAGAGGGAGTTCATGGAGTTTTGTGGGCGAAACAAAAGGCACGCAGCAAACACCGAAGCAGTCCCCTCTCCCCGCAATGCGGGGAGAGGGCTGGGGTGAGGGGCCGGGCACACTGGTCCGGCATTGTCATATTCATCTGACAATCTTGACCTTTCTGCCGCCTAACGCCTCGCTATTAACCCTCTTGCCCGAAACCGCCCGGCTTTCCGCCGGCGATTAAACCCTTTTTAACCGACCCGATGATCTGCTTTGCCGACTGATCAACGGGCGGCGCTCTGCAGCGCCGGATTGCCCGCCGGGTGGCGCGGCATGGAGGTCGAGGGTAGATCGATGACATCTGCTGTTGCGGATATTCAGGCAAACAAGCACGCCGGGCCGCTGCTCGTGCATGTCGTGCGCCAGTTCCTGCCGAACAAGGGCGGCCTGGAAGACGTCGTTGCCAACCTCTGCCGCCAGCTGGTTTCCCGCGGCTATCGCGTGCGCGTCGTCACCTGCAACAGCCTGTTTTCCGATCCCGGCCGCCACCTGCCGGAAAGCGAAACGATCGACGGTATCGAAATCGTCCGCATTCCCTGGTCCGGCTCCAGCCGCTATCCGCTGGCACCCAAGGTCTTCCGCCATCTGGCCGATGCCGACCTCATTCATGTCCATGCCATTGATTTCTTCTTCGATGCACTGGCATGGGGCAAGCTCCTGCATGGGCGCCCCATGGTCGCGACCACGCATGGCGGCTTCTTCCACACGCAGAAATATGCAGCCATCAAGAAGGTCTGGTTCAATACCGCAACGCGGCTGTCCGCGCTCGGCTATGCCTCTCTCATCTGTTGCAGCCAGTCCGACGCGCGCCTTTTTTCCCAGATCGCCGACAGCCGCGTGCACTTGATCGAAAACGGCGCCGACGTCAGCAAGTTTTCAAATTGCGCTGCGCTGGAAGCGCGCCGCCGCGTCGTCACCATCGGCCGTTTCTCGATCAACAAGCGGCTCGATCATCTTCTCGACGTCATGAAGGTGCTGGCGGCCCGCCATGACGACTGGCACCTCGATATTGTCGGCGCCGAGTCTGATCTCGACCGTGCTACCATGGAAAAGGAAATTGCCGCCCGCAATCTGGCGCGCAATGTCGCTCTGCATGTGTCGATCGACGAAGGCTCGATCCGCAACATCATCGCCCGCGCCTCGCTCTTCGCTTCAGCTTCAGAATATGAAGGCTTCGGCCTGGTGGCGATCGAGGCGATGAGCGCCGGATTGCTGCCAGTACTCAACGTCAACGAGGCCTATAAGGCGATGGCCGAAACCCATCCAGCCCTCATGATCGCAGATTTCGCGGATCCCGAAGCGGCCGCCGATGCGCTGACCGAAGCCTTCGAGCGCCTCGAGGCCGACGATCTGAGCCTGCGGCAGGAATTGCTGCAGGACGCCCGCGCCTATGCCTGGAATGAAGTCGCCCAACGCTACATGGATGTCTATGCCGAGACGCTGACGCCGAGAGGCAAATCGCCTCAGCTTCTGCGCCAGCGTGGCCAGGCCGCGTAACCTTCCAGAATGCCCATCAGCCAGGCGCGCTTGTAGCGTGCCGCATCGACGTTGAAACGCGCCAGCGCCGCCAGCCAGCCGGCGACCGGACGAAACAGCCGGTAGCCGACATAATACAGCGGAAACGCCTGCTTGCGCATCAGAGCGCCGAAGCCGCGCCCATATTTGCGGGCTCGCTCAACCTGCCGTGGCCCATACTCGCTGGTGACTTGATCGTGGTGGACGATGAGCTCGGGAAAGAACATCGCTTGCCTGCCGGCGGTAAGCGCGCGCAGCAGGAAATCCGCCTCCTCGCCGCTCTGGAACGGCGATTCCGAACCGACGCCGAGATTCTCGTCGAAGCCGCCGATATCAGCCAATGCGGCGCGGCGCACGAAGATCCCATTGGAATTGCCGCACTTCAGGTAGTTCCAGCGCGTCAGCGCTAGCCGCGTCTCGCCCGTTGGGCTGACGGAAGCAAGCCCCTCGGCATCGAGCGTGCGGCCAGTGACGATCGCAAGCTCGGGATGCACCGAAAACAGCGCCGCGGCCATCGAAAGCGTATCGGCCTCGTACCAGCAGTCATCGTCGGGAAAACAGACGTAATCGCCCTCCGCGACCGCCATGCCGTTGTTGCGCGCCCGCGAAAGTCCTTTCGGCGAACGGATATGACGAATCGTGAAGGAAGAGGAGAAGCTGTCGATCAGCGCCCGCAGCCGGTCGTCGGCATTCTGATCGACGACGATGACCTCGAAATCCTTATGACTCTGCCCCACCAGCGAATGGAACAACCGCTCCAGCTGATCGAACCGATCGATCGTACAGACGATGAGGCTGAACAATGAAACCCTCCGCACAAGCCGTGGAGCGGCCAATATCAGAGAGAAAGAATATTAGCCGAAGTAAAAAACGAACTTATGGCAGCATTAAACCCTAAATATTAAGGCATATGAAATAGAGCTGACGCTATCTCCACGAAGAGCCGGATATGTGTATAGGTTCCGGCAATTTGAGGAACGGTCAGTCTTCATGACGAAGAGCATAATGGCAAATTCGGTTTTGAACGCCGCGGCGGGATTGACCCTGCTTGCGACCGGCTTTGCCTGTTCGATCATCGCGGCGCGTCTGCTTGGCCCGGAGGCCAACGGCATCATCGCCTTCTCCCTATGGCTGACGACAACAGGCGCGCTCGTCGCCGAGCTCGGGGCCGGCGTTACCCTGCTGCGCGTCCTGCCGCAGCTGAAGGGAAACGGCTATTCGACGGAAGAGCGGCTGGGTTTTGCCGCTTACCTTCTGCAGCCGACGATTCTCGCAACCGTCATCCTGCTCGCCGGCTATGTCGCCTATTATTGGGATACGGAGCGTTTGCACTGGGCGGGCGATGCATCTGAAGTCATTGCCATAACAGGCGTCTTCTTCGTTCTTCAGTCTCTTGGCGCCTATAGCAAAAACTATCTGATCGGCGAACAGCGGGTCAGCGCGTTCCTGCGCATCACCTTGATAAGCTCGGCGCTGCAGCTGATTACCGTCCTTGCGGGAGCGATCTTCTTTGGCGTCAGCGGCGCACTTGCCGGCTATGCGATCGGCCAGCTGCCGATGTTCATCGCGACGCTCAGAATCGCGATTGCCCGCAAGAACAGCTGCGGTGTCGGCCTTTCCGCTCTCGCCAGTTCGTCGCTCATTCTCTCGATCGAACTCATCAACAGCTCGATCTTCCTCAACCGCATCGAGCTTTTGTTCCTGCAGCATTACTGGGGCATCGAAGCGGTCGGCTTTTACGCCGTCGGCCTGTCGCTCGCCAACCTGGCGCTGCAGCTGCCGGTGCAGTTGAGCGGTAGCCTCTTGCCCTATTATTCCGAGCAGATGCACGCGAGGGAATCGGACAAGCTGCCGGTCGAGGTCTTCGCCGGCGTGGCGCGCAGCATTGCCTATATCACCCTGCCGATGAGTTTCGGTCTGGCAGCCATCTCGCCGGAACTTGTCGTAACGATCTTCGGCCCGGCCTTTGCGCCGAGCGGCGGCATGGTGGCGCTGCTGTCCCTGACTGCCGTGCCCTACGTCTTCATGCAGATCTGCACGCAATATCTCTATTCGCTGGATCGCGTGCGCGAACGCACCGTCATCGGCGTCGTCGCCAGCTTCGTCATGGTCGTCGGCTGCGCAGTCGCCGTGCCCTTCTACGGAGGCGAGGGTGCCGCGCTTGTTCGCCTGCTCACCTTTGTCGCCCTATGCCTGATGACGGTACGCCGCATGGAATTCGAAGGATCGACACGCGGTATGCTCATCAACCTTGCAAAAGTCACGGTTGCTGCCATTGTGTGCGCGGTTGCAGCCTATGGTTTCGTTCAGGCGCTGACCGGTGTCGCAGGCCTCGTAGGCGCCATCATCGCCGGCGCGCTGGCCTATGGCATTGCGCTCAGACTGCTGAAAGCCGTTCCAGCCGAAGATATCGACGTCATGCAGAAGATCGCGATGCGATTGCCTGCGCGCATAAATCCGATTGCCACTCAGGCTCTGGCTCTATTAGCGCCGCGCCGAATGTGAGGAGACTAGCATGGCTGGTTGGGGAGCCGCCGAAAAGCAGGGCAAGCAAGGGCAGACAAGATCCGCAGCCATCCCGGTAACCTTCGCCGGCACGGTCGGCTTGTTTACATCAGCCGTCACACCCTCGCGCGGTAGCGCTGTCTTGTTTCTCAGCCCCTGGGGTTTCGAGGAGATGTGCGTCCGCAAGTTCTGGCGGATTCTGGCTGAGGATCTCGCCGATATCGGCATATCGAGCCTTCGCTTCGATTACGCCGGCACGGGCGATGCGCTTGATCTGACCGACGAAGGCAAAGGTCTGGAGCCGTGGCATGAAACCGCTCTCGCGGCAGCAGCAAAGCTGAAGGCGCTTTCCGGCTGCGAGCGGCTGATCCTCGTCAGCCAAGGGCTTGGCGGAACCATCGCCGCCGCTCTCGCCGAGCGGCTTGACGGCATCGCCTTTCTTGCACCCGTCGTCTCAGGTCGCGCCTATCTTCGCGAACTGACCGTCTGGTCGAAGATGATCGATGAGAGCATGGGGCTTGCCGAAGCGCAGCGCCTGACGGAGGGCGTCACCGTCGCAAGCCTCCGGATGCCCGATAGCGCCGCCGATGCAGTGAAGAAACTGAACCTCATGACACTGGATCGGCTCGCGACGCCGAATTGCCTGGTGCTGACGCGCCCGGGCCGCCCCGGAGACACCGACTTCGCGCACCATCTCGAAACGCTCGGCCCCAAGGTCACGCAGACTTCCTACGAAGGTTACGACGATCTCGTCTCGAACCCGACCATCGCCACCATGCCGACCGAAACCGGCAGAAAAATAGTCGAATGGGTGCAGTCGGTCGCCGCCAAAACCGGTGAGGTCGCATCGACCGAACTTACGCCGCCCCTCGCGGAACCTCTCGTCGGCGAAGGCTTTCGCGAAACGCCGCTGCGTTTCGGCGCGGACAACCGCCTGTTCGGCATTCTCTGCGAGCCCGAAGGCGCGCGCACCGGCGCGACCGCGCTTCTCCTGACGACGGCCTATGACAGGCACGCCGGCTGGGGTCGTATGTCGGTCACCATGGCGCGCTCGCTTGCCCGCGACGGCATTGCCTCGCTGCGTTTCGATACGGCCAATGTCGGCGACAGCCCGCCGCTTTCCGGCGCCCCCGAGCAGGTGCTCTATTCCCGCGAACAGCATCTCGATGTCGCCGAGGCACTGGACCTGCTGGAGAGGCGAGCTCTACTGCCGACCTATGTGGTCGGGCGTTGCAGCGGCGGCTATCTCGCCTTTCAGGCAGCATTGCGCGATGCGCGCTGCCGCGGCCTCATCACGGTCAATCCCTACAGCTTCCATTGGGACGAGAGCCGATCGGTCGACGAAGCCCTGCGCTTTGCTCCCCGTTCGCTGGAAACCTATGGGCGCAAACTCCTGCAGATGGAAACGCTGAAGCGGCTCTTCGGCGGCCAAGTCGATGCAAGGAGCGCCATATGCAACATGGCGACCGGGCTCGGTCGGCGGGCGATACGAACGGTACGCCACCTGCTCGGTGCGTTCCCAATCTTCGCTGCGGCTCAAGGACCTGTGCTGGGTGGTTTCCGCACGCTTGCCAAGCGTGGCGTCGATATGTCCCTGATCTACAGCGCCCACGATATCGGGCTCGATCATCTGCATGACGAGTTCGGCGAGAACGGTGTCGGATTAAAGCATTTTCCGGACATACGCCTCACCATCATTCCCGAAGCCGATCACAATCTGACCCCGCCCTATGCGCGCAAGGTCTATTTGCGAGAGGTCCGGGAGATGGGTTTGCGGCTCGCCAACCGATGACGTACAGGCTGGAAAACCGCCGGAAATGTTCGCCATATCCGACACTTGCTGTATAGTCGCTCCATGAGGCTCCTGATCGTCGAAGACAACCGCGAACTGGCGTCCTGGCTCGGCAAGGCGCTGCGTCAGGCGCAGTATGTCGTCGATATTGCCTATGACGGCGAAGATGCCGAGCACATGCTGAAAGTCGCAGCTTACGCCATCGTCATCCTCGATCTGTCGCTGCCGAAGATGGACGGGCTGACTCTGCTGAAGCGACTGCGCCAGAGCGGCAACAAAGTGCCCGTCATCATCCTGACCGCCAATGCCAGCCTCGACGGCCGCGTTGCCGGCCTCGACAGCGGCGCCGACGATTATCTGGCGAAACCCTTCGAAATTGCCGAGCTCGAAGCGCGCATACGCGCGGCGGTCCGCCGCGGCCACGACCGCGCCGCGCCGGAGATCGCCGTCGGCGACCTGGTGTTCGATGGCGGCACTCGGCAATTCTCTCTGGCCGGAGAATCCCTGGCGCTGACACCGCGCGAGCACGCGGTGCTCGAACACCTGATCATGAAGGCAGGCACGACCGTTACAAAGGCGACGCTCTCCGAAAGCGTCTTCGGTTTTGACGATCTTGCCGATACCAGCGCCATCGAGATCTATGTGCATCGCGTCCGCAAGAAGCTCGAAGGCAGCTCCGTGCAGATCGCGACGCTGCGCGGCCTGGGTTATCTCCTTCGCCATGCGCAATGATGAGGCTGCACCACCCAAGGGCCTTGTAAGCCGCGCCCTCGGCGGGGTAGCGAGCAGTCTTCGCGCGCAGCTGTTTGCCTGGGTCGTATTGACCCTAATCGGCGCGATCTGCATCAACCTTTATCTAAGCTTCCGTTCCGCCGATGCGACGGCCGATCTTGTCACCGACCGTACGCTGCTCGCCTCCGCCCGCGTCATCGCGGAAGCGACGCATGTCGACGGAAGCGGCACCGTGCAGATCGATATTCCCCCGGCTGCGCTGGAGATGTTCGATACCGGCTATGGCGACCGCGTTTTTTATCAGGTGGTCACGGCATGGGGGAGCCTCATCGCCGGTTTTCCCGATCTGCCACGGCCGAAGCGGGATCTGATCGGCGAGGACATGACGTTTCGGACCGACGGCGTGCGTGTACTCATGCTGAGCCACCCGGTTGTTGGCCTTGATCAGGACAGCACGATTTCCGTCGCCGTTGCCGTTACTCATAACAGCCAATATGCCATGCGCCGCAGGCTGTGGCTGTCCGATTTCACCAAGCAGCTCGCGCTTGTCCTGCTTGCCGGGCTCGTCACCATCATCGGCCTGCAGCGCGGACTTACTCCCGTGCTGCGCCTGCGCGACGCCGTGCGCGAGCGTGGCCGCCAGCGTCTCGATCCGCTGGACCCTCACATGGTGCAGAACGAGCTTCGGCCGCTCGTCCACGCCCTCAATGATCACATGGAGCGGGTGCAGAACCAGATGGCGGCGCAGCGCCGCTTCGTCTCGAACGCCGCTCATCAACTGCGGACACCGCTTGCCCTGATCTCGACCCAGGCAAGTTTTGCTGCACGCGAAACGGACAATAACAGGCGTGACGAGGCGCTGACCGCATTGCGTTCGAGCACGCGACAGGTAACGCGGCTTGCGAGCCAGCTTCTGACACTCTCGCGTGCCGAACCCGGTAGCCGCCGACCGCGAAACGACACCATCGATCTGGCGGAAACCGCCCGGCGTGTGCTGGAAACCCTCGCCGAGGAAGCCCTGCGCCGCAATATCGATCTCGGGCTCGAGGCGGATGATACGGCGGTTCATATCGAGGGCGACGGCACCATGCTGCGTGAAATGCTGGTCAATCTCGTCGATAATGCACTGCGCTACACGCAAGCGGGCGGTCGCGTGACGGTCGGCGTCGGCCGTGACGGCGATACGGCCCTGCTATGGGTCGAGGACAACGGACCGGGCATCCCCGAAGCGGAACGCGCCCAGGTCTTCGAGCGCTTCTATCGCATCATGGGCACCGAACCGGAAGGCAGCGGCCTGGGGCTCGCCATCGTCCGCGAAGTCGTCGACGGCGCCGGCGGCTCGGTCATGCTTGACGAGGCGATGGGTGGCGGCCTGCTGGTCCGCGTGCGGCTGCCGGCTGTTTGAAGGGCGAAGTTAGTTCGCTGTCTTTGGTCGGCAAGTGCGGCAATTGCGGGATAGTCCCCTCTCCCCGCCTGCGGGGAGAGGGAGTCTCTACGTCGACACAAAAAAGGCCGGGCGAAACGCCCGGCCCCTGGCCTTGGGAGGTACTAGAAAATCAACGCTTAGTGCGTGTCGAGGCTCTGCTGCGGACGCCAGCGGGTGATGCGGTTTTCGATGAGCGTCATCACATATTCGGCGCCGAGCGTGACGACCATCACCAGGATGATCGCGGCATAGAGGCCGGCGGCATCATAGGTGCCCTTGGCGATCGAGATCAGGTAGCCGATGCCGGCCAGCGATCCCACGAACTCGCCAACGATCGCGCCGATGATGGCGAAGGAGAAGGAGATATGCAGGCTTGCAAAAATCCAGCTCATTGCTGACGGCAGGATGACGTTGCGGGTCACCCGCCAGTTGGAAGCGCCGAGGATGCGGGCATTGGCGATCATGTTGCGGTCGGCTTCGCGAACGCCCTGGAAGGCATTGGCGAACACGACGAAGAACACCATGATAAAGGCCAGCGCCACCTTCGACGCCAGGCCGAGACCCATGATCATCACGAAAATCGGCGCGAGAACGACGCGCGGGATCGAGTTGATCGCCTTGATGTAGATCGAGAGGATGTCGGAAGCCAGCTTGTTGCGGCCAAGGGCGACGCCGACGAGGACGCCGGTCACCGAGCCGATGATGAAGCCGATCAGAGCTTCTTCCATGGTGACGCCGAGGTGATACCAGAGCGAGCCGCTCTCGGTGCCCTCGGTGATCCACTCCCAGAGGCGCAGTGCGATCCCGTATGGGCTCGAATAGAAGAACGGATCGATCCAGTGCAGGTCGGAGGCGAGCTGCCAGAGGCCGAGGATGGCAAGCAAAATGCCGATCTGCCATGCCTTGACGACATACTTGCGACGAGCGAGCGCCTTCAGCGCTGCGGCTTCGATTTCCGCGTCCGAGGTGCCGGCGCGGAAGATCGGAGCATTGCCTGCTTCGAGAGCTGTATTTGCCATGATCAATCCTCCCTTATGCCGCTTCCGCGGCACGGCGATAGCTGGTTTCGACCTCTTCGCGCAGGTCGTCCCAGATCGTCTTGCAATAATCGATGAAGTTCTGCTCGTAGCGGATCTCCGAGACGACGCGCGGGCGCGGCAGGTCGATCGTGTAGACCGATTTGACCGTCGCCGGGCCGGCCGTCAGCACATAGACCTTGTCGGCGAGCGCAACGGCTTCTTCGAGATCGTGCGTCACGAAGACGACGGAAGCCTGGCGTTCGGCCCAGAGCTTCAGCAGTTCCTCATGCATGACCGTGCGGGTCTGCACGTCG
Organism: Rhizobium sp. BK312; assembly: GCF_014193605.1. Lineage (NCBI taxonomy): Bacteria > Pseudomonadati > Pseudomonadota > Alphaproteobacteria > Hyphomicrobiales > Rhizobiaceae > Rhizobium > Rhizobium sp. BK312. The sequence goes on along the minus strand of NZ_JACHZP010000006.1, from coordinate 214,142 downwards.
AGCGCCGAGAAGGGCTCGTCCATCAGCAGGATTTCCGGCTCGTTGATGAAGGTCTGCGCCAACGAGACGCGCTTGCGCATGCCGCCCGAGAGCTGATGCGGATAGTGATGCAGAAACTTGGAAAGACCGACGCGGGCAAGCCAGTCCTTGGCCATCTTCTCGGCCTCGGCCTTCGACTTGCCGCGGAACAGCGGGCCGGCCATGACGTTTTCGATGACATTCTGCCAGGGGAAGAGCGCATCCGTCTGGAAGGCGAAGCCGACGCGCCGGTCGATGCCGTTGACCGGGCCACCCATCAGGCGGACTTCGCCGGCGCTTGGCTTGGCAAGGCCGGTGACGAGGTTGAGCGTCGTCGACTTACCGCAGCCCGTCGGCCCGACAACGGCGACGAATTCGCCGCGCTCGACGGTCATGTTGAAATCGCGTAGTGCGGTCAGCGACTTGCCGGTCGGCGATACGAAACGGCGGCTGACATTGATGAGCTCTATCGCCGGGGTGCGGCTTTCATCCTGTTGCATGGTGCTGATCCTGACGCGTGCCTTCAGGGCGTGCACGCAAAGCCCAGTGGAACTGCAAAGTCTCTTGAACTGCCGCTTCCGGAACCTGCCTGAAAACTGGCCGGAAGCGGCGTTCTGACTGTTTACTTGACGTTCTTCACGAATTCCGTCGTGTAGGTCTTCGACAGGTCGATCGTCTTGCCCTTGACGTTCTTGGAGAACTGCGAGAGCACGGCGAGAACGGTCTTCGGACCATCTTCCGGCATCACGCCGTCGGCGGTGAACATTTCCTTGCCGGCGTCGAGAGCCTTGATGTAGCCGTCCTTGTCACCGACGTAGAAGTCCTTCGGCATCTTCTCGGCAATTTCAGCGGCGGAATGCGTATGGATGAAGCGCAGCGTCTTGACGAAAGCGTTCGCGAGCTTCTGCACTTCTTCCTTATGAGCGTCGACCCATGCGGCATCCATATAGAGCGAGGCCGCCGGATAGGTACCGCCAAGCGCCTCTTCGGTGCCCTTCAGCGTGCGCAGATCGACGAGGATCTTCGCTTCCCCGGTCTTGAGCAGTCGCGAAATCGTCGGCTCAGTGGTCATGCCCACCTGGATGGCGTCCTGCTGCATGGCAGCGATGAAAGTCTGACCGGCGCCGACCGGAACAGGCGTGATGTCAGCCGGCGAGAGGCCAGCCTTCGACGCCATGTAAAGCGTCAGGAAGTTCGTCGACGAGCCGAGGCCGGTGACGCCGGCGCGCTTGCCCTTCAGGTCGGCGAAGGACTTGATATCGGGATATTTGGCCGAAACCAGCTCGACTTCGCCGGGTGCCTGGCTGAACTGCACGACCGATTTGATGAACTTGCCCTTGGCTTGCAGGTCGACGCAGTGGTCGTAGAAACCGACGACGCCCTGAACGGCGCCTGCCAGCAGCTGGTTTTCGGCGTCGACGCCGGCGGATTCGTTGAGAAGCTCGACCTCGAGGCCTTCATCCTTGAAGTAACCGAGCCCTTCGGCAAGCTTGGCCGGCAGATAGATCTGCTTTTCGTAGCCGCCCACCATGATGGAAATCTTGTCGGCAGCATTGGCGGCCGTGGCTGCAAGGGAAGCAGCTGTCATGACGAGGGAAAGGGCTACGGTATGAAAAAACGTGCGCGATGGACGCATCAATGTCTCCTCCTGTTTTATTCTTGCGCCACACGACGCTCTGGAAAGGCGCTTCCTCCACGAAGCTCAACGAGACTAGCGCGGGCAACCTTTCAGTCAGCTTTCAGTGCGCAACCCTGCGAGGGAACATTGCGATTTTATTAACGCGGACGCCGGCGGCTCGATATGCCGCCGGCGCCGGAAATGCTACGGCGCACTATTTGGCGTTTTTGACGAATTCCGTCGTGTAGGTCTTCGACAGATCGATCGCCTTGCCCTGCACGTTCTTGGAGAACTCGGAAAGCACGGCAAGAACGGTTTTCGGGCCGTCTTCCGGCATTACGCCATCGGGCGTGAACATCGCCTTGCCGTTTTCAAGCGCCTTCACATAGCCTTCCTTGTCGCCGACATAGAAGTCTTTCGGCATCTTGTCGGCGATCTCGGCGGCCGAATGCGTGTTGATGAAATGCAGCGTCTTGACGAAAGCATTCGCAAGCTTCTGCACCTCCTCCTTGTGATCATTGACCCACGACTCCTGCATATAAAGAGACGCAGCAGGATAGGTCCCACCCAGGGCGGCCCTTGTCCCGGCCATCGTGCGCATGTCGATGAGAACCTTGGCCTCGCCGGTCTTCAGGAGACGCGAGACCGTCGGCTCCGTCGTCATGCCGGCCTGAATGGCATCCTGCTGCATGGCGGCGATAAAGGTCTGGCCGGCACCAACCGGAACGGAGGTGAATTCCCCCAGCTTCAGTCCGGCCTTGATGGCCAGATACTGCGTCAGGAAGTTGGTCGAGGAACCAAGGCCGGTGACGCCGAGGCTCTTGCCCTTGAAGTCAGCGGGGGATTTGATTTCCGGATGCTTGGCCGACACCAGCTCGACTTCGCCCGGCGCCTGGCTGAACTGCACGACGGATTCGACGAACTTGCCCTTGCCCTGAAGGTCGATGCAATGGTCGTAGAAGCCGACGACGCCCTGGACGGCGCCTGCCAGCATTTCGTTTTCCGCATCGACGCCGGCCGGCTCGTTGAGAAGTTCGACGTTCAGCCCCTGCTCCTTGAAATAGCCAAGCCCTTCGGCAAGCTTGGCCGGCAGATAGATCTGCTTTTCGTAACCGCCCACCATGATGGAAATCTTGTCAGCGGCGTTGGCGGCAGTGGCAGCAAATCCGGCTGCGGCTATCGCAATGGAAAAAGCCGTCGAATATCTAAGAATGCTGGATGCACGCATGAAGTTCTCCTCTCCAATTGTGTACCGGCGCCGATTGACAACGGCACGGCACGCGCTTCCTCCTGAAGCAGGAGAGACATGCACGCCCAACCTTTCATTGAACTGAAAGCAAGTTCTTGACTATCGCCTGTTGGCTTCGAATGCCTGCGGTTTTCCGCAGCGGCGACGGAAAGCCCGATTTCTGCACAACGAGAAGCATTCCTCCACCTTGGCATTTCCCGCATCGCGACTATCTAAGATGGAACGCTTTCGCTGGGAGGGATCACCGATGAGGACCATTGCCGCAGCCCTTGTCCTAATGACGATCACGGTAGCCGGGCCGGCATCGGCGATTTCCCGCTACGAATCGCTCGGCAAGACCTGCGCATCGGTACAGCAGCTTATCGCAGCCGAACGGGCGGTAATATTGCGCTATCCTTCGTCCCGAGGCGGCCCCGTTCTGTACGACCGCTATGTGGCCGGCCGCGGGCAATGCGGCATCTCCGACTATGCCAGCCGCGCTTATGTTCCCACCAGGGATAACCCGCTCTGCCCCGTCTATAATTGCAAGCCATCCTCCATTTTCAATCCGCATTGACGCGAATCACCTTTTCTGAGGTTTATGCGGGGGCGGATTATAAACTTTGCAGCAAAAGACTTTCAGTTGAGTTACACTCATATTTAACGCACATTTTGCGGGCAGATGAAGGACGCGTCCCTTCCCGAGAAGGGTACGAGCATGGTGTTTCCACCAGCCCCTAAGTGATAAGGAGATTGCGCCGTGAGTGCAAAAGTACCGAATCCGATCGATGCCTATGTTGGCTCTCGCGTGCGCACGCGTCGTCTCATGCTTGGCATGAGTCAGGAGCGGCTTGCCGAACAGATCGGCGTGACGTTTCAGCAAGTGCAGAAATACGAAAAGGGCACCAATCGCATCGGCGCCAGCCGGCTGCAGGCGATTGCCGGCGTGCTGGCGGTACCGGTTGCCTTCTTCTTCCAGCAGGATAATTCGCAGCCGCTGAACACCGATGGCCTCGGCGCGATCAATGGTCTGGAAGATCTGTCGGACTTCCTGACATCGAAAGAGGGCCTCAGCCTCAACAAGGCGTTCATGAAGATCAACGATCCCAGCATTCGCCAGTCCGTGCTGACGTTGATCAAGTCATTGGCAAACGCTTCCGACGTTCTGCCAAATCATATTCCGCATGCAGCGGACGCGTCAGTCGGTCTGCGCAACTAAGGCTGCCGCTCCCGCGAGAATAACGATGCGGTCGATCCGAGGCAGGCCGAATGCTGCTTTGGGCCTGCGCAGGATTGTTGCCAACAACTGTGGTGCGGGCCGGTCTGGCCAGTCAAGCTATCGACGCCGAGATTGCGCCTCGTTGCAATTTTCTCCGTGCCTGACCTTTGGAGGCGGTAAGAGCGGAATTTGCCGCAACCAAGCGTCGTGTCACGCTGCATGTCACGCGCCAACCTGCAAAACTTTCGTTACGGTTTGCTCATGTTCCCGGCCAGACACGATTCGTCTGCCGGGAACGGGGGCAATAGAGGGTACGAAATGACATCAGCACTTCCGATCGACGCAGCATACCAGGATCCTGACTCGCTCAAAGAACTGGCATCAATCGCTCGGCTCATCACCTATGCACGGCAAAGCGCCAAAAACCTGAACGCTGAATTCCCGGTCTGGTGCCTGGACTTGGCACTCGGGGCCGTGCTGCAGGAAATGTATGAAAATGGCTTGCCCAATCCCTTGTTCGAAACGGGAACGGACACAGCAAAAGTGGTGGCACACTGAATTTAAATAATTCCGGCTGTTGCGGGATACGAAATGATGCCGGTATGGCTCCCCAGGCCATATCGGCATTTTTCTTATGAGGCGACCGTCAGGACGACGAGGTTGTCGCATGCCGGGTGGAAGCTAAAGCACTTCCAGGAAAAGTGCGCAGCGGTTTTCCGTCAGGAATGCGTTGGGAAATAAGAGCATAGAGCGTTTTCGCGATTCAAAGAAAAGTGGAAACGCTCTAGCGGCGCGGTTTAGCAGCCGTCCTTGCGCGGCCGGACGCCGGCGGTAAAGATCGCGATGCAATGACGCAGATGGCGCAGCCGCATTTCGCGGTCCGTCCAATCCTTCGGACGGCCCGGTCTCGAGATCATAGCATCGAAGATCATGCTCATCAGCATACGCGCCCCGCTTGCCGCATCGGCAATCTCGATCACGCCGCGCCGCTGCTGCTCGAGAAGCCAATCCGCCAGCATCCGCTGCGATTGCTTGCCGCCGTAAGTATGCAGCAACATCGCGATCTCCGGAGATTGTTGCGATTCACTGATGGCGAGATGAATAAAAGCGTCCCGTTCACGCTCCTGATCTTCATCAATATCGATCATGAATATCTGCTCAAGCGCCTTGTCGAACGGCAGGTTCTCATCCTCTGGCCGCGGCAGGGCCAGCATGGATGCGCGATGCTCGGCGATGATGGCTACAAACAGATCAGTCTTGCTCGGAAACAGCCTATAGAGGGTCTGCTTCGAAATCCGACATCGCGTGGCAACCAAATCCATGGTTGTGCCAGCATATCCGAGTTCGTAGAAGATCGCTCGCGCCTCTCTGACGATCTCAGCGCGGCGCTCATCGTCGCTCACGGTTTTCGGACGACCGCGCGGGCGGCGCGTGGCAGCCTGGTCGGCCTTGGCTGTTCGTTCCTTTGTCAGCACACCGAATTGACCCCAACAACCGAATACGATTGACATTTGACGCTGTATAAATATTTTCGGTACGACTTGGTACTATAAATAAGGCAACAGGAAATAGCAACGTGCGAAAGCTCGCTCCTCCCACTTCTGCACTCGTATATCCGCCGACATCCAACCGCCTTTCAACCGGCCGCTCTTCGCTGACCGCCGCAGGATTGATCGCTGCGATGTTACTGGCCGGCTGCAATCAGCAGAATTCCGCGCAGAACAATGCGCCGGTCGTAAAGACAGAAGTCAGCGCGATGTCGCTGCATCCGCAATCCGTCGCCATCACCGCCGAACTGCCTGGCCGCACCAGCGCCTATCTTGTCGCCGAAGTGCGCCCGCAAGTCGGCGGCATCATCCGCAGCCGCAATTTCAAGGAAGGCAGCGAAGTCAAGGAAGGCGACGTCCTCTACGAGATCGATCCTTCGTCCTACCAGGCATCCTATGACAGCGCTGCCGCGGCCTTGCAAAAGGCTCAAGGCGCCTTGCCGAGCGCCCAGTCGAAGGTCGATCGCTACAAGAGCCTCACCCAGCAGGATGCGGTCAGCAAGCAGAACCTCGACGACGCGGTTTCCACATTGGCGCAGGCCAACGCGGACGTGGCATCCGCAAAGGCCGCGCTGGAAACGGCGCGCATCAATCTCGACTACACCAAGATGCGCGCGCCGATCGCCGGCCGCGTCGATGCCTCCACGGTCACGGTCGGCGCTCTCGTCACCGCCGATCAGACCACGGCGCTGACAACCATCCGTAAGCTCGATCCGATCAATGTCGATGTCACGCAGTCGAGCACCAACCTGCTCGAATTTCGCCGCGCCGTCGCGGAAGGCCGGCTGAAGACCAGCGGCAACAATGTTTCGGTTCACCTGACGCTCGAAGACGGCAGCCAATACAAGGAAACCGGCACGCTGCAGTTTGCCGAATCCTCCGTTGCGGAAACGGTCGGGACGATCACCGTGCGCGCTGTCTTCCCCAATCCGGATCGCATCCTGCTACCGGGCATGTATGTTCGGGCCACCATTCAGGAAGGCATTGCCGAAAACAGCTTCCTAGTGCCGCAGCGCGCCGTGACCCGCAACACGAAGGGCGAACCGATCGCCATGTTCGTGACTGCGGAGGGCAAGGTACAGCAGCGGGTGTTGAAGGTGGAACGCAGCATCGGCAATAGCTGGCTTGTCAACCAGGGCGTCGCCGACGGCGATCGCGTAATCGTCGAAGGCGTTCAGCGCGTCCGCGACGGTCAGGAAGTTACGGTGTCTCCGGTAACGATCGACGATGCGACCGGCGAAGTGAAGCAGGCAGCCGCCGATGGCAAGCCGTCTGCCGAGCAGGCCGGGCTGGAAAAGACCGATATGAAAGCCGCCTCCGGCGTCCAGAAGTGAGGTTAGACGATGTCTCGTTTTTTCATCGACAGGCCGATCTTTGCCTGGGTGATCGCCATCGTCATCATGCTGGCGGGCGCACTTTCGATCTTCACCCTGTCGATTTCGCAATATCCACAAATCGCGCCGACGACGGTCAGCATCAGCGCCACCTATTCCGGCGCTGACGCGGCAACCGTCGAAAACTCGGTGACCAAGGTCATCGAGCAGGGTATGACGGGTATCGACAACCTCGACTACATGACCTCGACCTCGACCTCGACGGGTCAGGCCTCGATTTCATTGACCTTCACCAACAAGGCCGATCCCGACGTCGCGCAGATGCAGGTGCAGAACAAGCTGCAACTCGTCACCGCACAGCTGCCGCAGACCGTGCAATCCACGGGTATCGTGGTTTCCAAGTCGACGTCGAACTTTCTGATGGTCGTGGGCTTCGTATCGACTGACGGCAAGCTTAACTCGAACGACCTTGCCGACTACGTCGACAGCACCCTCAACGACACGCTGAAGCGCATCGAAGGCGTGGGCAACACGCAGATCTTCGGTTCCGGCTACGCCATGCGCATCTGGGTCGATCCGGACAAGCTCGCCAAATACCAGCTGATGACGTCGGATGTCGTCTCTGCCATCCAGGCCCAGAACTCGCAGGTCTCGGCCGGCCAGCTCGGTGCATTGCCGCAGCGCAAGGGCCAGGAGCTAAATGCGACCGTCACGGCCAAGAGCCGTCTGCAGACGCCCGAGCAGTTCAACAACATCATCCTCAAGAGCCAGCCGAACGGTTCGCTGGTTCGCCTGAATGACGTCGCCTCGGTCGAACTCGGCGCCAAGAGCTACACGACGTCGAGTACCTATAACGGTCATCCCTCGGCCGGCCTGGCGGTGATGCTGGCCTCGGGCGCCAACGCCATCAATACGGCGGAAGCGGTCCGCACGACCATCAACAATCTCAGCCAGACGCTGCCGCCGAATGTGGAGATCGTCTATCCCTACGATACGACGCCCTTCGTGAAGCTGTCGATCGAGGACGTGGTCAAGACCCTGTTCGAAGCCATCGTGCTCGTCTTCATCGTCATGTTCGTCTTCCTGCAGAACATCCGCGCCACGCTGATCCCGACGCTCGCCGTCCCGGTTGTGCTCCTCGGCACTTTCGGCGTGCTGGCGCTGTTCGGCTATTCCATCAATACGTTGACCATGTTCGGCATGGTGCTGGCGATCGGTCTATTGGTCGACGACGCCATCGTCGTAGTCGAAAACGTCGAGCGCGTGATGGAGGAGGAGGGATTGTCGCCGCGCGAGGCGACGATCAAATCGATGCAGGAAATCACCGGCGCGCTGATCGGCATCGCCACCGTGCTTTCGGCCGTGTTCATCCCGATGGCCTTTTTCTCGGGTTCGGTCGGTGTCATCTACCGGCAGTTCTCGGTGACGATCGTCTCGGCGATGGTGCTGTCCGTCATCGTTGCTCTCATCCTGACGCCTGCCCTTTGCGCCACCATTTTGAGAAAGCCCAAGCATGGCGCCAAAGAGCGCGGTCTGTTTGGCTGGTTCAATCGCAACTTCGAGCGGGCAACGCATCGCTACCAGCGCGGCGTTCACGGCATGATCCGCCTCAGCATCGTCTTCCTGCTGGTATTCGTCCTCATCGGCGGTGCCGTTGCTGCTCTGTTCAACCGCCTGCCGAGCTCCTTCCTGCCGGACGAAGACCAGGGCATCCTGCTGACCGCTATTCAGCTGCCGCCGGGCGCCACGGATTCACGCACCAAGGCCGTGCTCGACCAGGTGAGGAACTATTATCTCAACACCGAGAAGGACTATGTCGAAGGCGCATTCGCCGTCGCCGGCTTCGGCTTCAGCGGTCAGGGCCAGAACGTCGGCCTCGTCTTCGTGAGGCTGAAGGACTTCGACCTGCGCAAGACGCCGCAATCCAAGGCGCAAGCGATCGCACGCCGCGCGATGGGTGCTTTCTCGAAGATCAAGGACGGCAACGTCTTTGCGCTGGCGCCGCCAGCCATCCCCGGCTTCGGCAGCTCGAGCGGCTTCGACTTCTTCATCAAGGATATCAATGGTGCCGGTCACGCGGCACTGATCGCTGCCCGCAACCAGTTGCTCGGGGCCGCCGGCAAGAATCCGAAGCTCGCCGGCACCCGTCCGAACGGCCAGGAAGATACGCCGCAATTCTCCTTGAACATCGACGAGGAAAAGGCGAGCGCTCTGAATATCAGCCTGGCCGATATCGACTCGACCCTGTCGACCGCCTGGGGCGGCACCTATGTCAACGACTTCATCGACCGCGGTCGCGTAAAGCCCGTCTATGTTCAGGCCAACAAGGATTTCCGCATGCAGCCCGAGGATTTCGGTCGCTGGTACGTGCGCAACTCCAGCGGCGACATGGTGCCCTTCTCGGCCTTCTCGAACGGCGAATGGAATTACGGTTCGCCGCGCCTGGAGCGCTACAACGGCTCCTCCGCCGTCGAAATCCAGGGTGCGGCCGCGCCGGGCGTCTCCTCGGGCGACGCCATGAACGAGATCGACAAGATCATGGCGACCCTGCCGCCGGGCTTCAGCCACGAATGGACGAGCCTCTCGGCCCAGGAAAAGCTCTCGGGCAACCAGGCGACCCAGCTCTACGCCATCTCCATCCTGGTGGTGTTCCTGGCACTCGCCGCCCTCTATGAGAGCTGGTCGATCCCCCTCGCCGTTATGCTGTCGGTGCCGATCGGCATCTTCGGTGCGCTCTTGGCTGCAACCCTGTTCGGACAATCGAACGACGTCTACTTCAAGGTCGGCCTGCTAACGACGATAGGTCTGGCGGCGAAGAACGCCATCCTGATCGTCGAGTTCGCCATCGAACAGCAAAACCAGGGCAAGAACCTGATCGACGCCACGCTGGAAGCATCGCGCCAGCGCCTGCGGCCGATCCTGATGACCTCGCTCGCCTTCATCCTTGGCGTCATGCCGCTGGCGATCGCCAATGGTGCGGGTTCGGGCAGCCAGAACTCGATCGGTATCGGCGTCATGGGCGGCATGATCTCGGCTACCGTGCTCGGCGTCTTCTTCATCCCGCTGCTCTTCGTCTCGGTGCGCCGTGTCTTCAAGGGTACGGTTAAGTCGACGGCAGCGCCGGAGTCCGCCAACTCTGACGTGGCGCATTAGGACCTCTCCACTCGCTCTCGCGAAAAAGAGAGCGGGTGGTTGAAATCTCGATCACGGATCGGCTGCTTTGGTCTTGATTTGCCAAATCTGTCATCAATGATTAATATGCAATCATTGATGACAGGACATTTCTATGGCCAGTATGACGATCCGCAACATCGATGATCATCTAAAGACCCGGCTGCGCATTCGCGCTGCCGCACATGGGCGATCGATGGAGGATGAGGCGCGAGATATTCTGCGAGCGGCCTTATCGACGGAAGAAAAGCGTCAGCCCAATTTAGCCGAGACAATTCGTCGTCGCATGGCTGCAAGCGGTGGGGTCGTGCTGGATATTGCCCCACATGAACCAATCCGCCCGGTCGATCTCGATCCATGATCATTCTCGACACGAATGTCATTTCGGAACTATTGGCGCCATCGCCATCGCCGGTAGTTGAAGCTTGGCTCGCTGCCCAGCCTCCTCTCGCCATCTTTACGACGGCAACGACGGAGGCGGAAATCCTTTACGGCCTCCGGCTGCTGCCCGCGGGCCGACGCCGAAGCGAATTGGAAGCTGCCATTCTCCCGATCTTCGAAGAGGATTTCGCCGGAAGAGTTCTTCCCTTCGATAGTGAAGCCGCGGGAGTTTATTCCTTCATTGCAACATCGCGGCGTCGGGCCGACAAGCCGATCAGCCAGTTCGATGCTCAGATCGCCGCAATTGTAGCGTCGCGAGGAGCAACCCTTGCAACCCGCAACGTGTCGGATTTCCTGGACACCGGAATAGCTATCGTCAACCCGTGGGACTATCAGGGCTGATCCGGTCCGTCCGCTAAGCACTCAAATTGATAGCGGAGATATTGGCGGTTCCGAGGCTGCAGTCTGCGGTTTCGGCGACCATTTTGCGTGCAGCTTGGCAAGCATCAGGTAGATGATCGGCGTGGTATAGAGCGTCAGCACCTGCGACACGACAAGGCCGCCGACGATGGTGATCCCAAGCGGGCGGCGCAGCTCCGCACCGGGCCCTGTTGCAATGATCAACGGGATGGCGCCCATCAGCGCGGCGAGCGTCGTCATCAGGATGGGGCGGAAACGCTTGAGGCAAGCCTGATAGATGGCTTCCTCTGAAGACAGGCCGAGCGTGCGCTCGCCCTGCAGGGCGAAATCCACCATCATGATGCCGTTCTTCTTGACGATGCCGATCAAGAGAATGATGCCGATGAAGGCGATGATCGTCAGCTCCGTGCCGCTGATGGCGAGCGCCAGCAGCGCGCCGAGACCGGCCGAAGGCAGCGTCGAGATGATCGTCAGCGGATGTGCCAGGCTTTCATAGAGAATGCCGAGAACGATATAGACCGTCAGCAATGCCGCCAGGAGCAGGAGCGGCTGGCTACCGGACGACTGGGTGATGCTCGCGGCATCGCCGGCGAAATCCGCATGCAGCGTATCGGGCAGATGCATGTCGAGCACCGCCTTCTGAATGGCGTCGTTCGCCACCTGCAGCGGCGTGTTGAGCGCCAGATTGTAGGAGATGGTGACGGCGGGATATTGACCCTGGTGATTGACCACCAGCGGCGCGAGCGTCCGGTCGATCGACGCCACCGCGCTCAACGGCACCTGCGTGCCGCCGGAGGCGGGCACGTAGAGCTTGGAAATATCGCTGGGATCGAGCGCATAGTCGGGATTCGCCTCCAATACGACACGATATTGGTTGCGCTGCGTATAGATCGTCGAGATCTGCCGTTGCGCGAAAGCATTGTTGAGCGCGGAATCGATGGACTGGATGTTGACGCCGAGCTGGGACGCGAGGGTACGATCGATATTGACGGTCGCCTGCAGGCCGTTGGGCTGCCTGTCGGTGGCAACATCGGTCAATCCTGGAAGAGCCTGCAGGCGTTCCAAAACCTTAGGCGCCCACTCCACCAGCTCGTCGTAATTCGCACCCCAGATCGTGAATTGATATTGCGATTGCGACTGGCGCGCGCCGGCGCGGATATCGCCCGGCGAAAACAGGAATGTGCTGAGGCCCGGAACCGCCATCAACTGCTTGCGGAGCCGGTCTATGACATCGGCGGTCGGCGCACGCTCCGATTCCGGTTTCAGCGAGATGAAAAGCTGGCCCCGATTGACGGAGCTGGAAAAGCCGCCCCCGCCGACGGAAGAGCCGACACCTGACACCGCCGGGTCCTTGGCAACCATATCCGCCGCCAGCTGCTGGAGCTTTACCATGGCCGGATAGGAGATATCGGTCGCGGCCTGCGTCCCGCCCTGGATAAAGCCGGTGTCGTCCTGCGGAATGAAACCTTTTGGAACCTTGACGTAGAGATAGCCCGTCATGACCACACAGGCGATGATGACGACGACCGAAAGGAGGCGGTGATGCAGCACCGCCTGTAGCGTGCGGCCGTAAAAGCCTGTAACGGCGCTAAGCGTGCCTTCGACGATACGGCCAAACGGGCCAGGCCGGGCATCGATATCGTGCTGACGCAGTCGATGGCCGCAGATCATCGGCGTCAGCGTGAGGGATACCAGTGTCGAAACGACGATAGTGAAGCCGAGCGTCAGCGAGAAAGTCTGGAAGAAGCGGCCGACGATTCCGCCCATGAAGAACAGCGGAATAAAAGCAGCAAGCAGCGACAGGCTGATCGAAATGACCGTGAAGCCGATCTGCTTGGCGCCTTCGAGCGCCGCCCGCATCGGCTTCATGCCGGCTTCCAGATTGGCATAAATGTTCTCGATCATGACGATGGCATCGTCGACGACAAAGCCGACGGAGACGGCAAGCGCCATGAGAGAGAGATTGTCGATCGACAGCCCGAAGAGCCACATCGCGGCAAAAGTGCCAGCAAGCGACAGAGGCACCGTCACGCCCGCGGCAAAGGTCGGCGTTGCTCGTCGCAGGAAGACGAAGACAACGGCCATGACCAGGCAGATGGTAGCAAGCAGCGTCCATTGCATATCGGTGACGCTTGCATGAATCGTGGTGGTGCGGTCGGACAGGATGGAAACATTCACCCCGGCAGGAATGAGCCGCTGCAGCTCCGGGATCAGCTGCTTGACGCCATCGACGGTGGCGATGACGTTCGCATCCGCCTGCTTGGTGATATTGAGCAGCACGGCCGGCTTGCCGTCGTACCAGGCATCCGAGCGGCTGTTGCGCACACCCGGCTCGACAGTGGCGATATCCGAAAGGCGAACCGCCGTGCCGTCGCCGCTGCGCACCACGATCCGCCCGAAGGCTTCCGGCGTCTTCAACTGGCTGTTGACGGCGACGGAGAAAGCGCCGCTCGCACCGTCGATCGAGCCGAAGGGGCCGAGCACGTTGGCATTGACGATCGCCGTACGGACGGCGTCGAGCGAGAGGCCCATGGCCGAAAGCCGGTCCGGATCCAGCCGGACGCGGATGGCGGGTTGGTCGGCGCCGCTCACGGTCACACCGCCGACGCCGTCCACCTGCGAAATGCGCTGCACCACCACGGTATCGGCTGCATCATAGATGGCGCTCGGAGAGACATTGTCCGAGGTCAACGCGAGAATGAGAACGGGGGCCGCAGCCGGGTTGATCTTGCGGAAGGACGGGAGAGTGGGCAGATCTCCGGGCAGGTCCGTCGCAGCCGCGTTCAGTGCCGCCTGCACATCCTGCGCGGCACCATCGACGCTGCGCGACAGGTCGAACTGGATGATGATCGTGCTCGATCCGAGCGAGCTGACGGACGTCATTTGAGTGACGCCGGCAATAGTCCCAAGATGACGCTCCAACGGAGCGGCCACGCTCGCCGCCATACTGGCCGGATCGGCCCCGGGACGGCTTGAAGAAACGACAATGGTCGGCAAATCCACCGTCGGCAGGCTTGCCACCGGCAGGAAACGATAGGCAACGATGCCGAGGATCACCAGCCCGATCGCCAGAAGCGTCGTCCCGACAGGGCGTTTGATAAACGGCTCGGAAATGTTCATCTCTCGCCACCCGCCAATTCATTCATCTCGGCGCTCGGCGTACCGCTGGTGCGGCCGACGACCTTGGCGCGCAGCCGCTCGAAGGCGAGATAGATCACCGGCGTCGTATAGAGCGTCAGGAGCTGCGAAAGCACGAGACCACCGATAATGGTGATACCGAGCGGAATGCGCAACTCCGCACCCGTACCCTGCGCCAGCGCCAGCGGCAAGGCGCCGAAGAGTGCCGCGAGCGTCGTCATCATGATCGGTCGAAAACGCAGGATAGAGGCTTTTAGAATGGCCTCGCGCGGCTCCAGGCCTTCCTTGCGCTCCGCCTCCAGCGCGAAGTCGATCATCATGATCGCATTCTTCTTGACGATACCCATCAGGAGCACGATGCCGATCAACGCGATGATCGAGAGATCCTGCCCGAACAGCATCAGCGCCAGCAGCGCGCCGACGCCAGCCGAAGGCAGCGTCGAAAGAATCGTCACCGGATGAACGGCGCTTTCATAGAGCAGGCCGAGCACGATGTAGATCGTCACGATTGCCGCGAGGATCAGCCAGGGCTCGCCCGCCAGCGACGAGGCAAATTCCTCGGCATCGCCGGAATATTTGCGCTGGATATTGTCGGGCATATCGATATCCCGTTCCGCCGCCTTGATCTCGGCGACGGCATCGCTGAGCGACGCGCCCTTGGCGAGATCGAAGCTAAGCGTCACGGCCGGAAACTGCTCGTCATGGCTGATGACCAGCGGCGCGGTCGTGAAACTCGCCGTCGTGAAGGCATTGAGCGGCACCTGGGTATCGCTTGCACCGGCGACATAAAGCTTATCGAGCGATTTCGGGTCGGACTGATATTGCGGCGCAGCCTCCAGGATGACGCGATACTGGTTGGCCTGGCCATAGATCGTCGCGATCTGCCGCTGGCCGAAGGCATCATTCAAAGTATCGCTGACGGCCTGCATCGATACGCCGAGCCGAGAGGCGGTTTCGCGATTGACGTCGACGAAGATGCGCCCGCCGCCCATCTCGACCTCGGAAGAGACATCGATGAGCTTCGGGCTTTCCTGGAGGCGCTGGGCGAGCTTCTGCGACCAGTCGACCACCGTGTTCGTGTCCGTGCCCGTTAGCGTATATTGATAGGGCGCACGGCTGGCCCTGGTGCTGATCGAAATATCGCGAACGCTCTGGAAGGTGACATGGATGCCGGGCAAGCCCGTCACCTCGCCGCGCATCCTGTCGATGATCTGATCGGCGGACGCGTTACGCTCACTCCGCGGCTTCAGCACGAGACTGAGATTGCCGGTATTCAGCGTCAGATTGCTGGCACTCGCACCGATGACGGAGACGACGCCTGCGACATCCGGATCCTTGCGCAGCCGGTCGACCACATCGGCCTGGATCTGCTTCATGGTTTCGAAGGAGGTCGTCGGCTCGGCTTCGATGATGGCGGTGATGAGGCCCGTGTCCTGCGCCGGCAGGAAGCCTTTGGGAATGACGACATAAAGGGCGATCGTCGCAGCCAGCGTCACCACCGTCACCAGCAGCATGAGACGGCTGCGATCCACGGCCCAAACAAGGCTTCGCCGATAGCCCTCAACCATCCAGTCGGTGAAACGGTCGGCACCGGCCAGAAAACCGCCCTGATGCTCTTTCGGCTTGCGCAGGATGCGCGCGCACATCATCGGCGTGAGCGTCAGCGAGACGACGGCCGACACGACGACGGCAATGGTGAGCGTCAGTGCGAATTCCCGGAACATACGGCCGACAATGCCGGTCATGAACAGCAGCGGAATGAAGACGGCGACCAGCGAGACGGTGAGCGAAATGATCGTGAAGCCGATTTCGCCGGCGCCCTTCAGGGCGGCCTGCATCGGGTTTTCGCCTTCCTCGATATGGCGGGCAATATTCTCGATCATCACGATGGCGTCGTCGACGACGAAGCCGGTGCCGATGGTCAGCGCCATGAGCGAGAGATTGTCGAGGCTGAAGCCGGCGAACCACATCACCCCGAAGGTTGCGATCAGCGACAGCGGCAGGGCGACGCCGGCAATAAAGGTCGCCGTCATCGTCCGCAGGAAAAGCAGGACGACCAGGATGACGAGGCCGATGCTGATGACCAGCGTCCACTGCACATCATGGATCGAGGCGCGAATCGTCTCGGTGCGGTCATTGACGATATCAAGCGAAATACCGGCCGGCATCGCCTGCTTCAGCTTCGGGATCTGCTTCAGCACGTTCTCGACCGTCTGGATGACGTTGGCGCCCGGCTGGCGCATGATATCGAGAATGACGGCGGGCTGGCCCTGAAACCAGGCGCCGACACGATTGTTCTCCAGCCCCTCGACGACCGTTGCGACGTCTTTCAATTGCACCGGCGCGCTGTTGCGGTAGGCGACGATGACCGATTTATAGACGTTCGGATCGACGATCTGGTCGTTGGCGGCAAGCGTGAAGCTCTGTTGCGTGCCGTCGAGCGAACCCTTCGCGCCGGCAACGCTGGCATTGGTGATTGCCGAACGGATATCCTCCAGGGCAAGTCCGTAGGAGGCGAGACGCGGCAGGTCCACCTGGATACGGATGGCGGGCTTGACGCCGCCTTGGATAACGACGTCGCCAACACCGGAGACTTCGCTCAGGCGCTGCGCCATCATGGTATCGGCAAAGTCGCTGAGTTCGCGGATCGAATAGCTGTTGGAGCGCAGCGCCAGCGTCACGATCGGCGTATCGGCCGGGTTCACCTTCGAGTAGGTCGGCGGATAAGGAAGCGTGCGCGGCAAGGTCGATCCGGCAGCGTTGATCGCCGCCTGAACGTCCTGCGCGGCGCCATCGATATCGCGGCCGAGATCGAATTGCAGCGTGATCTGGCTGATGCCGAAGGCGCTTGATGAGGTCATCGACGCCAGCGACGGAATCTGACCGAGCGGCCGCTCCAGAGGTGCCGTCACCAGCGCCGCCATCGTATCGGGATCGGCACCCGGAAGCTGCGTCGTCACCTGGATCGTCGGAAAATCCACCTGCGGCAGCGGCGCGACCGGCAGGAAGAGAAAGCCGAGAATGCCACCCAACAGCACCGCCACCCCGAGGAGCGAGGTGGCGATCGGCCGGGAGATGAAGAGCGACGAGACGTTCATTGTTGCTGCGTCGGCGTGCCGGAGGAATTGTTGGAGGCCGAGCCGCTGCCCGCATCCGCACCCTGCTCGCCGCCGGCGCCAGGCTGACCATCCTGGCCGCGATGGCCATTATGCCCGCCGGCACTGCCCTGCCCGTCCTGGCCACCGGTTCCACCTTGGCCGTTGTGCCGACGATGCGGGCGCTCGCTCGCATTCGCTGTGCCGGCACCGCCATTCTGCGAATCGTTCTCCGCGACGGGCTGGCCTTTATTATCGGTTGACGGAGCAGCCGGCGACGCCTGATCCGGATTGGCCGAAATCTGCACCTTCGATCCATTCTGCAGCCGGGCGAAACCGGTCGTCACCACCTTGTCGCCAGGCGCCACACCCTCGGCGATGACGGCAAGCGTATCGTCCTGCTGGCGCACCCTCACCGGCTTCATCGCGACGGTCTGATCCTGACTGATGAGGTAGACAAAGGTGCCGTTCGGCCCGCGCTGGACGGCGCCGCTCGGGATGACGGTGACGCCCTTCAGCGTCTCCACGAGCAATCGGGCATTGACGAAGGCGCCGGGCCAGAGCGCCAGCTTGTCGTTCGAGAAATTCGCCTTCAGCCTGACAGTACCAGTGGTGGGGTCAACCTGATTGTCGACCACACCAAGCGAACCATTGTCGACCACCGTCTCGCCGTCGTTGCCCAAAGCCTGGACGGAAAGCGTTCCGGCCGCGCTTGCCGCGTTAACGCGGGCAAGCTGCTGCTGCGGAATGGAAAACAGCACGGAGATCGGCTTGATCTGCGAAAGCGTGACGATACCGGTCGTATCGCCGGAGCTGACGAGATTGCCGATATCGACGTTACGGATGCCGGTGCGCCCATCGAAGGCCGCCCTGATCGTCGTATAATCGAGCGTCGCCTGCGCGCTTTCGATCGCCGCGACATCCACCTGGACCTGCGCGGTATATTGCGCCACCAACGAGGTCTGCGTGTCGACCTGCTGCTGCGTGCCGGACGCGCTCTTCACCATCATCTGATAGCGGGCGAGATCGCGCTGGGCGCCTGCAAGCAAAGCTTCGTCCTGCGCCTTCTTGGCGATCGCCTGGTCGAGCTGCGCCTTATAGACGGAATCGTCGATGCGGGCGATGATATCGCCCTTCTTGATGTCCTGGCCCTCGACGAAATTGATTTCGACGATTCGTCCGCTGACCTGCGCGCGCACCGTCACGGCATTCAGGGCCTTCACCGAGCCCACGCCGTTGATATAGACAGGGACATCGGCCGTCGTCGCATCCGCGGCGAGCACCGGAACCGGTCCATTGAACTGCGACATGCTGCGCCGTCCGCCACCGCTGCCGCCCTGCCTTTGGCCACCACGGCGTCCGTCCTGGGCTTGCTCTCCCGGTGCTGCGGCATTTTGGTAGCCAAGCAGCTTCTCCGCCGGCCCAAGCCAACGATCGCGGGTCACATAGGCGCCATACCCGACGGCGCCGATCACTGCCAACCAAACGACGACCCGAAACGTCCGAGCCATTCACCCACCTCTTCAAATCCCCGGGGTGATCGACGATCTCCCGCTATTCATGGCGCGACCTTAGCTTGCATCGTGCCGCTTAGGAATTTGGTATGGGCATTAAATTTTGTCCATTTTAGCGCCACTTAGCGTAACAAACTGTAACATTGGACGAAAACCAGGGTTGTGGTTGCAAGGGACGGCGGCGCTACCCACACCAGCCGTTGCAGCACATCAAAGTACGCCCCAGCCTCGATAGCGCCCGCGCCCGGTCATTTCGCGCAGGCCGAGTTCGGTCACGAGATTGAGCGCGCCCCTTGAAGTAATGCCGACATGGCGCGCAATCATTTTCGCCGAGACGATCGGCCGCGATAGCACGATGTCGATGACCTCAGGCAGACTGCTGTTGGACCGCCTGTCCTTCAGCCGCACTTCCATCTGCAGCTTGGCAAGCGAAAGCCGATCAAGCTCCTTGAGGCCCGAATCGGCCGAAAGTGCCATGGCCTCCAGAAACGCCGTCAGCCGCGTGGTGCGGTCCGGCGCTCGCCGGCGGTCATGACGAACGGCCTTCAGGCCGACATTCAGGCAGAAGAGGTGCGATGTCACCTTGCCCCGGCTGCGCAGATAAGCGCTGGCCAGCAAGCCGCCGAGCCAATGCTGCCGCCGCAGCGGCTCGATCCTTTCCCATGCATCGAAAAGCACCACGGCACCCAAGGTAGCCGGCAGCAGATCCGCCTCGCGCATGACGGCGCGCCAGCTGTCCAGCCGCTCATCCTCATCCCAATCTTCGTCTCGGATGAGTGCCAGGGGATCTTGGGCATCGATAATCGGCTGCCTGGGTTCCGGAACGCCGCCATTCAGGATCTTGTCGGATCGGGCGAGGATCGCGTCGATCTCGGCGAAATCGACGCCGAAATCATCCTCCCCCTCCTCCGGCTCGTCAGGCTCGATGGACCGGGCAGAGGTCGAACGCGGCGTGCTACCCTCGTCGGTCTCGCCGACCTCACCGCGCAGTACGGCAAGGCCAGCCGGCTCCAGGCCCCAGGAAGGATCGGCGGCCCATAGACGGCGACGGCTGCGCAGCACTGAATGGGCGATGGTCAATTCATGAGTCGGGGTGCGCGTATCCATGCGCGCATCGTGCAGGACGAGATCCTCGACATGCACGAGTTCGCCTCCAACCCAGAGCGCACCTGCAGCATCGAAAAAGTGCCCACGCTCGCGAAAGCCATTCGCTACCGCATGCCTCAGCACGCGCTCATCCAGCCGGGCCAGCATATCTTCCGCCTTGACGACGGCAGGCAGAAGCGTTGCAAGCGGCAGCGTGGTCAGATCATATCGCATTGGAATCACATCATTGCATCGATCTTACGGAACTTATCATCGCCATCCGCAGCGAGATAGGAAGGCGGCCCTGTGAACTGTGGATGGCAATCACTATTTTCCGGCTTGACCTTCCAGCGATGGGAAGGTCCATAAACCTGTCCGAAGCCCCTTCGGGCAAAGGAGTATGACATGGCACCGCATGACGAGCACGATCACAGCCATCATGGTCACGATCACCATGACACCCACACGCAGGATGAAGTGATCCGCGATCCCGTCTGCGGCATGACCGTCGACCCCGATGCCGGCAAGCCGTCGCTGCAATATCGCGGCCGCACTTTCCACTTTTGCAGCAATGGCTGCCGTACAAAATTCGAGGCTGCGCCGGAAAACTACCTCACGGCCAAGGATCCCGTCTGCGGCATGACGGTCGATCGCGCCACTGCCCGCCATTTCACGAAGCACGAGGGCGAGAAATTCTATTTCTGCTCGGCCGGCTGCAAGGCGAAGTTCGAAGCGGACTCATTGTCTTATCTCGATGGCAACAGGCCGGCGCCAAAGCCGGTGCCGGAGGGCACGCTCTATACCTGCCCGATGCATCCCGAGGTGATCAGCGACCATCCTGGCGACTGCCCGAAATGCGGCATGGCGTTGGAGCCGATGGGTGTCCCGGCCGCCGATGAAGGCCCGAACCCCGAGCTTGTTGATTTCACGCGCCGGCTCTGGATCAGCGCCGCCCTGTCGCTGCCGCTGCTTGCCATCAGCATGGGGCCGATGATCGGCCTTCCCATTCGCGACTGGATCGGCGAGCCGATCGCCACCTGGGCCGAACTTGTTCTTGCAACGCCGGTCGTGCTTTGGGCGGCTCTTCCCTTCTTCCGCCGCGCCTGGAACTCACTCGTCAACCGCAGCCCCAATATGTGGACGCTGATCGGTCTCGGCGTCGGCACCGCCTATCTTTACAGCGTGATTGCGACGCTTGCCCCCAGCCTGTTTCCGATGAGCTTCCGAGGGCATGGCGAGAGCGTGCCCGTCTATTTCGAAGCAGCGTCCGTGATCGTCGCCTTGGTCTTCGTCGGCCAGGTACTGGAATTGAAAGCCCGCGAACGCACCGGCTCGGCCATTCGCGCCCTTCTCGATCTCGCGCCGAAAACGGCACGACGCATCGGCGCCAATGGTAGCGAAACCGATGTGCCCGTCGACGAGATCCAGGCCGGCGATCAGCTGCGGGTGCGCCCCGGCGAGCGCGTCCCCGTGGATGGCTCCGTTGTCGAGGGACAATCGACCATCGATGAATCGATGATTACGGGCGAGCCCCTGCCGGTCGAAAAGGCCAAGGGCGATGCCTTGACCGGCGGCACGATCAACAGGAACGGCACGCTCATCATGCAGGCCGAAAAGGTCGGCGCGGAGACGACGTTGTCGCGCATCGTCGAGCTTGTCGCCAAGGCGCAGCGCTCGCGCGCGCCGATCCAGACGATGGTCGACCGCGTCTCGGCCGTCTTTGTGCCCGCGGTCGTCGCAGCCGCCATCATCGCCTTTGCCGTCTGGGCCTTCGTCGGGCCGGAGCCGCGGCTGGCGCATGCGCTGCTCGCCGCCGTCGCGGTGCTCATCATCGCCTGCCCCTGTGCGCTTGGGCTGGCAACCCCCATGTCGATCATGATCGCCACCGGCCGCGGCGCACAGGAGGGCGTGCTGGTGCGCGATGCCGAGGCGCTCGAACGCTTTGCCAAGGTGGACACATTGATCGTTGACAAGACGGGCACGCTGACGGAAGGCAAACCGAACCTGACCGATATAATCACCGCGGCGGGCACCGACGAGGCACGCCTCCTCTCGTTCGCCGCCAGCCTGGAGCGCGGCTCCGAACACCCGCTCGCCGAAGCCATCGTTGCCGGCGCCGAGGAACGCGGTGCGCGCTTCGTTGAGATCTCCGGCTTCTCGGCTGTGACAGGCAAGGGCGTGGAGGGCCGCGCCGGCGAAACCGCGATCGCGCTCGGCAATGCCGCGATGATGTCCGATCTCAGCGTTTCGACCGACTCATTGAAAGCAGAGACGGAACGCCTGCGCAGTGAGGGCAAGACCGTCATGTTCGTCGCCATCGACAGGAAGCTGGCCGGCCTCGTCGCTGTCGCCGACCGGATCAAGCCGACCACGGCAGCCGCCATCAAGGCGCTGCATGAAAGCGGCCTGACGATCGTCATGGCGACCGGCGACAACGGCAAGACCGCCGCTGCCGTCGCCAGAGAGCTTGGCATCGACGAAGTGCGCGCGGACATGCTGCCGGAAGGCAAGAAAGCGCTGATCGACGAGCTGCGGGCCAAGGGCCGCATCGTTGCCATGGCGGGCGACGGCGTCAACGATGCTCCCGCGCTTGCCTCTGCCGATGTCGGCATCGCCATGGGCACGGGCGCCGATGTCGCCATGGAAAGCGCTGGGATCACGCTGGTAAAGGGCGATCTCAACGGCATCGTCCGCGCCCGCCATCTCTCGGAAGCGACGATCCGCAACATCAAGCAAAACCTTGCCTTCGCCTTCGGCTACAATGCACTCGGCGTGCCGCTGGCGGCCGGCGTGCTCTATCCGGTGTTCGGCCTGCTGCTGTCACCGATGATTGCAGCAGCGGCGATGAGCCTGTCGTCAGTCTCGGTGATCGGCAATGCGCTGAGGCTACGGCTGGCGAACTAGAGGGATTGCCCTTCTCCCCCACGGGGAGAAGGCTAGGATGAGGGGCCACGCCGGCAGGTGCGACATCAATAGGCGTGCCTGGCTAGCCCCTCTATCGCTCCAGTCAGCCGACCCTCTCTACCGCAATCGCCGTAGCCTCGCCGCCTCCGATGCAAAGGGCCGCGACGCCCTTCCTTGCACCTTGGCGCTCCAGCGCATGCAGCAGCGTCACGATCAGCCGCGCGCCAGTAGCGCCGATGGGATGGCCGAGCGCGCAGGCGCCGCCGTTGATGTTGAGCCGGTCGCGCGCAATGCCGAGTTCCTTTGCGGCCGCCATGGCGACGACGGCGAAGGCCTCGTTGATCTCGAAAAGCTCGACATCGCCGATCTTCCAGCCGCTCTTGTCGAGCACCTTGCGGATCGCCGGGATCGGCGCGGTCGTATACCAGGCCGGCTCCTGAGAATGCGTCGCATGCGCCTTGATTTCGGCAAGGATCGGCAAGCCCTCGCGCTCGGCGAGCGAACGGCGCGTCAGGATGAGCGCTGCCGCACCGTCGGCATTGGCCGAGGCGCTGGCAGCCGTAATCGTGCCATCCTTGCGGAAGGCCGGCTTGAGCGTCGGGATCTTTTCAGGCGAAACCTTTTGCGGATGCTCATCCTTGGCGATTGTGACCGGACCACCCTTGCCACTCACCGAGATCGGCGTGATTTCCGCTTCGAAAGCGCCGGTCTCGAGCGCGTTGCGGGCGCGCGAAAGGGTCTCGACCGCGTAAGCATCCTGATCGTCGCGGCTGAACTGATAGGCCTCGACCGCCATTTCGCCGAAATCGCCCATGGAGCGACCCTTCTCATAGGCATCCTCCAGCCCGTCGAGCATCATATGGTCGAAGATGCGGTCATGGCCCATGCGATAGCCGCCGCGCGCCTTGGCGAGCAGATAAGGCGCATTCGACATGGATTCCATGCCGCCGGCGACCGCGATGGAGGCCGAGCCGGCGAGAAGCAGGTCATGTGCCAGCATGGTCGCCTTCATACCCGAACCGCAGACCTTGTTGATGGTGGTGGCGCCGACGGCATCCGGAAGGCCAGCCCCGCGCGCAGCTTGCCGGGCCGGCGCCTGCCCTTGCCCCGCAGGCAGGACGCAGCCGAACAGAACCTCGTCCACTCTCTCGGCAGAAAGTCCCGCGCGCTCCAGCGCAGCACGGATGACATGCGCACCGAGCTCGGGCGCCTGCAGGGGCGAAAGATCTCCCTGGAAACGACCGAGCGGCGTGCGCGTGGCGGAAACGATGACAACGGGATCGATAGCGGGCATGACATCTCCTCACGGTCAAGCAAACAGCTTGTAGTCATTGCTAGCATGTTAGATGATGTTCGTCATCTAAATATCGATTCACACGGAACACAAGCAGGCAACAGATGCGATTGCCCTCAAACCAGACAGGCTTTAAGGATATCCGCAAAGATTCAAAGGATATCTCATGCCGCTTTACATCAAGGACGACGCCATCGACCGATTGGCGCGCCGCTATCAGGCGTTGACCAAGGCCACCACCAAGACGGAAGCCGTTCGGCTTGCCCTGCAGAAGGCGCTGGATGAGGAGCTGACCAAGCCGGCCCTTGCCGATGTCGCCGTCGCTTTTTGCCGCAATCTCAAGCAGAAAGCCACAGCCAAGGGCGCCGGCACTGGCATGACAGGAGAGCCCTGATGTTCATCGACGCTTCGGTTTTGGTGGCAATGATGACCGACGAGGAGGAGGCGCGCGCCTTCGCTATCCGCATTCAGCCAGCAACGGCCCGCATGACCTCGCCGCTTGTCGCAGCAAATGCCGCGATCCAGATTTCCACTATTTTGGGATTATCACCGACCGAGGCCGGCGAAGCGGTGCGGACTTTCCTGCAGCTGATGAACATCCAACTGCTCGCCGTACCGCCTCGTGCCGCAGTTCTCGCGACCGAAGCTTACGAGCGCTATGGCCTAGGCGGCCATCCGGCGCGCCTCGGCCTTGACGATTGCATGACCTATGCCTGCGCTCGCTATTATCGCCAGCCGCTATTGTCGAATAGCGACCGCCTCAAGCAAACGGATATCGAGCTGGCTTAGAGCATGTCGCGTAAAAGTGTGCAGCGGTTTTGCGACGACGACATGCGCAAAATCAAAGACCTAAAGCGTGAGAAGCGAATCTGAAAGATCGCGACGCGCTTTAGGCCAGCTCGAGCCATCAAGCCGTTACGGGCAAAGCGAAGCGGAGCCTGCACTATATGTGCTCGAGCGAGCGCCGACGGAGTTAGGGGCAGCGGCGCATTGCAGGCGGGAAATGGAGTCGCCGGCACGAATCGGACCGGTCACCGACGGATCGGTGTTGATCGTGCCGTCCGGAAGGATCGCGTCCTTCGAATGATCGACGCTGCCGACATCGGCCTGGAACGCCTCGACATTGACGCGCTTGGGGTGATGCTTGTGCACCTGCTCGGCCATGGCGGCACTGGATACGCCGACGACGAGAGCGGAGATAGCGAGGGTTCTGAGCAGCATGGGACTGCCTCCTGTAGGAGTTGACGCGAGTTTCATATGGGAACCGGCAGGCCATTTTACAGCGGCTTGCCTGTCAATATCATTAAGAATTTGAAGGTTTTGATCAGGTCTTCACTTTGTGGCGGGATACCTCTGCGCCGGCATCGTGCGGCAGGCTGATAAAACGCAATGCGGAGATGCCACCGATAAGGCCAATGATGAGGAAAGCCCAGCGAAAATCGATGAGCGAGAGCATTTCCCCACCATGAATCGTGCGCGAGAGATTGAGAACGGCGGCAGCGACGGCGACGCCCAGCAGCAGCGAAACCTGCTGCAGCATGCTCGACAACGTGGAAGCGGAGCTGCGCTGCGCGGCATGGATATCGGCAAACCCCAGCGTATTCAGCGCCGTGAAGTTCATCGACCGCGAAAGGCCGGCGATGAATAGCAGGCAATATATCAACGGGCCTGGTGTCGAGGGAGACAGAAGCGCGCATCCGGCAATGCTGGCCGACGAGATCAGCCCGTTGACGACGAGCACGTTGCGGAAACCGAAGATCCTTAACGTCTGCGTGGTGATCGCCTTCATGCCGAGATTGCCAGCGAAATAGAACAGCAGATAGGTGCCGGCATCGATCGCCGTCTTGCCGAAGCCCACCTGAAACAGCAGTGGTATGAGAAACGGCGTGGCGTTGATCGCGACCCGGCTCGCTGTTCCGGCCGAAAGCGTCGACATCGTGAAGGTCTGTACCTTGAAGGCGGAAAGATCGAGCAGGGGCTCGTCGACCTTCAGGAAGTGCCGGGTGGCGATGATGGAAAAAACCGCACCTGCGGCGATCAACGCAATGCTGGCCGCCAGCCCCGTCGTTCCCTGCACCACGAATTCGAGGCCGGCAAGCAGGAAGGTCAGCCCCGCCGCCGATTGCAGAAAGCCGATAAAATCGAGCCGCGCGACCTTTTCCTCCCGCTGATCCGGCACGAAGCGCAGAACGAGGCCGAGCCCGATGATGCCGATCGGGATATTGATCAGGAAGTTCCAATGCCAGCTGAGATAGGTGGTGATGAAGCTGCCGAGCACCGGACCGATGACCGGAGCGGTCAGCGCCGGCCAGGTGATCATGGACATCGCATGCACCAGATCGGATTTGCGAGCATTCTTCAGCACGATGATGCGTCCCACGGGCGTCATCAGCGCGCTGCCGATGCCCTGAACGGCGCGGGCAATGATGAACTCGGTCAAATTGCCCGAGAGACCGCAGAACAGCGACGCCATGGTGAAGATGGCAATGGATGCCAAAAACACCCGCCGGGCGCCATAGCGATCGCCAGCCCAGCCGGCGAGCGGCACGAAAGCCGCCATGGTGAGCAGATAGACCGTGATGCCGATGCTCATCGAGACCGGCTCGACGCCGAAACTTACCGCCATCTGCGGCAACGAGGTGGTGATGATCGTCCCGTCCAGAAACTGCATGAAAAAGGAAACGGCGACGACAAAGGCGATGATGCGGGACTGCCGGCCGAAACTTGCTTCGGAAGGCTCTTCTATAGTCCGGGCAATGGTCATGAGACGAATTTCACTGAATGGCGTTCAAGGGAGTCGGTGCTTCGGCAGCAATCATATGATCATTGAATACGCCCATGATGGTGGCTTGCAAAGCCACCAACCCGGCTGGCGCCGCGAAAAATTGACACGGTGACATAAGAACTACGGTTCGAGACAGCCAATCCAAGGCCCCCTCACCCGCAACGCTCCGGGAGCGTCAATCGTCCGCGTAGCGCTGCTCTCGCCAGGGATCGCCGTACATGTGATAGCCGTTCTTCTCCCAGAAGCCGGCCCGGTCGGCGCCGATGAGTTCGATGCGGTTCAACCACTTGGCGCTCTTCCAGAAATAGAGATGCGGCACGACGAGGCGCATCGGCCCGCCATGTTCGCCGGTCAGCGGCTGTCCCTCCCAGGCAGTGGCGAGAATGGCATCTTCGGCCGCGAAATCCGCAAGCGGCAGGTTGGTGGTATAGCCGTCATAGCTCGTCAGCAGCACATGCTGCGCCTCCGCCGTCGGCATGGCGAGATCAAGCAGATCGCGCGTCGAAACCCCTTCCCAGCGATTGTCGTAGCGCGACCAGGTCGTCACGCAATGGATATCGCTGACACGGATGCTTTGCCCGATCGCCTGGAAAGCCGCCCAATCCAAGCTGAGCCGCGTTTCAACGAAACCGATCACATCAAGCCGCCAACTCGATAGCGAAATCTGTGGCTGCACGCCGAGATCGAGCACCGGCCAGTTCTTCACGAGATGCTGCCCCGGCGGCAACCGCTCGGTCTCCGGTCGGCTGACACGCCCCGTCAGAAACTTGCCCTCCGCCGCCCAGCGGCGCTTGGAAGTCGTGAGCTTGCTATCGGCGGGGATCTGGTCGTCGCTCATGCCGGCTATCCTCTCTCTGCTGAGTAGAAATAGGATAATCGGTACGGGTTCATGTCAAGCCGAAGAACATCTCATAGCCGGCTATATTGCCTTAATGGTAATCCAGAACAGCTGCGCCTTGCCCGAAATGGACCGCTCTGCGACGTCACTCTCCGAGACAAGCAGGCAATCGCCTGCGTTAAGCGCCGTGCCATCGATTTCAGCATTGCCGCGATGGCAAAGGACAAGGGTCGTCCCAGCCTCGAAGGCGACTTTGCTATTTCCGTCGACCGAAACGCGCCTCACCGAATGCGTGAAACGCCCCCGCCGCGTCATCACATTGAGATCCGTAATCGTGCCATCGATCAGCGTCGCCGAAGTCGGCGCGTCGGCGGCAAAGGGCAGCGGTTCGCTCGCCTGCGTCAAGCGCTCGGGCGCACGCCCCTGGATGAAGAGGGTCATGCCCTCGCCATCAAGGATAGATAGCGTACGATCGATACCCGGAAAAACCGAAAACGGCCCGTCCGTCGCAACGGTTGCCATGCTGACGCGCCAGTCGAAGTCGGCAAGCCCGACGCCCTCGGGCGAAACGGCGATCTCCACCGTTTCCCCGCCGCCGTTTTTCCAAGGCATGCGCTTGTGATCGCTGGCGCGTAGCAGCTTCATCTTTAGTTCCCCAAGATGGCCGGCAGGCGCAGGCCCTGCTGCTTAGCCCAGTCGAGCGCGATGTCGTAGCCTGCATCTGCGTGGCGCATGACGCCGGTCGCCGGGTCGTTCCAGAGAACGCGCTCCAGGCGCTTGGCCGCATCATCCGTGCCATCGGCGCAGATGACCATGCCGGAGTGCTGGGAAAAGCCCATGCCGACGCCGCCACCGTGGTGCAGCGATACCCAGGTGGCACCCGATGCAGTGTTGAGCAGCGCGTTGAGCAGCGGCCAATCGGAAACGGCATCCGAGCCATCCTTCATGGCTTCCGTTTCACGGTTCGGCGAGGCGACCGAGCCGGAATCCAGATGGTCGCGGCCGATGACGACAGGAGCCTTCAGCTCGCCGTTCCTGACCATTTCGTTGAAGGCGAGACCGAGGCGATGGCGATCGCCGAGGCCGACCCAGCAAATGCGCGCCGGCAGGCCCTGAAAGGCGATGCGCTCGCGCGCCATGTCGAGCCAATTGTGCAGGTGCTTGTTGTCAGGCAGCAGCTCCTTCACCTTCGCGTCGGTCTTGTAGATATCCTCCGGATCGCCCGAGAGAGCAGCCCAGCGGAACGGACCGATGCCGCGGCAGAACAGCGGACGGATATAGGCCGGGACGAAACCCGGGAAGGCGAAGGCATTTTCAAAACCTTCGTCCTTGGCGACCTGGCGGATGTTGTTGCCGTAATCGAGCGTCGGCACGCCGGCGTTCCAGAAATCGACCATGGCTTCGACATGCACCTTCATCGATGCGCGGGCGGCAGCTTCGACGGACTTCGGATCGCTCTCGCGCTTGGCCCGGTGTTCAGCCACCGTCCAGCCTGCCGGCAGGTAGCCGTTCAGCGGGTCGTGCGCAGAAGTCTGGTCGGTGACGATATCCGGGCGCGGACCACCGGCCTTCATGCGCTTCACCAGTTCCGGGAAGATCTCGGCGGCATTACCGAGCAGGCCAACGGACTTGGCTTCGCCGGCCTTCGTCCACTTGTCGATCAGGGCAAGTGCTTCATCCAGCGTCTTTGCCTTCTCGTCGACATAGCGGGTGCGCAGGCGGAAATCGATGCGGGTTTCGTCGGATTCGACGGCCAGGCAGCATGCGCCGGCCATGACGGCCGCCAGCGGCTGTGCACCGCCCATGCCACCGAGACCGCCGGTCAGGATCCACTTGCCCTTGAGGTTGCCGTTATAGTGCTGGCGGCCGGCCTCAACGAAGGTCTCATAGGTGCCCTGCACGATGCCCTGCGTGCCGATGTAGATCCACGAGCCGGCCGTCATCTGGCCGTACATGGCAAGGCCCTTCTTATCCAGCTCGTTGAAGTGATCCCAGGTCGCCCAATGCGGCACGAGGTTGGAGTTGGCGATGAGCACGCGCGGCGCATCCTTGTGGGTGCGGAACACGGCGACCGGCTTGCCGGACTGCACGAGCAGCGTCTCGTCTTCGTTGAGCGTCTTCAGCGTCGCAGCAATACGGTCGAAATCGTCCCAGGTGCGGGCGGCACGGCCGATGCCGCCATAGACGACCAGCTCGTTGGGGTTTTCCGCAACGTCGGGATCGAGATTGTTCATCAGCATGCGTAGCGGCGCTTCGGTCAGCCAGCTCTTGGCATTGAGCTCCGGACCACGGGGCGCGCGGACTTCGCGGATATTATGGCGTGGATTGGTCATGTCACATCTCCAAGGAGGGCAGAATGTCGGTTGAAATCGAGGCATTGAGTGCGCCGGAAGCAATGAGGTCGCTGGCGGCTTTCAGGTCATTCGCCATGTAGCGGTCCTCTTCCAGCGAAGGCACGGCGGCGCGGATCGAAGCAATGGCAAGGGTCAGTTCCGGGCTGGTCGTCAGCGGCGCGCGCAGCTCGACGCCCTGGGCAGCGGTCAGCGCTTCGATACCGATGATGGCAAAGAGGTTTTCGGTCATCTGGAGCAGGCGACGGGCACCATGGCAGGCCATGGACACATGGTCTTCCTGGTTGGCCGAGGTCGGCGTCGAGTCGACCGACGCCGGATGCGACATCTGCTTGTTTTCCGACATCAGCGCCGCCGAGGTCACTTCGGCAATCATCAGGCCGGAGTTCAGGCCCGGCTTTTTGGCGAGGAATGCCGGCAGACCGTAGCTGAGCGCGGGGTCGACGAGCAGCGCGATGCGGCGCTGTGCAATCGCGCCGATTTCACAGACGGCAATGGCGATCTGGTCGGCGGCAAAGGCGACAGGCTCGGCGTGGAAATTGCCGCCGGAAACGACGGAATTGTCCGAAAGCACGAGCGGATTGTCGGTAACGGCATTGGCTTCGATTTCGAGCGTGCGGCCGACGGAACGCAGAAGATCGAGGCAGGCGCCATCGACTTGCGGCTGGCAGCGGATGCAATAAGGGTCCTGCACACGCTCGTCGCCTTCGATATGGCTTTCGCGGATCACTGAGCCGGCCAGCAGGCCGCGAAGGGCAGCCGCGGTATCGATCTGGCCCTTATGGCCGCGCAGCGTATGAATATCCGGATGGAACGGGGCGGAAGAACCCATGGCCGCATCCGTCGACATCGCGCCGGTGATGAGGGCAGCCTGGGCGGCACGATGAGCGCGGAAGAGGCCGGCAAGCGCAAGCGCGGTCGACACCTGCGTGCCGTTGATCAGCGCAAGTCCTTCCTTGGCGGCGAGTACGACCGGCTTAAGGCCAGCCTTTTCGAGCGCTGCCGCGCCGGAGAGCTGCTCACCGGCATAGAAGGCCTCGCCATGACCCATCATGACAGCGGTCATATGCGCGAGCGGCGCCAGATCACCGGAAGCGCCAACTGAGCCCTTTTCGGGGATGACGGGCACGACGCCCTTTTCAAGCATGCCTTCGATCAGCCGTACCAACTCCAGCCGCACGCCGGATGCGCCGCGGCCGAGCGAAATGAGCTTCAGCGACATGATGAGGCGAACGACATTCTCAGGGAGCGGCTGGCCGACGCCGCAGCAATGCGAGAGGATGAGATTGCGCTGAAGAGTCGCGACATCGGCGCTGTCGATCTTGATCGAGGCCAGCTTGCCGAAGCCGGTATTGATACCATAGACCGGCGCATTGCCGGCAGCGATCTCCGCGATGCGGGCCGCGGCCTTGGCAATGCCGGCATCGAAGGAGGCATCAAGCTTGGCGGGCTCACCGGTCCAGTAGATTGCCGCCAATTGTTGCAGCGAAACGGAGCCGGGATAGAGAACGACGGTCATCGGTGGAACCTTTTTCCCTTGAATACGTGGGCATGGAGAGGATTGAAGCCGATGCGGTAGACAAGCTCCGCGAGGCTTTCGACATCCCAGATGGCAAAATCGGCCGACTTGCCGGCTTCGAGCGTACCCGTTTCGGGGAGCAGCCCAAGGGCACGCGCGCCTTCGCGTGTGGCGCCGGCGATGCATTCCTCGACCGTCAGGCGGAAAAGGGTGGCCGCCATATTCATGGTCAGCAGCAGCGAGGTGAGCGGCGAAGTGCCGGGATTGGAGTCCGTAGCGATGGCGATCGAGACGCCCGCATCACGCAGGGCTTGAACCGGCGGCTTCTGCTTCTCGTTGATGGCATAGAAGGCACCTGGCAGCAGCACCGCAACCGTGCCAGCCGCAGCCATCGCCTTGACGCTATCCTCATCGAGATATTCGACATGATCGGCTGACAAAGCACCATAGGAGGCAGCAAGCTTGGCGCCGCCCAAATTGGAAAGCTGCTCCGCATGCAGCTTCACCGGAATACCGAGCGACTTGGCAAGATCGAAGACGCGGGCGATTTCCGCCGTCGAAAAGGCTATACCTTCGCAGAAGCCATCAACAGCGTCGACAAGACCTTCGGCATGCGCCTGTTTCAAGCCGGGCAGCACGACATCAGTAATATAGTCGCCGTTGCGGCCCTTGTACTCCACCGGGGTCGCGTGCGCGCCGAGATAGGAGGTGACGACGCGAACCGGGCGGACTGTCTCCAGCTTGCGTGCGGCTCGCAGCATCTTCAATTCGGATTCAATGTTGAGGCCGTAGCCCGATTTCACCTCGATCGTCGTCACGCCTTCGGACAGCAGCGTGTCGAGGCGCGGCAAGGCAGCAGCAACTAGCTCGTCCACCGATAGCGCGCGCGTCGCGTTGACGGAGGAAACGATACCGCCGCCGGCACGGGCGATTTCTTCGTAGCTCGCACCTTCGAGCCGCATCTCGAATTCACGGGCGCGATTGCCGCCATAGACGATATGTGTGTGGCAATCGACGAGGCCGGGGGTCACCCAGCGCCCTTCGAGATCGATGATTTCAGCGCCTGACGTATCGGGCAGATCGGCTTCATGGCCGGCAAAGACGATACGGCCGCCCTTGGTCAGGATCGCGCCCTTCTCGACCGTGCCGAGCCGGGCTTCGCCCTCTTTCAAGGTCGCAAGGCGAGCATTGCGCCAGACGCGGCCTGCCGCGTCGTCTTTCTCGCCATCTTCGGAAAAATTGTTCCCATCCATCAGCTTTACGCCTTTCCTCGTTGGCTCATAATGTATATACATAATCGAAAGGCTGACAAGAGGGATTTTGGACTCCGCGTCCGAAAGGAAAGGGTGAGACCATGACGAGACTTCATGCACGCACGGCTTTGCTTGCCGACGGATGGCACGAGAATGTGCGATTGACCCTCGAAGACGGCCGCATCGCCGAGATCGCGACCGATGTCGCTCCCGAAGACGGTGATGACAGGCAGAATGTTCTGGTTCCGGCGACGCCGAACCTGCACAGCCACGCCTTTCAGCGCGCCATGGCCGGCCTAGCCGAAGTCCGCGGTCCGGCCAATGACAGCTTCTGGAGCTGGCGCACCGTCATGTACAAATTCGCTTTGTCGATGACCCCGGATCATGTCGAGGCCGTCGCAGCGCAGCTCTATATGGAAATGCTGGAAGCCGGCTTCTCCCGGGTCGGTGAATTCCACTACCTGCACCATGACAAGGACGGCAGCCATTATGCCAACATCGCCGAACTGGCCGAGCGCATCGCCGCCGCCAGCACTGAGACCGGCATCGCGCTGACTCTTCTACCCGTCTTCTATGCCCATTCCGGCTTCGGCGGCGCCGCTCCCATTGAGGGCCAGCGCCGCTTCATCAATTCGATCGAGAGCTTCGAAGCGCTGATGGCCGGCTGCCGCACCGTCACCAGTCGCCTGCCCGGCGCCGAACTCGGTATCGCGCCGCATAGTCTGCGGGCCGTGACGCCCGAAGAGCTGGCAAAGCTCGTGCCGGTCGCCGGCGATGGGCCGATCCACATCCATGTCGCCGAGCAGGTGAAAGAAGTCGAAGACTGCATCGCCTGGTCGGGTGCCCGCCCGGTGCAATGGCTGCTCGACAACGCTCCTATGAATGAGCGCTGGTGCCTGATCCACGCCACGCATATGACCGAGGATGAAACCCGGCGCATGGCTAGGAGCGGCGCGGTCGCCGGCCTTTGCCCCATCACCGAGGCCAATCTCGGCGACGGCGTTTTCGCTGCACCGCTCTTCCTCGAAGAAGGCGGCCGCTACGGCGTCGGCTCGGATTCCAACATCCTGATTTCGGTGCCCGAGGAGTTGCGGCAGCTCGAATATTCGCAGCGTCTGGCGCTGCGCGCCCGCAACGTCATCGCCACGACCGGCGGCTCGACCGCCCGCATGCTGTTCGATGGCGCGCTGGCGGGCGGCGGCGCAGCTCTTAAGGCACCGGCAGGCCTTGCCGTCGGCAACCATGCCGATATCGTTTCGCTCGATGTGAGTGCCGTGCCTTATCTCTCCGGCGACCGAATTCTCGATCACTGGACTTTTGCCGGCGGCGTCAAGGTCGATGGCGTCTGGGCGCTGGGCCGCAAGCAGGTCGAAGGCGGCCGCCATCGAAAGAGAGAGGAAATTTCGGCGCGATTCCGCCAGGCTATGGCCGAGCTGATCGCTTAAAAACCGCTTTTCCTCCCCTAGATTGGCCCCTAAATAACCTGCGGGAGATCCCATGTCTCACACGGAACAGACGGACGGTATGACCACAGGCAAAGAGGCGACCCTCCATCAGCGCATTCTCAGCGATATCGAGGGCCGGATCGTCTCCGGCGCCTGGCCTCCAGGGCATCGCATACCATTCGAGATGGACCTCGCAGAGCACTATGACTGCTCGCGCATGACGGTAAACAAGGTGCTGACCCAGCTTGCCCGCGCCGGCCTGATAGAGCGGCGAAAGCGCTCGGGCAGCTTCGTCACCCATCCGCAGGCGCAATCCGCCGTGCTTGAGATTCACGACATCAAGTCCGAGGTCCTATCGCTCAATCTGCCCTATTCGCACCGGCTGATAAAGCTTGCCGAACGACGCGGACGGCCGGAGGACGCGCGCAGGCTGCAGTTCGTCGGCTCCATACCGGTGATGGAGATCACCTGCATCCACTATGCCGGTCCGCGCCCCTTCTGCCTGGAAAATCGCGTCATCAATCTCGACGCGGTGCCGGAAGCGGCGAAGGCAGACTTCGAGACATTGCCGCCAGGCCCCTGGCTGCTCAACCAGGTGCCGTGGAGTACCGCCGAACATCAGATCCGCGCCATATCGGCCGAAGGCGACGCGGCCGCCAACCTCGATATCCAAAAAGGGACGGCGTGCCTCGTCGTCGAACGGCGCACCTGGAGCGCCGCCGGCCCGATCACCCATGTTCGCCTCACCTATCCCGGTGATCGCCATAGCCTCGTGGCGCGCTTTACACCGGCAAGCTGACAGTTGCCCGCCCCGATTAAGGACGCTGCGGCGACTCTGTCGGCGGCGGAATGAGGCTGTCGGATTGACGGACAGGCGGAGCGGGATCGACCAGCAGGATACTGAGCGCAATCAGAACCAGTGCCAGAATCAGGAGGATTCCGATCAGAAGCGGACGAATTGCGGTCATTTCGTTCTCCAATCTCCCCAGCCCAGCGCCAAGCGCGATAGGGAATTCGAGATAACCAACGCAGTCTAACGGTAAACGTTAAGCAATGCTTGATGTTCTGCGAAAAAATGGGCCTTTTCCCGGAATTTCTGCCCACGCCGGACGAGACGGCAATCTCACGCTTGTTTGAATGGTGAGTGATGGAAGCGGCGCATAGGATCGCGATGTAGCTGGCTTCAAAGCCGTTCCGCGGCTTCCGTCGATCAATTCCGACCTTCTTATCAAGCGCGACCGGTGCATCGCTCGGCCGATATCTCAAGGGAGATTCCACTCATGAATCGCAAACGTCTGATCGCGGCTGCGCTGACGCTCTCCGTCGCCACGCTTGCCGCGTTTCAAAGCGCCGGGGCCGCCGAGCGGGTAAGGGTGCGCGGCACCGTGGAAAGCCTCGATGGCGACACGCTCAAGGTCAAGTCCCGCGACGGCAAGGACATTACTGTTGCACTGAAATCCGGCTGGAACGTCGGTGGTGTCATCAAGGCTGCAGTCAGCGACATCAAGCCCGGCGATTTCGTCGGCATCGCCTCGCAGCCGACTGACAGTGGCATCAATGGCGCGATCGAAGTCGTCATCTTCCCGGCCTCGATGAAGGGAACAGGCGAAGGCGACCGCCCTTGGGATTCAGCGCCGAACAGCTCGATGACCAACGCCACGGTCGCCAATGCCGTGACCTCGGTCAACGGCCCGACATTGACGCTCACCTACAAGGGCGGCGAACGCAAGATCAATATCCCGGATGGCACGCCCGTCGTGACGCTGACATCAGCAACGAAAGCCGATCTGAAGCCCGGCGCCGGCGTCTTCATCACAGGCGAGCAAACCGGAGAGACCGCAGTCTCCGCCGACAGGGTTGCCGTCGGCCTCAACGGCACCGTGCCGCCGATGTGATGGATTGGCGGCGGGGTAGATAACGACCCTTTCGGCCGATCGAGCCAGGCATGATCCTAATTTCGGAGATCCCGGCTGAGGACGAGCATCAACAGCGCGTCTTCGCCACCATGATTCTTGGTTTTGGTTTTTCGATCGCAAAGATCGAAACACAATCGCACCATCAAGGACGGCGCCGCCGTCTAGCCTATTCGATATTCGATGGACGGCCTGCTGCCGGATGACGGCGATCAGGCAATTCTTGGCTCGTCGATGTCGGGTGAACGCCTGAATAGGCTGCTTTTCGGGCTCCATTGCGACGCGAAAACGACCACCGGTGGGCCATGCCCAAAGGCAAAAAAATGCAAAGCCGATTGAAATATAGCCTATTGCATAATTCTTATATCGGTCGTATTTGTTTAGTAGCATCATAGCCTGATCCTCCCGGAGCCCCGCATGACGCAAGTTCAAGAAGCTGCAGCACAGCGGCAAGCATGGCGGTTTGCCAGCCGCGATGAAGACGATCGTCCGAGCCTTCCCGAAGTCAATGCCACCGTCAGGGTTCCTCATGGCGGCAGCTGGATTCGGCGCCTGATCGCTTTCGTCGGTCCAGGTTATATGATTTCCGTCGGCTATATGGACCCCGGCAACTGGGCGACCGATCTCGCCGGCGGCGCGCAGTTCGGCTATACGCTTCTAACCGTCATCATGCTGTCGAACCTGATGGCGATCCTTTTACAGGCGCTTTCGGCGAGATTAGGCATAGCCACCGGCCGCGATCTCGCACAGGCCTGTCGCGATCACTATCCGCGGCCGATCAATCTGGCACTGTGGTTTGCCTGCGAACTCGCCATCATCGCCTGCGATCTCGCCGAAGTCATCGGCACGGCGATCGCATTGCAGCTGCTCTTCGGAATTCCGTTGATCGGCGGCGCACTGATCACCGCGCTGGACGCCTTTCTATTGCTGCTGCTGATGAGCAAGGGTTTCCGTTATCTCGAAGCTTTCGTCATCGCGCTGCTGATCGTCATTGCCACTTGTTTCGCCATCCAGATCGTCGCGGCCGCACCGCCGGTGGCAGCGATCCTCCAAGGTTTCATTCCCTCGCCGGAAATCGTCACCAATCACGAGATGCTCTATATCGCCATGGGCATCATCGGCGCGACGGTCATGCCGCATAATCTCTATCTGCACTCCTCCATCGTGCAGACCCGCGCCTACAAGCGCACGGAAGAGGGTCGCCGCGATGCCATCAAATGGGCAACGATCGACAGCACGGTCGCGCTGATGCTGGCGCTCTTCGTCAATGCCGCGATCCTGATCGTCGCAGCCGCCGCTTTCCACACCAGCGGCCATTCCGACGTCGCCGAGATCGGCCAGGCCTACGAGCTGCTGTCGCCGCTGCTCGGCCTCGGCATCGCTTCCACCCTTTTTGCGATCGCGTTGCTCGCCTCCGGCCTCAACTCCACCGTTACGGCGACGCTTGCCGGCCAGATCGTGATGGAAGGCTTTCTCAGGCTGAGGATTCCGCATTGGGCAAGACGGCTTTTGACGCGCGGCCTCGCAATTATTCCGGTTGTGTTCGTGACCGCTATTTATGGTGAAAAAGGCACTGCAAACCTGCTTGTGCTGAGCCAGGTCGTTCTCTCCATGCAACTGCCCTTTGCCGTCATTCCTCTGGTCCAATTCGTCACGAATCGCGAGAAAATGGGCAGTTTCGTCATATCGAGAAGCGTCGCCGTTCTCTCGTGGATCGTTGCCGCGATCATCCTGGCGCTGAACTTCAAACTGCTCTACGACACCATCTTCGGTTGACGAATCATCGAGAACGCGCAAATCTCGCCCCTGTGGACGATCACGGCA
Source organism: Rhizobium sp. BK312 (assembly GCF_014193605.1). Classification (NCBI taxonomy): domain Bacteria; kingdom Pseudomonadati; phylum Pseudomonadota; class Alphaproteobacteria; order Hyphomicrobiales; family Rhizobiaceae; genus Rhizobium; species Rhizobium sp. BK312. The sequence goes on along the minus strand of NZ_JACHZP010000006.1, from coordinate 176,247 downwards.
ATTAACTGACTCGTAATATTTGCCTAGATTTCGCCATGATTTGCCCTAGTTTGGGCCCACCGCAGTCTGCAGGGTTCCTCACTTCATGGCCGAAAGTCCATTGCGCGTTCAATTTCCTGCAGAGGCTGCCATCCAGGCGCGGCCGCATCATGATTTCCACATTCCATTCCTGCCGCGCTCCGCGCATCTTCGCCATCTGATCGTCATCGGCCTCGCCGGCACCGCATCCTTCGGCCTACTCGCAACTGTGCTCTATCCCTTGCTGGCCCGTAGCACGATCGAGCGTGCAACGCCGGTGCGCAATGCTCAGCTCGCGCGCTCTCAACCAGCCATGCGCAAAGCCGGCCGGCTGGCCGCAAAACAGCGTTTCGATGGCGCCCGTTTTGCGCAGGTGGCGGAAAAACTATCCAGCGGCGAAACCCGCATCTTCACCTATCATCGCACGACGCTGGTCTTCAAATCCGACGAAGCTGCCCTGGCGCGCGCAAGCGCCATCAGTGCCTCCTATGGCGCAGAGCGTGCCGACAGCGAGCTATTTTCGCCCCCGTCGCTTTCGGATATCCGCCATGGCATCTATCCGCAGACAACACATTATGATGCCGTGCGCCGCTCTCGTTTTCCGGTTCGCGGCGTGCCGCTGAACGTCAGCGTATCGCGCGCGACGACCGGCGAAACCGGCCGCGAGTTCCACAGGCTCGTCTCCATGCCGAAGGACAAGCAGGATCTTCAGGATATCCTGGCGTCTGCGGGCCTCGGCAGCGACGCCGGCGACGAGCTGCAGCGCGCGCTGGAAACCGATACGGTCTCCCCTGGCGACAGCCTGGAACTGCTACTTGAGAAAAAAGGACCTAATGCCCGCCCGAAGCTGATCATGGCACGCCTCAGCGGCGACAAGACGCCGGAGCGCGTCGTTGCCCGCGACGATGCCAACGGCTTCGTTCCGATGGCCAATGACAGGCTCTTTTCCACCCTCTACAGCGAAAGCCAGGCCGACGCTCCGTCTTCGACGGAGGTTGCCGCGGTCGATCTGAAAGGTGTCGACGAAAGCGATGAGCGGGCAGTCAGCGACAAGCTTGAAAGAGCCGGTCTGACCAAGGAATATGCCTCGCAGCTCATCAAGCTTGCCAAGGCCAAGGGCATTTCTCTCACCAGCATCGACGACGCTCCCGACAGCATAGATCTGCTCTTCCGCAAGGCGGACGACGGCCGCAGCGAGCTGATGTTCATCGAATTCCACGCCGATGGCGACACGCATCGCTTCTATCTGCACAAAAACGACGGCGAAGGCCCTTCGGAATTCTACGACGAGCGCGGCCGTTCGATTGCCAAAGTGCTCGTGCATCGGCCCGTGCCGAACGGTACGCTCGGCGATGGCTTTGCCTGGCGAATCCACCCGATCCTGGGTGTGAAGAAATTCCACAATGGAGTCGATTTCCGCGCACCGATGGGCAGCCCCATCCAGGCCGGCGGCGACGGTGTCGTCGAGAAGATTTCCTGGGAAACCGGCTACGGCAAATATGTCCGCATCCGCCACGATGGCGGCTACGAAACCACCTATGCCCATATTTCGGCAACGCCGCCGGATCTGCGCGTCGGCCAGCGCGTCACCCAGGGCCAGACCATCGCCTATGTCGGCTCGACGGGCTACTCCACCGGCCCGCATCTCTATTACGAGCTGCGCGTCAACGGCCGTTACGAAAACCCGCTGACTGCACAATTGCCTGCTGGCACCAATCTGACGGGCAAGTCGCTCGACAGCCTGCGCTCTCAGGTCAATCATGTCGAGAACATCATGAGCTATCTCGACGTTCCGCCCGCCCACGGCAATGCGCCCACCGCCTTCGCCAACTTCGAGCAAGGCCCGAGCTTCGGGCCGAATTCAGGGCCAAACCTGGGGCCAAGCTTCGGACCGAACCATTTCGGCGCACCCTCTCCTTAAACAGGCTGAAAAGCCGGCGCAGACGACTCCTTCCGATTCCGTCGGTCGGCAATAGCGCCTTGATGCCGAATACGGTAACAATCGTCCGGTACTTCGCCATGGAGAAGACGCTGCCGCGCACTATTCTTATCGCAGGGCGGGATATCGTCACATGGCAATCCGTAGGGAGCAGACATTGGCGCGCAAGCCATTGCCGGAACCGAAGAATATCGCGCCAAGCGAAAGCAGGCGTCTGCGCGCCGATGCGCGACGCAACTATGACAAGCTGATCGAAGTAGCAGCACAAGCCTTCGCCAGTCACGGCACCGCCGCCTCCCTGGAAGACATAGCTCGCCGCGCGGATGTCGGGATCGGTACGCTCTATCGCCATTTTCCGAGCAGGGAACATCTGGTCGAAGCGGTTTATCGTCACGAGGTCGAAGCGCTGTGCGATGCCGCGGAAGAGCTCTCGCGCGAGCGCGCACCGGATGAAGCTCTGGAAGAGTGGATGAACCGCTTCGTCGGTTATATCGCCACGAAAAGAGGGATGGCCGATAGCCTGCGCATCCTTCTCAGCAGCAACTCCAAACTCTTTGCCGACAGCTACGGCCAGGTGCCGGTCGTGCTCTCAGGCCTGATTGATCGCGCGGTCGCCGCCGGTACGATCCGTACCGATGTCGACAGTACCGACGTGCTGCAGGCATTGTCCGGCACCTATTCCATGCCTAATTCACCGGAATGGTACGACCGGTCCCGTCGCCTCGTGCGTCTGCTGATGGATGGTCTGCGCTGGGGTGCCCCGAAAATACGAGTGTCGCAAAAGACCTGATAATCGGCAGGATGCTTCCTATATGCATTTGAACTGAGAACGTCAGATGAATCTGGTTCTGCCGCAGCCACATAAGCCGCGGCAGAACTAAACTATGCTGGCTGTTGCCAAGCTGAGGAGAGAAGGAATGTCCGAAAGAGCAGTCAAGATCCCCGGTTCGGATCATCCGATCACGATTGAGGACAAGCAGGCCCATATCATCGTCTCCGTCGCCGGCAAGGTAATCGCCGACACGCATGAGGCATTGTCGCTCAAGGAAGCGTCCTATCCGGCCGTCATCTATATCCCGCGCAAGGATGTCGATATGTCGTTGCTGGAAAGGACCAGCCACGAAACCTATTGCCCCTACAAGGGCGAATGCTCTTATTACAGCATCCCGGCCGGCGGCGAGCGCTCGGTGAATGCCATCTGGACTTACGAAAATCCCTATGCATCCGTCAGCCGGATCAAGAACTACATGGCCTTCTATCCGGATCGCGTCGATTCGATCGATGTGAGGACTTAAAGAGCAAGACCGCTCGCGGCATCGAAGACGTAGACCTGCTCCGGGCTCACCGAGACATTCAGCGGTTGCCCGTAGCGCACCGGCGCCTCGCCATCGACGACGGCCGTCACCTGCTCACCGGCGAGGTCGAAGAGCACATGCGTCTGCGCGCCGGTGGGCTCGACGAGCAGCGTCTGCCCGGTGAGCGGCGAACCGCCGCTGGCAAGGCTCAGATGCTCGGGCCTCAGACCAACCTTCACGCTCTGGCCCACCTTCACCTTGCGCTCCCCGGCGATGCGGATCGGCGTTCTGTCCTTTAGCCGCACGGCTGGCGAGCCTTCGAGGCCCTCGACCACGCCGTCGAGGAAATTCATGGCCGGCGAGCCGATGAAGCCGGCGACGAAGAGATTGGCCGGCTTGCGGTAAAGCTCGATCGGCGTGCCCTGCTGCTCGATGCGGCCCTGGTTCAGCACGACGATACGGTCGGCCAGCGTCATCGCCTCGATCTGGTCATGGGTGACGTAGATCGAAGTGGTCTGCACCTTCTGATGCAGCGCCTTGATTTCCGAACGCATTTGCACGCGCAGCTTCGCATCGAGGTTGGAAAGCGGCTCGTCGAACAGGAAGACGGCCGGGTTGCGCACGATGGCCCGACCCATGGCGACGCGCTGACGCTGGCCGCCGGAAAGCTGCGCCGGCTTGCGGTCGAGCAGCTTGGTGAGATCGAGCATGCGAGCCGCTTCATTGACACGCTGTTCTATCACCTGCTTGGTCTCGCCCGAGAGTTTGAGGTTGAAGCCCATGTTCTCGGCAACGGTCATGTGCGGATAGAGCGCGTAGGACTGGAAGACCATGGCGATGTTGCGCTCGCGCGGCGTCATCGAGTTGACCACCTGCCCGCCGATCGACACGTCGCCATCGGTGATTTCTTCCAACCCGGCGATCATCCGCAGCAGCGTGGACTTGCCGCAGCCGGAGGGGCCGACGAGCGCGATGAACTCGCCATCCTCGATCGAAAGCGAGATGTCGTGGATGACGGTGAGCGCCCCATAGGCCTTATGGATGTTGTGCAGTTCGACGGATGCCATGTTGTTTGCTCCAGTAAGGCTCAGGATTTCACCGCGCCGGCGGTGAGGCCGGCAATGATGTGCTTCTGCGCCAGGAAGAAGACGATGATGGTGGGCAGGATGGTCAGCGTGATGAAGGCGAGCACCAGCTCCCATTCCGTGCCGAATTCGCCGCTATAGACCATCATGCCGAGCGGCCAGGGATAGATCGAATCCGAGTTCAGCATGATCAGCGGCAGAATGTAGCTGTTCCAGCTGCCGACGAAGGAGATGATGCTGACGGTCGCGATGATCGGCCGCGAGAGCGGCAGCGAGATATGCCAGAAGAAGCGGATATAGCCGCAGCCATCGACAAAGGCCGCCTGGAACAATTCTTCCGGAAGGTTTCGAAAATAATTCCGGAAGAGCAGGATGCTCATGCCGAGGCCGAAAGCCACCTGCGGCAGCACCACCCCCCAATAGGTATTGAGCAGGCCGAGATCGCGGATGCGGATGAAGAGCGGCAGGATGGCGGTCGCCGCCGGAAACATCAGGCCGATGAGAAAATAGTTCAGCAGGAAGTTCGAGCCGAAGAATTTCACATGCGCGAAGGCGAAGGCAGCCATCGCCGAGACCGACAGCGTCAGGAACACTGTCAGCACGGCGATGATCAGGGAATTCATCATTTGCCGCCAGTAGCGATCTCCGAACAGGATGCTGGTATAATTCTCGAAATGCCATTCGGCCGGCAGGCCGAAGGGATTGGTGCGGAGATCGCCGAGGGTCTTGAAGCCGCCGAGCGCGGTCGTCAGCAGCGGGATCAGCACGATCGCGGCAATGATGGTCAGCGATACATAGAGATAGATCTTCGTGCCGGTGGTCAGTCGAACGGATGAGGCCAGATCAGTCATTGCGCATAAATATCCGTTTGTAGCCAAAGGCGAGGGTGACGCAGATCACAAACAGCACGACGCCGACGGCGCTGCCGAGGCCGACCTGCATGCGGGTGACGCCGAAATTGTAGAGGAAGGTCACCATCGTCTGGGTCGAGTTGAACGGGCCGCCGCCGGTGAGCGGCATGATCATGTCGAAGAGCTGCAGCGATCCGACGACCGCGAAGAAGACGGAAAGACGCAGCGTCGAGCCGAGCAGCGGCAGCGTCACGTAGCGAAACTTCTGCCAGCCGGTGGCGCCATCGATTTCGGCCGCCTCCAGCACGCTCTTGTCGAGGGATTGCATGCCGGCGATGAACAGCATCATGTGAAAGCCGAAATATTTCCACACGATGACGCCGAGCACGGCGTACATCGCCAGATCCTTGTCGGCGAGCACGTAAGGCGTCGGCGTGCCGAGGAAATGCGCGATCGCGGCAAACAGGCCGTAATCGCCGTCATAGACGAAGCGCCAGATCAGGCCGGCGGCCACTTCGGCCAGCACATAGGGCAGGAAGAAGATTAGCCGGAAGAGCACAACGCCGCGAATGCGATGCGCCAGCATCGTCGCGAGCCAGATGGCAAGCGGCACCTGGACCGCAATCGACACGACGATGATCAAAGCATTGTTCTTCAGCGACGTCAGGAAGGCGCCGTTCTTGAACAGCACCTGGAAATTGCGTAGTCCCACAAACTCCGTCGGCGGACCATAGCCGTTCCAGCGATAGAGGCTGTACCAAGCCGCTTCCCCCATCGGCAGGATGACGAAGATGGTGAAAAGCAGAAGAGCGGGCGGCAAGAACAGCAGGATAACGGGCATGCGACCGCGCGCAGCCGGGGATTTTCGCTTCGCAGCCGGTTTCGCTCTCGCGACGGAGGGTATGGCGGTCGTTGCGCTGACATCGGTCATGGGCAGTCTCGACTATTGCAGTTCAAGAAAGAACCGGCGCCGGCACAAGGGAGAGGCCGGCGCCGGATGGCGCTAGAGCTGGTCCTGCTCGAAAGCGTCCTGGACCTGCTGCGCGCCATCCTTCGGCGAAATCTGGCCGGAGACGATACCGACGGCCACATCGTTGACGACGCGTCCGACGGAGGGGCCGAGATCCTGGTCGAAGAAGTTCTGATGCCAGGTCGAATGCGCCAGCTGGTCGGCAGCCTCGTGCATCAACGGACCTTTGACGCCGTCCTCAGCGCCGACGGCGACCGGGATGATCATGCCGGCCTGCGCCATGGCGCGCTCGTTTTCGGCATTGGTGAGATAAGCGAGGAAGTCGAGCGCCTCGGGGGGAGCCTTCTTGGTGACGGCCCAGCCGTTCAGGCCACCGAGCGTATCCGTGGCGAGACCTGCCCCGCCGGTCACGGCCGGGAAGGCGAAGCGGCCGATATTGTCAGCCGCCAGTCCCTTGCCGTCGCCGGAATTGGTGCGCTGGTTAGCGACCGTATTTTCGAAGCCGAGGATCATCGCAGCCTTGCCATCGCCGAAGACACCGAGAGCCTGCGGCCAGGTGGTGCCGAGATAGCCGGGCTGGAAGGGTTCGAGCTTGCCGAGCTCGGCAAGCTGCTCGCCGGCCTTGATGATCGCCGGATCGTTGAAACCGTTGCCCTTGCCATTCTTGGCGTCGTTGAAGACCTGCTGACCACCGTCGCGCATCACCAGATAGCTCCAGTAGAAATGGATCGGCCATTTCTCGCCGCCACCGCCGGCGATCGGCGCAATGCCAGCAGCCTTGATCTTCTTGACCGCGGCCAGATAATCGTCCCAAGTCTTGATAGCGCCGGCATCGACTCCCGCCTTGGCGAACAAGGCCTTGTTATAGAAGAAGGAAACCGTGCCGAGCTTGTAGGGTACGGCGCTGATCTTGTTATCGAAGGTCAGGCCCTTGACGGCTGCCTGATTGTAGCTCTTCAGCCAGGCGCCGTCCTTGGCGTTCATCGCCGCGGTCAGGTCCAGCAGCGTGCCCGTCGCCTGCTGCTGCTTGAGCACCCCGCCGCCCCAGCTGAAGAAGAAATCGGGAGCGTCCTTCGATTGCAGGAGCGTCGGCAGCTTCGCCTTGAAGGCTTCATTGGCCAGGAACTGCATCTCGATCTTCGTGCCGGGATGCTTGGCCTCATATTGATCCGCGATCTTGCGCCAGACCGCGACATAGTTCGGATCGGTTTCCAGATGCAGCCATTTGACGACGGTGTCGGCGGCAGCGCCCGTTGCGCCGGCGAGAATCGCCAGTCCGGTCGTCGCGGCAACAGCAGCAATGCGAAGGGCTTTGGCCCCACGTAGATGGATCATGATTTTCTCCTCCCAAGGGAACCAAGAGCCTCACTATTTTTTCCCTTATGCGGAATAATTCAACGGAGCTTCGCTAAAATGTCAACCGCCTTCGTTAAATTTTCGGCAGAGTAGCCGCGAAATGGCTTGACATTGGGCAATGGCCATAGGTTATTTAATTCGCACTCCGTTAAAAATACCAGGCCGCAGCCGAGCGGGTCCGTCATTCGGCGTCAATCTCATGAAAACAGCAGACCCCGAGCTTATGCGGGCGATAAACCGCTTCAATGTGCTGGATACGATCCGGCGGGCGGGCTCCATCGCGCGTATCGAAATCAGCGACCGCACCCAGCTTTCGACTACGACAGTCTCGGCGATCACAGCCTCGCTGCTGGATGACGGGTTGATTCTGGCCCGCACGGAAGGCGACTTACGCGAGGCGGCGAGCCGCGGCCGACCCCGCGTCATGCTGGAGCTCAATCCCGATGCCGCGCGCGTCGTCGGCGCGAAAATTGCCGCCAATCGCATGGTCTTCGTCGTGACGGACTTTTGCGGCGAGGTTCTTTCGACATTGACGCTGGCGCTGCGCGTCGACCGACAGCCGATCGGTGTCATCGCCGATCTCATCGAGGATGGCGTGCGCCGCTGCGTCGTCGACGCCAATCTGGCGCTCGACGAAATCGATTCCGTCTGCCTCGGCTTACCCGGCGTCGTCGAGCACCGCACCGGCCATATCCGCACCAGCCCGATCTTCCGCGAGACGGGCGTCGATTTCGCCAAGGAAATGTCGGAGCGGCTGGGCGTGACCACCATCGTCGAAAGCGATGCGCATGCCATCACGCTCGCGCATCATTGGTTTGGCAAGGCGAGAGACCTCGACGATATGGTGCTGGTATCGCTGGAGCAGACGCTGGGGCTTGGCGTTCTGCACGGCGGCCAGCTGTTTCGCGGCGCAGGCGGCCTCAGCCACAATCTCGGCGACCTCGTGCTTGGCATAGGCTCACAAGGCACCGTCAGATTGGCGAGCCTTGCCGGCGAAAGCGCCATTCTCGGTGATCAGCCAGGCGGCGGCCGCTTCGCCGAAGCCATCCGCCTCGGCCGTGGAATGGCGCACGCCAAGACGCTGATCGATGCTGAAGACGTCTCGCTGATCAATGCTGCTATCCGCGCCGGCGAAGCCTGCGGCATGGCGCTCGCCAACATCGTCACGCTGTTTGCTCCGCCGCGCGTCATTCTTGTGGGATCAAGCCTGGCGCTCGGCCAGCCCTTCCTCGACAGCCTGCGGGAGGCCTATTCGCTGGCCATTCCGCCATCGATCAAGGGCGTGACTGAACTCGTTTTCGACCAGTCGACCGACGAGACCTGGGCGCAGGGCGCCGCGGTCGTCGCACTGCGCGAACTCTACGAATCGCCCTGGGGAACAACGGGACCGGCACCGGCTCTCTGATTTCGCGGGACAGCAAAGACAATTCATCTGGAGGAATCTTATGAACAAGGTCGGCATCGGCATCATCGGCTGCGGGAACATTTCCGGCGCCTATCTCACTGCCATGAAATCCTTTCCCATTCTCGACATCAAAGGTGTGGCCGACCTCAATCGCGAGCTCGCGGAGGCAAAGGCTGCCGAATTCGGCCTGAAGGCGGTCGATATCGCCGCCTTGCTGGCCGACCCCTCGATCGAGATCATCGTCAACCTGACCATTCCGAAGGCGCATGTCGCCGTCGGTCTGCAGGCGCTCGAAGCCGGCAAGCATACCTACTCGGAAAAGCCGCTCGGCATCAATTTCGCCGAGGGCAAGACGCTTGCGGATGCCGCGGCCGCCAAGGGCCTACGCATCGGCGCAGCCCCCGATACCTTCCTCGGCGGCGGCCACCAGACGGCGCGTGCCATCATCGACGAGGGCGCGATCGGTATCCCGGTCGGTGGCACCGCTACCTTCATGTGCCCCGGTCATGAACGCTGGCATCCGAATCCGGCTTTCTATTACGAAGTCGGCGGCGGCCCGATGCTTGATATGGGACCCTATTACATCACGGATCTTGTCAACCTGCTCGGCCCTGTCTCGCAGGTTGCCGGCTTTGCCGTCACGCCGCGCAAGGAACGCATCATCACTAGCGAACCACGCAATGGCGAACATATTCCGGTGCATGTGCCGACACATGTTGCCGGCGTCATGGCCTTTGCCAGCGGCGCGGTCGTCCAGATCGGCATGAGCTTCGATGTCGCCGGCCACAAGCATGTGCCGCTCGAAGTCTATGGCACCGAAGGCACGCTGATCGTGCCCGACCCCAACCATTTCGGCGGCCCGGTGGAGTTCCTGAAGAAGGGCGGTGAATTTGCCGAGCGCGAGATCACCGCACCCTATGCGGACGGCAATTACCGCTCGCTCGGCGTCGCAGACATGGCGCACGCCATCCGCTCGAACCGTCCGCACCGCGCCAATGGCAGCCTGGCGCTGCATGTGCTCGAAGTCATGGAAGCCTTCCAGACGGCCTCCGACACCGGGCGCACGGTCACCATCACGACGCAAACGGAGCGTCCGGCCCCTCTGTCCGAATCCCTTGTGGATGGGCAGATCGGCCGCTAACCAGGTAATTTCAGGAGGATTATCATGCGTGAAGCACTTATCGTCTGGGGCGGCTGGAGCGGCCACGAACCGCAGGAATGCGCCCATATCATCCGCGACATGCTGGAAGGGGACGGCTTCAAGGTCTATCTCGAAAACAGCACCGAAGCCTTCGCCGATCCCTCGATCCATGATCTCAGCCTGATCGTGCCGATCGTCACCATGTCGAAGATCGAGAAGGAAGAGGTGAAGAACCTTGCCGATGCCATCGAGAGCGGCGTCGGTATTGCCGGCTATCATGGCGGTGCCGGCGACTCGTTCCGCGAAAGCGTCGAGTACCAGTTCATCATCGGCGGCCAGTGGGTCGCCCATCCCGGCAACATCATCGACTACACCGTCAATATCACGCGGCCCGACGATCCGATCATGGAGGGGATCACCGATTTCCCCTACACGTCGGAGCAATATTACATGCATGTCGACCCATCGAACGAAGTGTTGGCAACCACGACCTTCACCGGCGACCACGCCTACTGGATCGACGGCGTCGTCATGCCGGTCGCCTGGAAGCGCAAATACGGCAAGGGCCGCGTCTTCTATTCCTCACTCGGCCACCAGGCCAAGGAATTCGACCTACCGCAGATGAAAACCATCTTCCGCCGCGGCGCCAACTGGGCGGCACGCTAAGGCACCTGCCTTTTTCTGATTTATGAGCAAGGATTGCCCCTAACCCTAACTCTCTCCCCGCAAGCGACAGGGCAATTGCATATGAGGCCCGCCAGCGCCGTAAGCACCTTCTCCTCTCGGGAGAAGGTGGCCCGGCGGGTCGGATGAGGGTTTCGACGCACTATCCATCCCCACCTTGCCACTCTGAACCGAACTGGTAGAATATTGCCGGCACGCCACAAGCTCTTGTGCTGCTTGCGCTTTTTTGCTGCCATGGAGGATGGATGGATCAAGGCGCCATGGAAGCAACGAACACCTCGACCGTCAGCTACGGCATCGAACCAGGGTTGCGCTTCGCTTCCCTGCTCGACGGCCATGGCGGCTGCAGGCAGCAGCTCAATATGGATCAGGTCTGCGCCTGGAAGCCAGCCGAGGGCGTCATCTGGCTGCACCTCGAACGCGACCATCCGGCAACCGCCGACTGGATCGCCCACAAGAGCGGTCTCGATCCTTTTGTCATCGAAGCTCTGCTGGAGGAAGAATCCCGCCCGCGCGTCGAGCCGGTGGGCGACGGGCTGCTGATCATCCTGCGCGGCGTCTGCGCGACCTCGCCTGACGGCGCGACGCAGAAACCCGCGGATATAGACCTGGTGCCCCTGCATCTTTGGATCGACGCGAACCGCATCATATCGCTGCGCGACAGCGGCCACTATATCACGGCACTACGCGATATCCGCCTGTCGTTGGAGAAGAAGAAGGGGCCGCAGCGCTCCGGCGACCTGCTCGCCCTGATCGGCGACAAGCTGGTGCGCGATCTCGAACCGGTGCTCGACGCCATGGACGAAGAGGTGGACGAGCTCGACGAGCTCATCTTTCACGGCGAAGCCGGCCAGGTGCGCGAACGGCTGAAGCTGCTGCGCCGGCGCGCCGTGCAGCTTCGCCGCTACCTCGCCCCGCAGCGCGACGCGCTGAACCGTATCGAGCATGACGATGCGCCCTGGCTTGCCGAACGCGACAAGCTGCGCATGCGCGAGGTCATCGACAAGCTGATGCGTTACATCGAATATCTCGACGCCATCCGCGACCGCACCAGCATCCTGCATGACGACCTCTCGACCGTCATCAGCGAGCGCATCGCCCGCAACTCCAACCGCCTCGCCGCCCTTGCCGCCCTGCTCCTGCCGCCGAGCGTGGTGGCCGGGCTCTTCGGCATGAATGTCGGCGGCATTCCCGGCGTCAATGACACCTGGGCCTTCATCATCATCGTCGCCTTCGTCACGATTACCTCGATTGCGACGCTCTGGGTGCTCAAACGTATCAACTGGCTTTAGGGCCGGTAATTTCGGCCACGCTGGGCGTAAAGACGACCCTTTCGAATGGTGGAAACGCCGCTCCCGCCGGCAATTCGCCTGACCGTCATGCGGATAAGGTGGCGAAAAAGGCCCGGAACCACCGGTTTATTTTTCGCGATCGACGCAAGGATTTCGGGCATTTCCAATCCCGATCAATCGCTTACCGATTTTACCCCCGTTCGCGGGAATATCGTCCTCAGACCCGGCTTTCAGCGGGCAATCGGGATTCGCCGAATTTTCGTTTGACATTCCTTTAGCTTCATTTATCGTCATTATAGTTTCGGTTTTAGCTTGAGGAGTAGAAACCGAAACAGGGGGAGAGATCATTGTCCAAAGCTCAAAACGACAGGATAGACGGCATCGATTGCGCCGCAGGCCGCAATCCTGTCGAGCAGGCTTGCCGTGTTCTTACAGGACGAATGGGGCCTTCCGTTTCGCATGGTGCGAAGCCTATCGACGATGATCGCCTGCCGCGTGAATCGCTCGCATACGGCTCGCGGCAATTCGCGTCTGTGCGGCTATTTAATTCTTATCAATTTGTTGAAAACCCATGGCATTCTGCCCCTATGCCGATCTTGGCCGAAGGCATCGCTCCGTGATGCTGCCGATCGCTATTCAGTGGGCAAAAAACAGGCCTTGCGGCCAGCAGTCCGTCGCGGCTCCGGCATGCGACGTGTAGAAGGAGCCTATCGTGCTTGAACTCAGAAACGTGTCGAAGTCGGTCAGTGGCGAAACGCATATCGCGGAAACGAACCTGACGCTGCAGCGCGGCACGCTGAATGTGCTGCTCGGACCGACGCTTTCGGGCAAAACCTCGCTGATGCGGCTGATGGCCGGGCTCGACAAGCCGACCACGGGCACAATCCATGTCGATGGGAAGGATGTCACCGGCCTGCCGGTGCAGCGCCGCAACGTTGCCATGGTCTACCAGCAATTCATCAACTATCCCGCGATGACCGTCTACGACAATATCGCCTCGCCGATGCGGCTGAGCGGCAAAAGCGCGGCGTCCATTGACAAGGAAGTAAAAAAGGCAGCCGATCTTTTGCGGCTTGGTCCCTTCCTTGATCGCCTCCCCTTGAGCCTTTCCGGCGGCCAGCAACAGCGTACGGCCCTTGCCCGCGCCATCGTCAAGAATGCTGGCCTCGTGCTGCTCGACGAGCCGCTCGCCAATCTCGACTACAAGCTGCGCGAGGAACTGCGCGCCGAATTGCCGAAGATCTTCGCTGAATCCGGCGCGATTTTCGTCTATGCGACCACCGAACCTTCCGAAGCGCTGCTTCTGGGAGGTAACACCGCGACCCTGGCAGAAGGCCGCATCACGCAATTCGGATCGACGATCGATGTCTTCCGCAATCCTCGCGACCTGATTACCGCGACCACTTTTGCCGATCCGCCGCTGAACACGATGACGCTCGACAAGCGCGGTCGGGAATTCGTACTCGACAGCAACATCCGCCTGCCTGTACCGAGGGGTTTGGAAGACCGGCCGGATGGCCGCTACACGATCGCCTTCCAGCCGCATCATCTGGCGCTTGCGCCGCAAACGCCGGAGGCGGTCGCTGCCCCGGCACGGGTGATGGTGACCGAGATCACCGGCTCGGAGAGCTTCATCCATATCGATTTTGCCGGTCAGCGCTGGGTGATGCTGACCCAGGGCGTGCAGGATATCGATGTCGACGATGCGATCGACGTCTATATCGACCCGCGCCACATCATGGTCTTCGACACCGATGGCGCCGCTGTCACTCCCACCCTGCAACAAGCCGCCTGAGGAGGGACTATGGCCCGCATCGATCTCGACCACATCCGGCACGCCTATAACGACCACCCGAAATCCGACGCCGACTATGCGCTGAAGGAAGTCAATCACAGCTGGGAAGACGGCAGCGCCTACGCTCTGCTCGGCCCTTCGGGCTGCGGCAAGACCACGCTTCTCAACATCGTTTCCGGTCTGGTACAGGCTTCCGAAGGCCGCATTCTCTTCGACGGCAAGGACGTGACCCGGCTGTCGACCCAGGAGCGCAACATAGCGCAGGTTTTCCAGTTCCCGGTCGTTTACGACACAATGACCGTCTACGACAATCTCGCCTTCCCACTGCGCAACCGGCATGTTCCGGAGGCCGAAGTGAAGCGCAAGGTCGATGAAATCATCGAGATGATCGGCCTTTCCGACAGCGCCCACCGCAAGGCCCGCGGTCTGACCGCCGACGCCAAGCAGAAGATCTCGCTCGGCCGCGGTCTCGTGCGCTCCGACGTCAACGCCATCCTCTTCGACGAGCCGCTGACCGTCATCGACCCGCACATGAAATGGGTGCTGCGCTCGCAGCTGAAGCAACTACACCGCCGCTTCGGCTTCACCATGGTCTATGTCACCCACGACCAGACGGAAGCGCTGACCTTCGCCGACAAGGTCGTGGTCATGTACAATGGCGAAGTGGTGCAGATCGGCACGCCGAACGACCTGTTCGAGCGTCCGCGCCATACCTTCGTCGGCTATTTCATCGGCTCGCCCGGCATGAATGTCATGCCCGTCGAAATCGAAGGCAGCAGCGCGCGCATCGGCAACCGCACGATCACGCTGCCCGGCGCGCCTAAAGAGAAGCGGTTCGGCCGTTCCGAGCTCGGCATCCGCCCCGAATTCGTCCGCATCGGCCGCGACGGCATGCCCGCCACCGTCACCAAGGTCGAGGATCTCGGCCGCCGCAAGGTGGTCCGCGCCAAGCTCGACGGCCAGGATATCGTCGCCGTCATCGGCGAGGACCAGACGGTGCCGGCCGAGCCGCATATCGCATTCGATCCGGCCGGCATCAATATTTACGCCGACTCCTGGCGCGTCGAGATGGGAGCCTGACGATGGACAAGACCTGGAACAACAAAGCCTGGTTCATGCTCATTCCCGTTCTGCTGCTGGTCGGCTTTTCCGCCGTCATCCCGCTGATGACGGTCGTGAACTATTCGGTGCAGGACACGTTCGGCAACAACGTCTTCTTCTGGGCGGGCACGCAATGGTTTGAAGAGATCCTCCATTCCGGACGTTTCTGGGATTCGATGATCCGCAACCTGATCTTCTCCTTCGTCATCCTGGCGATCGAGGTGCCGCTCGGCATCTTCATCGCGCTTAACATGCCGAAAAAAGGCATCGGCGTTCCCGTCTGCCTCGTGCTGATGGCCTTGCCGCTGCTGATCCCCTGGAACGTCGTCGGCACGATCTGGCAGGTCTTCGGCCGCAGCGATATTGGCTTGATGGGCTATGTGCTGGTCAATCTCGGTATCGACTACAACTATGTCTCCGATCCGGCAGACGCCTGGGCGACGATCATCATCATGGACGTCTGGCATTGGACGAGCCTCGTCGTGCTGCTCTGCTATGCCGGCCTCGCCTCCATTCCCGACGCCTTCTACCAGGCCGCCAAGATCGACGGCGCCTCGCGCTGGTCCGTCTTCCGCTACATCCAGCTGCCGAAGATGAACCGCGTCCTGCTGATCGCCGTGCTGCTGCGCTTCATGGATAGCTTCATGATCTATACCGAACCCTTCGTCGTAACAGGCGGCGGCCCCGGCAATTCCACGACCTTCCTATCGATCGATCTCGTGAAGGTGGCGCTCGGCCAGTTCGACCTCGGCCCGGCAGCAGCCATGTCGCTGATCTACTTCCTGATCGTGCTCCTGCTGTCCTGGGTCTTCTACACCGTCATGACCAATTACGATGCGGGAGAAAGCCGATGAGCGGCAAACCCTTCTCCACCACGGCCGATGACGCCGCGATGCACAAGATGGCAGCGTCGGATGCCGCCGCAAATACCGTCATCGCGACGGGCGCGCAGGTTGTCCGCCGTCCCGGCGAAAAAGGCCGGTGGTCCTGGCTTGTGCCGACGCTCTACATCGTCTTCCTGCTGCTGCCGATCTATTGGCTCGTCAATATGAGCTTCAAGACCAATGAGGAAATCATTGGTGGCCTGACCCTCTATCCGCACCAGCCGACGCTGCGCAATTATGCGATCATCTTCACCGATCCGTCCTGGTACAAGGGCTATATCAACTCCATCACCTATGTCGTCATGAACATGGTGATCTCGGTTGCCTGCGCCCTTCCCGCCGCTTACGCCTTCTCGCGCTACCGCTTCCTCGGCGACAAGCACGTGTTCTTCTGGCTGCTGACCAATCGAATGGCGCCGCCGGCGGTTTTCGCCCTGCCCTTCTTTCAGCTTTATTCGGCCTTCGGCCTGATCGATACCCACATTGCCGTGGCTCTGGCGCATTGCCTGTTCAACGTGCCGCTGGCGGTCTGGATTCTTGAAGGCTTCATGTCCGGCGTGCCGAAGGAGATCGACGAAACCGCTTATATCGACGGCTATTCGTTCCCGCGCTTCTTCATCAAGATCTTCATTCCCCTGATCGCAAGCGGCATCGGCGTCGCCGCGTTCTTCTGCTTCATGTTCTCTTGGGTGGAACTGCTGATCGCCCGCACGTTGACGACAACCGACGCCAAGCCGATCGCCGCTATCATGACGCGCACGGTCTCCGCCGCTGGCATGGATTGGGGCCTGCTTGCCGCCGCCGGCGTGCTGACGCTGATCCCCGGCGCGCTCGTCATCTATTTCGTCCGCAACTACATCGCCAAGGGCTTCGCGCTCGGCCGCGTCTAAAGGAAAACCGCCATGAACACAGACTTTTCCTGGATGGCCTGGACCCTGCCGACGGCGCTGTTCTTCGCGACGATCCTGCTGCTTTTGATCGGCATGGCGGTATGGGAATATTTTTCGCCCGGCGGCAATCCGCGCCTCGGCATTCTGCGCTTCGAAACGACGCGCGGCGACCGGCTGTTCATTTCGCTGCTCGGCGCCGCCTTCATCCATCTCGCCTGGCTGGGCCTGGGAGGCCCCAGCCTTTGGTGGGCTCTTGCTCTTTCCGTGGTCTACGCCGTCGGTGTCTTCCGTCTGGTCTGACGCGGAAATTCAACCCGTTACCGCTCCGTTGCCCATCCGGTCATACGGAGCAGTAAGGCAAATCGATACAGATGGCCGGAAATCCGGCTGGCTGACAATGCACTCGCAACCTGTAGGGAGGAATATATGCGACGGCATCTCTTGACGACAACGGCAGTTGCCTTGCTGGCCCTGGCCGGCACAGCCAACGCCGGCATGAACGAAGCCAAGACATTCCTGGACAAGGAGATCGGCGATCTCTCGACGCTCTCGCGCGCCGACCAGGAAAAGGAAATGCAATGGTTCATCGATGCGGCCAAGCCTTTCCAAGGCATGGAAATCAAGGTCGTGTCGGAAACGCTGACGACCCATCAGTATGAATCGCAGGTTCTCGCGCCGGCCTTCACCGCCATAACAGGCATCAAGGTCACCCACGACGTCATCCAGGAAGGCGACGTTGTCGAGAAGATCCAGACGCAGATGCAGACCGGCCAGAACCTCTATGACGGCTGGGTCAACGATTCCGACCTGATCGGCACGCATTGGCGCTACAAGCAGGTGCGCAACCTGACCGACTGGATGGCAGGAGAGGGCAAGGACGTCACCAATCCGGGCCTCGATATCGCCGATTTCATCGGCACCAGCTTTACGACTGCTCCGGACAAGAAGCTTTATCAGCTTCCCGACCAACAGTTCGCCAACCTCTACTGGTTCCGTTACGACTGGTTCAACGACCCGAAGAACAAGGCCGATTTCAAGGCCAAGTACGGCTACGAGCTCGGCGTGCCGGTCAACTGGTCGGCCTATGAAGATATCGCCCAGTTCTTCACCGGTCGCGATGTCGATGGCAAGAAGGTCTTCGGCCATATGGACTATGGCAAGAAGGACCCGTCGCTCGGCTGGCGCTTCACCGACGCCTGGCTTTCCATGGCCGGCAACGGCGACAAGGGCCTGCCGAACGGCCTGCCGGTCGATGAATGGGGCATCAAGGTCGATGCCAACTCCCGTCCTGTCGGCTCCTGCGTCGCGCGTGGCGGCGACACCAACGGACCGGCCGCCGTCTATTCGATCCAGAAATATCTCGATTGGTTGAAGGCCTATGCTCCGGCGGAAGCGCAGGGCATGACCTTCTCGGAATCCGGCCCGGTTCCGTCGCAGGGCAATATCGCCCAGCAGATCTTCTGGTACACGGCCTTCACCGCCGATATGGTTAAGCCCGGCCTGCCGGTCATGAATTCGGATGGCACGCCGAAGTGGCGCATGGCACCGTCTCCGCATGGCGTCTACTGGAAGGACGGCATGAAGCTCGGCTACCAGGACGTCGGCTCCTGGACGCTGATGAAATCGACTCCTGTCGATCGCGCCAAGGCCGCATGGCTCTATGCGCAGTTCGTCACCTCGAAGACGGTGGACGTGAAGAAGAGCCATGTCGGCCTCACCTTCATCCGCGAATCCACCATCCGTGACAAGAGCTTCACCAAGCGTGCGCCGGAACTCGGCGGCCTGATCGAATTCTACCGTTCGCCGGCCCGCGTGCAGTGGTCGCCGACCGGCACCAACGTCCCTGACTATCCGAAGCTCGCGCAGCTCTGGTGGCAGGCGATCGGCGATGCCGCATCGGGTGCCAAGGATGCTCAAGGAGCTATGGATGCGCTCTGCGCCGATCAGGAAAAGGTGATGCAGCGCATCGAACGCGCAGGCGTTCAGGGCGATATCGGCCCGAAGCTCGCCGAAGAACACGATCTTACCTATTGGAACGCCGATGCCGTGAAGAACGGTCATCTCGCTCCACAGCTGAAGGTCGCCAGCGAAAAGGAAAAGCCGGTCACCGTCAATTACGACGAGCTGGTCAAGAGCTGGGCCGACGCGAAGAAATAAGTCGGGTACATGACGCGAAATGGGTGCCGGGGCTCGAAAGAGCTCCGGCATTTTTCGTCGGGACGAAAGTTTCGCAAAAATAATGCTGCGATGACTGTCACCGACTTGACACATTTCCCGCGAGCACGAACTATCCTTATCCGGATCATGATGTCGACGCACATCAGAACCCATTGATATATTTCATGGATTTCTGCATAAGGAGAACAGCGTGAGAAACGGATATTCTAGGCGCAGGACGCTCATCACCGCCATTGGCCTTGCCGCCGCCCTGCCGGCTCTCAGTGCCGATCTGCCGGCACCATTGCCAGACGACAATCTCAATGCCGTTCTTTGGGACCAGACATCGGTCGAGGCGCAGGCCAACGCGCTTGGTGCCTATGCGCTCGGCCGTATCAGGCTCGATGAAGCGCTGGCCGACAAGAACTGGACCGCAGCTCCGGTCGAGCAAACAAGCAATTTCCAGGACTTTCCACCCGCCATCATCCTCGATGTCGACGACACCATTCTTAACACCTCGCCCTATCAGGCGCGTAACATCACAGCAGGCACCAGCTTCAAGCCGGATACCTGGACGCAATATGTGAATGCTCAGCAGGACAAGCCTATTCCCGGCGCGGTGGAATTTACCCAATACGCGGCTTCGAAGGGCGTGAAGGTCTTCTACGTCACCAACCGCACCGCCGATGAGGAAGGACCGACCGTCGAGGAAATGAAGCGCTTCGGTTTTCCGATGGGCGACAATGTCGACACGTTCCTGAGCGCCAAAGAGCAGCCGGACTGGGGTTCGGCCAAGGGCACGCGCCGCGCCTTCATTGCCAAGAACTATCGCATTCTCCTGATGTTCGGCGACAATTTCGGCGACTTTACCGACGACTACAAGGGGACCGTCGAGGATCGCCAGAAGGTCTTCGAAGCCAACAAGGCGCATTTCGGCCACGACTGGATCGCCATCGCCAACCCGACCTATGGCTCGTTCGAAAGCGCACCCTACAAGGGCGATTACAAGCTGCCGCCGGAAGAACAGCGCCGGATGAAGCAGGATGCACTGAAGCCCTGGGATGGGAAGTAGGCGTCTTTCGAGGCTGATTGCCAGGCACGTTCAAGTCTGTGGAACCGTTGTGCCTGGCCCCTCATCCTAGCCTCCTCCCCGCAAGCGAGGGGAAGGGACGATCGAGAAACCGCCGATCGTCAAGGCGACTGAAGCTAAGTCAGGCACGGTACCCCCTCGCCCGCTTGCGGGGAGAGGGTTGGGGTGACGGGTGAGGCACCAATCAAGGCAAAACCGAACTAGCCTGACCGTCATCCACATAGCCAACTATCAATCAACCCTTCCGCTTCAACTTTGTCGCGCCCTCCTCCACCAGTCGCTTCGCCGCCTCAGCGACCGTGATCTTGCCGAAGGCGAGTTGGTCGGCGACGGGGCGGGCGACGTTCACGTCGAATTCCTGGGAGCCGAGCGGCGCCGGCACGGGATAGGTGCCCACCTGATCCTTCAACAGCTCGATATAGTGCACCGTCTGCTGTTCCACCGGATTGAGTGTCGGCAGGATGGCGGCCCGAACGGCAGGCGACATCGGCACGCCGCGCTCGACACCGAGGATCTTGCCGGCATCGAGATCATTGACGAAGAAATTGATGAATTTCGCCGCCGCTTCGCCGTTCTTGCTGGTGGCGCCGACACTCCAGATCAGCGCCGGGCGATAATAATGGCCGGACGGGCCACCCTTCTTTTCGCGCGGCAGCATGGTGACGGCGAGCTTGCTCTTGACGACAAGCTGGTAACCGACGAGCTGGTTGGAATAGGCCATGCCGATCGCAGATTTGCCGAGCGCCAGGCAGTTGCTCTCGATGACGTTCTGGTCGAGCGTCTGGACGTCGGCGGAAACCGTGCCGCCGCGTTTGCGCAGCTCTTCCCAGTAGTTGTACCATTCCTTGGCGTCGTCGACGCCGAAGCCGAGTCCACCCTCTTCGGTGAAGAGGCTTTTGCCGCGCTGGCGCAGCCAGACGTCGAGCACGTAATTGTAGCGCGCTCCATACGGCCCGCCCCAATATCCACGCTTACCGGCAGCCTTGGTCATTTCCACCACGAGATCGGCATATTCGGCCCATGTCGTCGTCGGACCGGGCGGCGTCAGGCCGGTCTTCTTGAACATGTCCTCGTCATAGAACATCGCGAAAGAATTCAGCCCGAGGCCGACGCCATAAAGCTTGTTGTCGACCGTGGTCAGCTTCAACACGTCCTTGCCGAAGCTGTCGATATTCAGCGTCGAGGGCACAAACTGGTCGAGCGGCATGCAGGCGCCGCGTTTCGAATAATCCGAGATCGTGCTCGGCTCGAGCTGGAAAACGTCCGCGATGTTCTGGCTGGCCATTCCCGTGGCGAGCTTGGCCCAGTAGCCGTCGCCGCTGATGCTCTCGCCGATGACGGACAAATCAGGATTCTTGCTGTGAAACAGTTCGGCAACCGCGACGGTACGCTTGCCGCGATCGGGCGAGCCCCACCACATCGCCCGGAGTTGCGTCGCATCGGCAAAGGCGGGCATTGCACCTCCCCCGAAGGCAATGCCGGCCGCGGTCCCAGTGGCTCCGATCATGAAAGAACGACGATTCATGCGCATGAGATTCCTCCTTCTCTTGCGTTGCCATCCGCGGCGATCTCCCCGACGCCTTCAGCGGACAAGTCAGCGTGACGATATGCAACTTCATTGCACTGTGCAATAAAAAATCTTTCTATTGCAAATTTGCATAATTTTGCATAGCGTTTGCGACATGAACGATATTCGCTCCAAACGCATCAGGCAGGCCGACATCGCCGCTGCCGCCGGCGTCTCCGTCTCGACGGTGTCACGGGTCCTCACCAATGAACCCGGCATCAGCGAGACGATCCGCCAGCACATCTTCAAGGTGGCGAGTGATCTCGGCTATCCGCTGAAGACCGCAACCGAGACGGCGGCCGGCGGCCTGGCATTGATCGCCAGTGACAGCGTCACCGGCGGTTTGAGCGTCTTTTATGAAGGCATTCTCGAGGGCCTTCGGGCAGGCGCTGCCGAGCGCGGGATGCGCTTCGATATCCGCCTCATCCGCGAGGCAAGGACGGAACCGGAACTGGTGAGGGAATATCTGCAGACCGCCGGCGCCGAGGGCCTCTTCCTCGTCGGCATCGACCCCTCGGAAGAGCTCTGCCGGTGGCTCGAAGCCAGCGGCACGCCGACCGTGCTCGTCAACGGCACCGATCCGAAGCTGCGCTTCGACGGCGTTTCGCCCTCGAATTTCTTCGGCGCCTACAACGCCACCCGGCGCCTGCTCGATGCTGGCCACCGCGGCATTCTGCACCTGACCGGCTCACACCGACAGACGATCCGCGAGCGCATCCGCGGCTTCGAGGCGGCGATCGCTTCGATGGAAGGCGCTGAAGGCCGCATCGTGCCGATGAATTTCAGGGGCAGCTCCAGTCAGGAAGCCCACGACAAGACCGCCGAGATCCTTGCGGCAGACAAAGGCTATACCGCCGCCTTCTGCATGAACGATTTCATCGCCGTCGGCGTGCTCGACGCCGTCATT
This sequence comes from Rhizobium sp. BK312, assembly GCF_014193605.1. Taxonomy (NCBI): domain Bacteria; kingdom Pseudomonadati; phylum Pseudomonadota; class Alphaproteobacteria; order Hyphomicrobiales; family Rhizobiaceae; genus Rhizobium; species Rhizobium sp. BK312. The sequence continues at coordinate 153,820 of NZ_JACHZP010000006.1, read as the reverse complement.
GAAGCCGGCCTGCGGGTGCCAGAGGATTTCGCCATCGTCGGCTTCGATGATCTTCCCTGCGCCCTGATGACCAATCCTCGGCTGGCAACCATGCGCGTCGACCGCGCAGCTCTCGGTCGCGAAGCGATCGGCCTGATGATCGCACGCTTCCGCGACCGCGATGCGCCGGCCCGCCACATCTGCCACGGCGTCCAGCCGATCGCCGGCGGCACGTTGCCACCCGAAACCTGAAATTCAATCCACCGCGGAAACGATCGAGAAAGCCGAACCGATGATCTATGACCCCGCCAGCTCCAATCCGCTTGCCGGCAACCCACTGAAGACCCTCCCGGACATGCGCCGCGCGCTCACCGATCTGTTCGATCCGCTGCTACCCTATTTTTCCGAGGGTAATGCCCGCGTTCGCATCGATGCTGCCGGCGCACATTTCGATCGAGCAGCGGCCGATCTCGAAGGTTTCGCCCGGCCGCTCTGGGGCCTGGCTCCGCTCGGCGCTGGTGATGGCGATTTCGGCCATTGGAACCGCTATGCCGAAGGCCTCGCCAATGGCGTCGACCCGCAACATCCGGAATATTGGGGCACGGTCAACGGCCGCGACCAGCGCATGGTCGAGCTGGCTGCCCTCGGCTTCGCGCTGGCCCTTGTGCCGGAAAAGATCTGGGAGCCGCTCGATCAACGCGCCCGCGACAATCTGATCACCTATCTCAAGCATGCCCGTACCTTCGACTATGCCGACAACAACTGGAAGTTCTTCCGCATCTTCGTCGATATCGCGCTCGATCGGCTCGGCGCCACCTTCGACCGCAGCCTGACCGAAACCTATCTGAGCGAGCTGGATGGCTTTTACATCGCTGACGGCTGGTATCGCGACGGCAATGTCCGCCGCATCGATCACTACATTCCCTTCGCCATGCATTTTTACGGGCTGATCTATTCCAAGCTGGTGGATGATGATCGCGCCGAGCGCTACCGCGAGCGTGCAGCGCTCTTCGCCAGGGATTTCCGCCATTGGTTCGCGCCCGATGGCGCCGCGATCCCGTTCGGCCGCAGCCTGACCTATCGCTTCGCCTGCGCCGGCTTCTGGTCGGCACTCGCCTTTGCCGATGTCGAGGCGCTGTCATGGAGTGAAATCAAGGGCCTGTGCCTCCGGCACCTGCGCTGGTGGGCCGACAAGCCGATCGCCCATCGCGACGGCACCCTGCCGATCGGCTTTGCCTATCCCAATCTGCTGATGTCGGAGAACTATAATTCCGCCGGCTCGCCCTATTGGGCCTTCAAGGCCTTCCTGCCCCTGGCGCTGCCTGAAACGCATCCATTCTGGACCGCCGAAGAAAAGCCGCCGGAAAATGAGCCGGCTATCATCCCGCAAAAGCATCCCGGCATGGTTTTGCTGCGCAGTAGGGATGATGTCGTGGCACTCTCCTCCGGCCAGGAAAACCAGCAGATGCGCTTCGGCGCGGAGAAATATTCGAAATTTGCCTATTCCGCACGCTACGGCTTCAGCGTCGAAAGCGATGAACGCATCTTTACCGGCGGCGCCTTCGACAGCATGCTCGCCTTCAGCGATGACGGTCTGCACTACCGCGTGCGCGAAACAAATGAAGAGGCGAAACTTGCCGGCGATACGCTCTATGCCAAATGGTCTCCCTATCCGGATGTGACGGTGGAGACCTGGCTGATGCCGGCCTCGCCCTGGCACATCCGCCTGCACAGGATCAGCACGCCACGGCCGCTGCAGACGGCCGAAGGCGGCTTTGCCATCGCAAGACGCGATTTGGAGGCCGACACGCTCTCATCCGCAAAAGGTTCTGCCTACGCCATCGGCGAAGAGGATTTCAGCGGCATTCTCGACCTCGGCTCGACGATCACGCGCGAAGGCATAGCGCAGAAGGCGCCGCCGAATACCAACCTCATCGTCGCAAAAACCCTCGTGCCACAGCTGCGGGGCACCATTCCCGTGGGCGAAACCATTCTCGTCTCCGCCGTGCTTGCGGAGAAAGACCCAACTGCCATCGATCACGCCTGGAACAGGCCGCCCGCAAAGCCCGATATTGATGCGCTGTATGCCCTCATCAACAACAAGGGCATCACGGTCAGCGCCATCAAGGCACCGGGTCGCCTGCCATGACGCAATCCCTCTCCAGCCACCCGGCCATCGCCTTTGCTATGCAGCCGTCGCGCACGCAGCATGTTCTGCCGGAAGCACTCATCCGGCGTCTCGATACCATCGGCCGCGTGCTTGATACCGCACCGATGCAAAGCTTCGACGATGAGCATGCAGCCAAGTTGCTCGCGGAAACCGAAATCCTGATCACCGGCTGGGGTTCGCCGGCGATCGATGCCGCCGCACTGGCGCAAGCGCCGCATCTGAAGCTGGTGGTCCACGCTGCCGGCACAGTGAAAGGCCTGCTCGGCGACAGCCTCTTCGATCGCGGCATTCTCGTCAGCCACGCCGCCCAGGCTAATGCCCTTCCGGTCGCCGAATTCACGCTGGCCGCCATCATCTTTGCCGGCAAGAAAGTCTTTCAGTTTCGTGATCTCTATACTACCGATCGCAACCGCAATCGAACGATACCAATGCACGCCGAGGCCATCGGCAACTACGGCCGCACCATCGGCATCATCGGCGCCTCGCGGATCGGCCGGCGGGTGATCGAGCTGCTTGCTCCTTTCGACTACCGTATCCTGCTCTATGACCCGATGGTCGATACGGCCGAAGCGGCACGTCTCGGCGTCGAAAAGGCCGAGCTGAACGCGCTGATGGCGTCGGCCGACATCGTCTCGCTGCACGCGCCCTCGCTGCCCGCCACACGCCATATGATCGACGCCCGCCGCCTGTCGCTGATGAAGGATGGAGCGACGTTCATCAATACGGCACGCGGCGCGCTGGTCGACGAAGCCGCCCTGATCGCTGTGCTGAAGACCGGGCGGATCGACGCAATTATCGACGTCACCGATCCGGAAATTCCGGAGGCGACGTCGGCGTTTTATGAACTGCCGAACGTCTTCCTGACACCGCATATTGCCGGTGCCGTCGGGCTAGAACGGACACGCCTTGGTGAGATGGCGGTGGACGAAGCCATCCGCTTTATCGAGGGCAAGCCGCTGCTCTATGAAATCCGCCGCGAGGATATGGCGCTGATGGCGTGACGCGGCGCATCAAAACCATGAAAACACCCCGAAATCGCCCCATTTCGGCACAGGCAAACAACCCGTTTTTAATCATTCCGCGCTAGCAATCTCATAAGCGTGGGTCCGCCAAAAGCTCGGTCTCGAACTTTTGGAAAAGATCATGCGCTGGCAGGTTGTTGCTGCGTATCTCGTGCCACTGAAAGACGCACGGCGCAGCAATGAAGAGGTTCTAGTAATGCGTACCCGCGTCCTATCCATTCTGGCCGTAATGCTGCTCGCCGTGCTGGCAGGCTGTGCCACCGCACCGTCGCGCACCCGCAACATCTGCGCGATCTTCGACCAGCGCGATGGCTGGTTCAACAACTGGCAGCGAGCTGCCGAACGCACGGAACGCAAATACGGCGTGCCGGTGCCGATCCTGATGGCGACGATCTATACCGAATCCGGCTTCCGGCCTCGCGCCCGTCCGCCGCGGCGCTATTTGCTCGGCTTCATTCCCTGGAAGCGCCCGACGACGGCCTACGGCTACTCGCAAGCGCTCGACGGCACCTGGGATAAATACAAGCGCGAAACCGGCAACTGGACGGCAAGCCGCACCAATTTCGCCGACGCAATCGACTTTGTCGGCTGGTATCACTACCAGACGCATCTGCAGACCGGCATCGCCCTGAACAATTCCTACGATCTCTACCTCGCTTATTACTCAGGTCCCAAGGGCTACCTGCAGGGATCGTGGCGCGGCAATTCGACAGCTCTCGCAGGAGCCAGGCGCTTCAACGGCATGACGAGACTTTACGCGCAGCAGCTCCCCAACTGCAGCTGATCGCAGCGTGGTTTCCATCAACTGTAGCCGCAACCCTAAGGCCGCGGCTCCAGCAGATTGAGACCGCCATCCTCGCCCCAGATATCGGCAACCGATACCTGCTGGCCTGTGCGACTGCTCTGCAGCGCGGCAATGCCACAGAGGACCGACATCGCTCCTGCCCGCGAGCCGGCGCGCTGCCTGAGCTCGTCGTTCGGACCGGAGCGTAGGAGCATGTTACGCAGCCGGTCGTCGCCGCCATAGTGGCCGCCGGACGAATGCGGCACCCATATGCGCTCGACATCGCCGAAATTCTTCATCACGACGATTTCATCAGCCGGCGGTGTCGTCCAGTTCTGCTTCTCATGTTGCCGGAGCTCGATACGCCCCTTGTGACCGTTGAAGGCAATGTGATGCCCTTCGATCGGCATATAGGTATTCAGGGAATAAGAGACGTTGATGCCGTTGCGATAGCGGATGGAGGCAACCATCGTATCGGGGATGTCGATATCCTCGCGGAAGACGCAGGCATCGCGCACATAGCCGTCGACGGTCGACGGATCCTCATAGAGGCTTTCGAGCAGCGGCGTCTCGCTGATGTCGAGATAATAGTCGCACTCGTCCTTGTACCGACAGCTTCGACAGCGCTCGCCGCGGAACGGACCCTTGCGGCCGTAATGCTTGAGATCGGCAAAGGCGGCGACCGTTTCCGGATCGGAATCCAGATACCAGTTCAAAAGGTCGAAATGATGAGTCGCCTTATGAACGAAGAGGCTGCCGGAATTTTCGACGTAAGCATGCCAGCGGCGGAAGTAATCGGCACCATGGCTGGTGTCGAGATACCAATGGAAGTCGACAGAGGTGACATCGCCGATGACGCCCGAATTGATCAGCTCCTTGATCTTCGCCGCCGTGGGTGCGAAACGATAGTTGAAGGAGATATCCAGCCGTTTGCCGGTGCGCGCCTCGGCATTGAGGATGCGCTTGATCTTGTCGACGGTGGTCGTCATCGGCTTTTCGCTGATGACATCGGCGCCGGCTTCCATCGCCTTGACGATGAGATCGTCATGGGTGGAATCGCGGGTGCAGACGATAACGAGATCCGGCTTTTCCGTCCGCAACAGTTCGTCGAAGTCGGTATAGATGGGCACCGACGCCCCGATATACTCCAGCGCCCGCTTCGCACGCGTGGCGTTGAGATCACACACCGCGACGAGCTCGACCTCGTTGCTCCAGCGCTCCACAAGATCCTTGCCCCACATGGTCGCACCACGGTTTCCCGTGCCAACCAGAGCGTAACGTTTCCTCGATGACGACTGCATGTCTCTTCCTCCAGAGTCTGCTAATGACGATGTAAGGCCTCGCCGACCGGAATTTACTTCGGCAAAGCCCCTCACCCCGACCCTCTCCCCGCTCGCGGGGAGAGGGGGCTATTCCACCAATCGGCGCTGATCTGGGTCGTTGGCTCGATTTTTTCTCCGTCGTCCCCTCTCCCCGCGAGCGGGGAGAGGGCTAGGGTGAGGGGCCATGCACGGCAGGATATTGGGCGCAACTCTTCCTGCGCTGACCAGAACCTATACCGATAATCTCTCCATCGCCGTCCAGTCCGGCGCGACCGACGAACCGAGACCGATAGCACCGATAACGGAGCCGATCGCAAGCTGCCCTGCCTCAATCCGCAATCGTGTGCGGCCATTGCTGACGCGGTAGAGATCGGAATGGGTCTCGGCGAAAGCGGCCTGCTCCGCCTCCGGCGCACCGGCCATGCCGTCGACGTAGTGGTGACCGTTGCGCTCGATATGCGTCATGCCGATGAGGGAAGCCAGCGCCAGATCCTGCTGCACGGCAAGGCCGCCCTGTGTCGTCAGATCCTCCGCCGACATGAAATAGGGAATACCGCCCTCGGCGCTCCATTTGGCGACGCGGGCGCGGTTCAATAGCGAGCGATAGAAACCCTTGCAGGATTTCGAGGATATGCCGGTATAGCCGAGCCCTCTCGCCGTGACGAAGGCCTCGATATCGGCATCGGATTCGTCGATCTCTACCGGTTTGAAGGCGGCGAGCGCCTTCACAGGCTTCTCGAAGGCATGGGCGCGGGCGATCGGCTGCTCGACAAACAGGATCGAAGAAGCGAAACGCGCAAGCCTCGGCTCCTCCTTCACGCGGCCAAGCAGATCGGCGACCGCCTCGGCGGATGAAAATTGCTCGTTGCCGTCGAGCGTCACCGAGTAATTGGGCACCTTGGCATCGATGACGGCAGCGACGCGGCAAAGGCGGTCGATATCAGCATCCGGGGCGCCGGAAACCTTGACCTTGAAGAAGGACAGGCCATAGGCGTCGATCGCCTCTTCGAAACTCTCCGGCAGGCCGTCGTTCAGCCGCTCGCTTGCCGGAATATCGGCTGATACGATGGCATCGACCAGGCCGACAGTATGGCGGGCAGCAAGGCTTGCGGATGGCTGCAAGGTCGAGAGGAAACCGGAGAGATCGAAACCTGTGAGATCGCGCGTCGTGGAAGCATCGATGCCGGGACGGTTCGCCTTGATCGCTTGCGCGACCGTCAGCCCTTCCAGCCGGCAGAGCGAATCGAGAATGGCCCGGTTGGCAAGCGCGAGGCCGAAGGAGGCAACAAGGCCGTTCAGCTTCTCCGCCACCGCCCGGGCGTGATGCGAGGCCTCGACGGCGGCGTGCAGGCCGAATGCCGTTCCCGACCCGGTACTTCGCAGCGCATCGAGCGCCAGAGCCAGCGACCGGCGCAGCTGGTTTTCATTGTCGGCATTGGAAAGGTCGGGCGATTTGTCGAACCATTTCGGCACCATCAGCTCGGCTGCCATGCCCTCCGCCGACCGTCCCTGCGCATCCTCGATGCGCACCCGCAGAAAAATCTGTCGCGCCTCCCGCAAAGTCGCCGAGCCGAAACGGAAGGGAAGCCGCAGCTTGACCGGGCGCTCGAATGTCTCGGCCTCGACAAGCCTGATTTTCAATGGATCGGTCATGATGCTGGTCGGCTCCTCTTATGGTCAGGCACGTCTATTTGCATAGGGCACCAATATGCGTGGCCCCTCACCCCAGCCCTCTCCCCGTTTCAACGGGGAGAGGGCTGGGGTGAGGGGCTATTCAGTTCATTGCAGAAGCAGTTTACCGTTAGCCAATCGCATCGCCCTATGGCAGGGGATAGATCGTGTCGGTACGACAGACTTCATGATTTTCCTCCATGCCCGATTCCCTCCAGAATCAGGAAAAGCAAATGCTTGGTCTTCCAAGCAATGTAACCATATAGTTACAAGATCGCGCGTTACCTCCAGCCTTGTCAATTACCTTTTGAAAATTTCTCGAAACCGCTGCACTGCACGGCGTTACACCCGGATCGAAGCAAGCGTGACGGCAACGATATGCTCGCCCCAGGCATTGAGCGCATCCGGCGCCGTCAGCTTGCGTGCAAAAATCGTCGACAGCGTATGGCGGTTCGACAGATAGAAGAAACCGAGCGCCGCGATCGTGAGATAAACGGATATCGGATCGACTGCCGGCCGGAAAATGCCGAGTGCCTCCCCGCGACGCAGCACATCGGAAAGCTCGTCGATCAGATGCGAATGCATGGCCGAGATTCTATCGGAGCGCTGCAGATAATGCGCGTGATGCAGGTTTTCGGTGGCAAGCAGGCTCAAAAACTCAGGATGCGCTAGGAAATGCCGCCAGGTGAACAAGGCCAGCTCCCGCATCCCCTCCTCCGGATGACGATGCGCCAGATCCAGCTGCTTTTCGGCATTGCGGATTGTTGCATAGCTCGCCTCCAGCACGGCGAGATAGAGCCCCTCCTTGTCGCCGAAATAGTGATAGAGCATCCGCTTGTTGGTCTGTGCCCGCGCTGCGATCGCATCCACCCGGGCGCCGCCGAAACCATGCGCAGCAAATTCCTCCGTCGCCGCGTCCAGGATCGTTTCCTGGGTGCGCTGCGGATTGCGTGAGGCCTTCGTTGACCGCTTGTCCATGGTCTTGCCGGCATCCGCTTGTGCTTTATTTTCAGTCTCTTGTCTCGCCCTGACCGCCATGGACGATCTCCTTCCGAACGGTAGCATTAGCGACGGATGCTGCCGGTTCCGGCATGCATCGTTTTGATTGCCGCACGATTGGCGCTTGACAGCGGTCGCGTTTCTATCCAACTTGTAACCAAATAGTTATATCATGCAAAGCAGTTCGTAAATCATCGGTTCGCTGGGGAGGAGACCAGGATGACGTTGACGATCGACCGCCGGCAGTTGCTTGCCGGAATGGCAGCCACACTTGCTTTCAGCAGCATCGGACTTTCCCGCGCCAATGCGGCAACCGCGATGCGCCTTCTTTGGTGGGGGTCAAAGGAGCGCAGCGACCGGACATTTGCAGCGGTAAAGGCCTATCAGGCCAAGAACCCGGATATAACCATCGCCGGCGAATCCTTCGGCTGGGACAGCTATTGGACGCGCCTCGCCACGCAGACCGGGGGCGGCAATGCGCCCGACCTCATCCAGATGGATTATCGCTACATCTTCGAATATGCCCGCCGGGGCGCGCTGCTCGACATGACGCCTTATCTAGGCAAGAGCCTGAAGATCGAGGATTTCGGCCCCGCCAACATCGATTCCGGCAAGGTCGACAACAAGATCTACGGCGTCAGCCTCGGCGTGAATTCCTTCATGGTCGTCCTCAACACGGCCGCCTGGGCCGAAGCTGGTGTCGAACCGCCACATGACGCCATGACGTGGGAACAGGTCGGCGATGCCTGCGCCAAGGTAACCGCCGCCAAGAAGCGTCGCGGTTTCTACGGCACGGCCGACGCGAGCGGCGGGGAGCCGGCGCTAGAATGCTGGCTACGCCAGCGCGGCAAGGCGCTCTATACGACGGACGGCAAGCTCGCCTTCGAAGCCAAGGACGCTACCGAATGGTTCGATCTGTGGGGCCATATGCGCAAGATCGGCGCCTGCGTTCCGGCCGACGTGCAGGCGCTCGATCAGCAGACACTCGAAACCGATATGCTTGTCACCAAAAAGGCAGCGATGAGCTTCGCCCATTCCAACCAGTTCGTGGCCATTCAAGGCCTGAACAAGGAAAAGCTCGATATCGTCTCCTATCCGGTCGCGGGTGCGGACAGCAAGCCCGGTCAGTATCTGAAGCCGTCGATGCTGATGTCGGTTTCGGCAACATCCCCGAACAAGGATGCCGCCGTCGCCTTCGTCAACTACCTGGTCGAAGACCCGGAAGGCACCAAGGCACTCGGAGTCGAGCGCGGCGTTCCGCCTTCAAAAAAGATCCGCGATCTCCTGACGCCGGATCTGGATCCTGTCAGCAAACAGGTGGTTGATTATATCGGCCGGCTGACACCGCATGTCGGAGCGCTGCCACCATCCCCGCCGAACGGCGCCGGCGAGAATGCATTCCTGCTGAAGAAGATCGCCGAGGAGGTGGCCTTCGGCAAAACCAGCGCACAGGACGCTGGCACGAAGTTCACCGAACAGGCAGCAGCAAACATTACGCGAGGCTGACACCGTGGGTACAAACAGCAAGAGCGTTGCCGGCGGCCTGGCCGTCGGCGCGCGCGCGCCGTTGCGCGTGGAAACCGCCTATAAGGCGCCGAGCGCATTCGCGCGCAACGCACCCGGCTATCTCTTCCTTCTGCCGTGGTTCATCGGCTTCTTCGGACTGACCCTCGGCCCGGCGATCGCCTCGCTCTATCTCTCCTTCACTGACTACAATCTGCTGCAGTCGCCTAACCTCGTCGGCATCGAGAACTACGTGCGGATCGCGACGGCCGACGACAAGTTCCTGTCGTCGATGAAGGTGACGCTGTTCTATGTCGTCTGTTCCGTGCCGCTGAAACTTGCCTTCGCGCTGCTGGTGGCGCTGCTGCTCAACCGCGGCATCAAGGGCCTGCCGGTCTATCGCGCCATCTTCTACCTGCCGTCGCTGCTCGGCTCCAGCGTCGCGATTGCGGTGCTCTGGCGGCAGATCTTCGATGCCGACGGCATCGTCAATACCCTGCTTTGGTACGCCTTCGGCATCAACGGGCCGAGCTGGATCTCCAATCCCGACTATTCGCTCTATACGCTCGTCATCCTGGCCATATGGCAGTTCGGATCGCCGATGATCATCTTCCTGGCCGGCCTCAGGCAAATCCCGACGGATCTCTACGAGGCCGCCAGCCTAGACGGCGCCTCCAAGGCGCGGATCTTCTTCAAGATCACCCTGCCGCTTTTGACGCCCGTGATCTTCTTCAACGCCGTGGTCCAGACGATCGACGCCTTCAAGGCCTTCACGCCGGCCTACGTCATTTCCTCCGGCACCGGCGGGCCGATCGATTCGACGCTGTTCTATACGCTCTATCTCTACCAGGAAGCCTTCGGCTATTTCCGCATGGGCTATGCCTCGGCGCTGGCCTGGATCCTGGTGATCATCATCGCGATCTTCACCACCTTCTCCTTCCTCTCCGCTCGCTATTGGGTCCACTACGATGACTGACGCGAAGCTCACCCATTTTGCCGAGGACATGAAGCCGCCGCGCGAGCGCCCGTGGTTCTTCTCCATCCTCATCCACGTCGCTCTCGTCGCCGCGTCGATCGTGATGCTCTATCCGCTGCTGTGGATGCTCTCAGGCTCGATCAAGGACCAGAACGAGATCTTCGGCACGGCATCGCTGATCCCCTCGCAATTCGATTTCAGCTCCTATGCCCGCGGCTGGTTCGGCGGCCAGGTCACCTTCGGCAAATTCGTCTGGAATTCGGCCGTCATCGCCGTGCTCTCGGTCCTCGGCAACGTCATATCCTGCTCGCTGGCGGCCTACGCCTTCGCGCGGCTGAATTTCTGGGGCAAGAATTTCTGGTTCGCCCTGATGCTGGGCACGCTGATGCTGCCCTACCACGTCACACTGATCCCGCAATACATCCTCTTCCTGAAGCTCGGCTGGGTGAAGACCATGCTGCCGCTCGTCGTGCCGAAATTCCTCGCGGTCGACGCCTTCTTCATCTTCCTGATGGTGCAGTTCTTCCGCGGCATTCCGCGCGAGCTGGATGAGGCCGCGATGATGGACGGCTGCAGCCCTTGGCGCATCTACTGGCGCATCATGCTGCCCCTGTCGCTTCCCGTTCTGGCAACCGCCGCCATCTTCTCCTTCATCTGGACCTGGGATGATTTCTTCGGGCCGCTGATTTATCTATCGGATATCAACACCTACACGGTGCAGCTCGGCCTGCGCTCCTTCGTCGACTCCACCGGAAGTTCCGACTGGAGCAGCCTGTTCGCCATGTCGAGCCTGTCGCTGATCCCGGTCTTCCTGATCTTCCTCTTCTTCCAGAGGCTGCTGATCGACGGCATCGCGACCGCCGGCCTCAAACGCTGATTACGAACCCCGTGGTCCCGAATACCCAAGATTTGGGGCCGCGAACCCACAAACCCACGAAAGGAAATGTCGCATGAGCGCGCTGCGCTTCGCCGCCATCGGCCTCAATCACGATCACATCTACGGGCAGGTCAACGTCATGCTGCGGGCCGGCGCCGAACTCGTCGCCTTCCATGCGGTGGAGGACGATCTTGCGAAAGTCTTCGCCGAGCGATTTCCGCAGGCCAAGCGTGTCGCCGACAAGCGCGAGATCCTGGAGGACAGCTCGATTGCACTGATCGTCAGCGCCGCGATTTCCAGTGAGCGCGCCGGCCTTGCCATCGAAGCCATGCGCCATGGCAAGGACGTGATGCTCGACAAGCCCGGCATGGTGACGCTGGATCAGCTGGCAGACGTCAAAAAGGTACAAGCCGAGACCAAGCGCATCGTCTCCATTCTCTATTCCGAGCATTTTGAGACGGCATCGACAGTCAAGGCCGGCGAGCTGGTGAAAGCCGGCGCCATCGGCAAGGTCATTCACACCACGGGCCTCGGTCCGCACCGACTGCGCAAGCCGACCCGGCCGGACTGGTTCTTCGACCGCAAGCGCTATGGCGGCATCATCGCCGACATCGCCTCGCATCAGTGCGAGCAGTTCCTGTTCTTCGCCGACTCGCTGGAAGCAGAGGTCTTGTCAGCCACAGTGTCCAATCGCGCCAATCCGGAAACGCCGGGCCTGCAGGATTATGGCGATTTCCATGTGAGGACGCCTGACGTCACCGGCTATGTCCGCGTCGACTGGTTCACGCCGGACGGTCTTTCCACCTGGGGCGACGGTCGTCTCTTCATTCTGGGCACCGAAGGCACGATCGAGCTGCGCAAATATATCGACGTTGCCGGCCGGCCCGGCACCGATCACCTCTTCCTGACCGACCGCAAGGGCATGCAGCATATCGATTGCAGCGGAGTGGAGTTGCCCTATGGCCGCCAGCTTGTGGCCGACATAAGGGATCGCACCGAAACGGCCATGGGCCAGGAGCATTGCTTCAAGGCCATGGAGCTGGCGCTGAAGGCGCAGGCGCTTGCCGAGGCTACATCGCTCAAGAACGCTCAGAGGTAATTGCGTCATGTCCGACATCAAGAAAGTCGCGATCATCGGCCTCGGCATCGGCCGCTCGCACATCGTCGAAGGCTATCTGCCGCATCCGGACCGTTTCGAGGTCGCCGTCCTCTGCGATCTCAACGAGGAACGTCTGAACGCCGTCGGCGATGAATTCGGCATCGCGAGACGCCTCAAGGATTTCTCCGAAGTCCTCAACATGCCCGATATCGACATCATCGACATCTGCACGCCGCCCGGCTCGCATTTCCAGCTGATCATGCAGGCGCTATCGGCCGGCAAGCACGTGGTTTGCGAAAAGCCGCTCGTCGGCTCGCTCGCCGATGTCGACGCCGTCATCGCGGCCGAAAAGACCGCCAAAGGCCGGCTGATGCCGATCTTCCAGTATCGCTATGGCGACGGCATCCAGAAGGCCAAGCGCATCATAGCTTCAGGCATCGCCGGCAAACCCTATGTCGCGACGTCGGAGACCCATTGGGTGCGCGGCGCTGACTATTACGCGGTTCCCTGGCGCGGCAAGTGGGATACCGAACTCGGCGGCGTTCTGATGACGCACTCCATCCATCTGCACGATATGCTCACCTATCTGATGGGGCCGATCGCGGGCCTCTTCGGCCGCGTCGCCACCCGCGTCAACGATATAGAGGTGGAGGACTGCGCCAGCGCCAGCCTGCTGATGGAAAACGGCGCGCTCGCCACCATCAGTGCCACCCTCGGCTCGCAGGAGCAGATCAGCCGCCTGCGGCTCGCCTTCGAAAACGTCCTGATCGAAAGCAACCACGAGCCCTACAGCCCCGGCCAGGATCCATGGAAGATCATTCCCGCCAATGACGACATCGGCGCGAAGATCGATGCGCTGCTCGCCGACTGGTCGCCGATCCCCAACCGTTTCAACACGCAGATGAGGCTGTTCCACGACGCGCTGTTGTCGGGCGGGCCCCTGCCGGTGACCACAGTCGATGCCCGCCAGGCGCTGGAGCTGGTCACGGCATTCTACGAATCGTCGGAAACCCGCACCGAAGTCCGCTTTCCTGTCGGACCCGAAGCCAAGAAATACACGAGCTGGAGGCCGTCGTGAACATCGCCCCGCGAGCCATCAGGACCAATAAGGAGGAAGCACCCATGGCGACAAGCGTATCGCTGCAGAAGGTTATCAAGCGCTATGGCGAGCTTCAGGTGGTTCACGGGATCGATCTGGAAATCGAACCGGGAGAGTTCACCGTTTTCGTCGGCCCATCCGGCTGCGGCAAGTCCACGCTCCTGCGCATGATCGCCGGGCTGGAGCCGATTTCCGGCGGCGGGCTCTATCTCGACGGCAGCCGCATGAACGATGTCCCCGCCTCCAAACGCGGCATCGCCATGGTCTTCCAGTCCTATGCGCTCTATCCGCATATGAGTGTCTACAAGAACCTCGCCTTCGGTCTCGAAACCGCCGGCATGAAGAAGCACGAGATCCAGCCGCGCGTCGAAAAAGCGGCCGAGATCCTGCAGATCAAGCAGCTGCTGCAGCGCAAGCCGAAGCAGCTTTCCGGTGGCCAGCGCCAGCGTGTCGCCATCGGCCGCGCCATCGTGCGCGAGCCCAACATCTTCCTCTTCGACGAGCCGCTTTCAAATCTCGATGCCGAACTGCGGGTGCAGATGCGCGTCGAGATTGCCCGCCTGCACCAGCGGCTCGGCAACACGATGATCTATGTCACCCACGACCAGACCGAAGCCATGACCATGGCCGACAAGATCGTCGTGCTCAATGGCGGCAAGATCGAGCAGGTCGGCGCGCCGCTCGACCTTTACAACAGGCCGAAGAACAAGTTCGTCGCCGGCTTCATCGGCTCGCCGAAAATGAACTTCCTCGATGCGAAGATCGTCGCCTCTGACGACGGCTCCGCCGTCATCGATCTCGCCGGCCAAACCGTACGCCTGCCGCGCCGGCTCGGTGGTCTCCAGCCCGGACAGCCCGTGACGCTTGGCGCGCGCCCGGAACATTTGAACGTCGGCGATCGCGGCGTAGGGCTCGGTAGCGCACGCGTCGATCTCGTCGAGCACCTCGGCGGCCAGACGATCCTCTACGTCACGCTGCATGGCGGCCAGGCACTGACGGTCGCGCTGGAAGATCAACAGAGCATCCGCGCCGGCGAAACGGTCAGCATCCATATCGATCCCGAGCGCTGCCATCTGTTCGGCCCGGATGGCATGACTTTGTGATGGAGCTGGCGGCGGGCACGGAGTTATCCCGCCCCTGGCTGGCGAGATAGGCTCTCAAACCTCGACGATCCGCCGGCTGCCGATCGCGCGGATCTGGCCGGATGGAATGACATCGGCCGGAACGCCCTCCCGTCGGTACAGCCGAAGCCGCCGGCTGCCCGGCGCAAGATGGAACCAGTCATCCTCGGCGCGATAGGCTTCCAGGTCGATTTGCACCGATTGCGCCAACCGATCGCTGCTCAACTCGAGGAACCAGTCTTCACCCTCCTGCACTGCCGACGCCGTGATCTCCGCATCATGGAACGCCTTTGGGCGCCCGAGCGGGAAGTAAAAGGCCTGGGCGATCACAGTACCGGTCGCAGGAGCTGTCAGCCGCGCCACTGTCACATCATGCGATGGCGGTCCGAAACGGAACGCATAGGTCGTATCGAAAAAGGCGCCGAAAAGATCAGTGCAGGCTATCTTTTGCTTGCCTCGGGCATCGAGCACCAGATCGCGCCCGCCACCGACGACGATCTGACGGCCGTCGCGCAGGCAGGAGACCTCGACGGTCAGATCGAGCGTCGCATCGCTCTCATTGATGATGTGCACGTCGAGGCCATTGGTGCCCTCGTCCATCAATAGTATCTGCACCGGCCGGAAGGCTCGGCGCAGCCCGTACCAGACAGGCTTCGGCTCCCCCGTCGAATCGATCACGCCCCAACCGGCGCCGGGGAGCAGATCCTGCAGCGTCCAGACGAGGGCGCCGTTGCAGCCGGAACCTTGGCGGCGCCACTCGGCATAGGTCTCCTCGGCCACTTCGCCGGTTACCGCACGGGAGAGGTTGAGATAGAGATCCGGGTCTTCCCGCCGTAGCCGGTTTGGCTCGAAGCCGTAAAGCTCCTGAAGATAATGATCGCGCACATCCTCGAAATCCCAGGACGCGCCGCGATCGCGCGGCACGCGCTCTTTCCATAGTGGGCTATGGACTGCCGGCACCGGCAGATGCTGGCCAAGCGTGCGGGCTTGCGGCACATGCGCGAAGGCAAGGCTTTCTGCGGCAAAGCGGACATCGGCACGACGGGCATCGGCAAGCGGCCGCATATAGGCGCCGACGCCGTAATAATGCGTGACGCCAACATTCGAAGAAAACGGCATGGCCCCGCCGGACGGCGAATTGACGACATAGGGCACATCCGGCCGCAGCGATTGCACCAGTGGTGGAATAATCTCCTCGACAACAGGGCTCTTCCAGAACTGCTCCGGCAGGCCCATCATCGCCGCCTGCTGATGGATCTCACTGCCACCGCAAAGGATAGCCAGGCAAGGCGAGAGGCGCGTCCGACCCAAAAACTGCGAAACCTCCGTTTCGACATGGGCGTTGAACGCCTTGTCGTTCTTCGGATAGTCGAAATTGGCGAACATGAAATCCTGCCAGACGAGCAGGCCGAGTTCGTCACAGAGACGGAAGAATTCCGGCGTCTCATAGGCCATGGTGCCGCCGATGCGGATCATGTTCATGCCGGCTTCAGCCGCCAGCCGCAGCCAGCCCTCGTAATCACCGCGGTCGCCGGGCAGGCGCACGATATCCGCCGTAGTCCAGACAGCACCTCGGCAGAAAATCCGCTCGCCATTGACGATGACAGCGAGATCCTGCCCATCGACGCCGCGATCGACCGACAGCCGGCGAAACCCGGTCTGTCCGAGCGCATGCTCCACGCCATCGACGACGAGCGTAACATCATGGAGCTGCGGCACGCCATGCGTATGCGGCCACCATGGCACCACATCGCGGATTTTCAGGATTGCCGTATAGCGGCCGGGACCGTCCTTCTCGAACGCCTGTTCCGTCTCTCCGCAGCGCAAAACCAGCTCGCGGATATCGCCCTCGATCAATAGCGAAGCATAGAGCCGACCTTCACCGTTCTCGAGCAGGTCCGGCCGCAAGGAAAGATCGCGAATAACAGGCGCATTCGGCCGCAGCAGCGAAATCGGCCGCCAAGGACCGACGGCCTGAACCTCGGGACACCAGCCGGGCATGTGGCCCAGCAGCGTCGTGCGCACCATCCGCAGACCGTGAGGCGTGATCATCTGCGGCCGCCAACGGGCACGCGGCCCAGGTTCCAAAAGCTTCGGCTCCAGCGCGCGGAAGCAGAGCGCCAGCTCGTCGCCGCCAAGGAGGGTAACATCGACGCCATGGGCCTCGAACATGCTTTCGGAGACGAGGATTTTCTGGCCGTTGAGGAAGACTTCGCAAAGCGTCGCGAGCCCCTCGAGCCGCAAGACCGCCTCACCGGCGTCAGCATCCACCAGACGGCAGATGTACCAAGCATCACGGTCGTGAAGAGGCTGCGGCCTCGTCCGGTCGAAACGACCGGCCCTTTCTAAGGCTTCCGCCACCGTGCCCGGCACCGGCGCCGGGATGAAGCCAGACGCCAGCGGCACATCGGAGGGCGAGAGGCAGGTGCCCGCCTCCGTCAATACCAGATTCCAGCCTTCGCTCAGCCGCATTCCATCGCCGAGATCCGCCAAGCGCCCGCCCATGACATTTTTCGAGGGATTGCCCCCGCCCCAATATGTTCAGAAATAACCCAGCCGTATCGCGATCGAACGGAAGTCGGTCAAAGCTTCCGTTCGAGGTCGCTCATCATGGCATCCCACGCATCGGCAGCCGGATCAAGGGCCGTACGCAGCGGCTCGAACTTCTTGCGTGTGATGGCGCGGGCAAGCTGGAACTGCACCGACTTCGCAGTCTCGGAAATTTTCCGCGCCTCGGCCACCGCTTCAGACAGATCGGTCGAAAGCCAGTCGAAATGACTGCCGGCAAGCTCGAAATTGGCGCCGAGCTGACGCAGCGTGTTGAAGGCATATTTATGGAAGAAACCGAATGGCCGTTCGGCGACCGCTTCCACCTGCGCAGGGAAAACCTCCGCGAAGGCGCGGATCGGATTGGCCAGCGGATGACGGCGGAAATGGAAAGACAGAAGCTGTCGTGCCGTCTGACGGATCGCAGCGTCGGCCGGTGCCGTCTCCGGGAATTTCGCAAATTCCGTATAGGGCAGGAAGGGCAGGTCCTCATCCGTCAGATGCAGCTGGAAGAGCCCGTCGAAGTCCTCGCCCGACAGCTGGAAGAATCCGCCATTGTGGAAGTAGTCGAGCGTGCGGCCCTGCATGTCGAGCCGGTTGATCGCCACCGTCGTCTTGCCGTGTTCGCGGCGATAGCCGACCCCTTGAGTATCCGGCATGAAGAAGGAATCCATCTCCACCAGGCAGAGCCTGCCACGGCCGATCTGCTCGGCGACATGGTTCTGAACCTTGTCGTAGATCGCAAGCTCGGTGCAGCGCACGCCATAGAGCGCTTCCAGATCCTCAAGCGGCACCTTGAAGAAGGTGAACTGGTCGCCCTCGAAATCCTGCGTCACCGTGAAGCCAAGCATGGCTTCCGGCGGCAGCTGCATGCTCGAGAGCACCTCGATCCAGAGATCGATATAGCAGTTGGTCTCGGGCCACATGCGCTCGCTGTCGTGCAGTGCATGTGGCTTGTAGGTGGCGGGATCCAGCCCCTGAAACACGGAAGCCATGGATGCGATCAGCCCCACAGCGTCTTGCGCACGCTCTCGGGCCATTCCTTGGTGTCGAGACCATGAGTGTGGAACAGCGCCAGCGCGATGCGCTCCAGGCCAAAGCCGACGCAGGCGGTATGCACGACGCGGCCATCGGCAAAGTTCAGGCCCCACTTCGTGCCAAAGGCATCCTGGTGGTAGTTGAAGCTCATGCAGGCGGTCGGCTTGGCTGTCGACGTGATCGGGATCAACAGCTCGAACTTGAGGTTCTGGTCGCGCTGATTGTTGGCGAGCATCTTGCCGGCGCGGCCGAAGAATGGGTCGTTGGCGACATCGATGGTTACATCGAGACCGACGGCCTTCATCATCTCGACACCGCGGTCCATCCAGCTCTGGCGGAAATCCGTCACGTGCTTTTCGCTGCCCATGCAGACATATTCGCGCATGCGGAAGAGCTGCTGGCGGGCCGGGTCCTTGGAGGGCTCGTGGCGGAAGCAATAGGATTGCAGATCATAGAGCGCTCCATCTTCCGGAATGGCGCCGCGCTTGGCGACCGTCGGGTAGAGCGGATAGCAGGCAGCCGGCGTCAGCACGATATCGGTCGCCTGCTGGTCTTTCGTCCAGTCGTCGCCCACTTCCATGCATTTCAGCAGGCTCATATGGTCGAGCTCGTTGCCGCAGAAGCTGTGCACCGTGCCGGCAAGCTGCGGAAAGCTCTTCATGTAGCCGCTCGTCTCAAAGAAGGCGCGGTTCATGCCGGGCGGAAAGCGGATGGCTTCGGCGCCATCGGCGCCGCCGAACGTGTCGATCAAGCGCTCGAAAGCGGAAATCACGTCTTCGAACTGGCCACTGCGGCCATAGAGACCATCAACGCCGGTGTCGATCAGGAGACCGGAATCGAAAAGACGGTCGAGAAACGATGTTTGCATATCCATGACGGTTACCCCAACAGGCTGGTATCTTGTTTATGGACGAGCAGCATTGTCGACGTATTGCCGAGGATGCGGTCGTTCGAGATCATCAATTGCGCCGAGTGCGCGTCGCGCAGGTGGCGGCCGAGGCTGTAGGGCGTACCGTTCTTGTAGCCCATGATGCCGCAGATCAGCATCGCATGGTTGATGATCGGCAGGATCATCTCCGACGACGCGATCTTGACGTTGTTCATCGCCACGGCGAAGGCCATCGACGACAGGCGATCAGCATCGAGCTTCGCCTCTTCATAGGCCTTCAGCCCGGCAACCACATTGGATTTCACCATCTGCAGCATGCTGGAGGCTTCGGCGAGGCGCAGCGCGCCGGGAGGCTGTACGCCAGGAGACTTGCGGGCAGCAGCCCGCACGAACGCCTGCGCGCGGGAAACCGCATCGGCGGCAATGCCGTACCACACGCCGCTCCAGAGCAGGTGCGAGCTTGCGAGCATCGACTGTGCGGCGATCTCGGCAAAGGGCTTCGGCAGGATCTGCTTGGCCGGAGCTTTACCCTTGAACAGGAAGCCGTCGGAACAGGTGCCACGCATGCCGAGCGTGTTCCACTCGACGGTGCGCTTGATGTCGTATTGATCTTTCAGGAAGCAGGTCAGCACCTGATCGGAGGACGCCGCCTCGGCATGGCTGCGCGAGGTGATCAGAATGGCGTCGGCATGAGCGCCATAGGAAATGACGGTCGCATCCTTTTCGAGGGCGCAGGTATCGCCTTCGACATTGATGGCGCAGATGCTGTTGCGCAGGTTGCCGCCGATCCCGCCCTCGGTCGTCGCAGAGGCAAGCAGCAGCTGTTCCCTGGCAATGCGGCGCATGAAGTCGCGGTGCCAGTCGCTGTCGACGCCGTGCTCGACCAGGCTCGAAAGCTTGATCTGGTGCATGGCGAAGACCATGGCGCTTGCCGCACAAGCCTGGCCGAGGATCGAGCAAAGCTCGGCGATTTCGGTCATCGACGCGCCTTCGCCGCCGAGATCGGCGGGGATCTGGATGGAAAGCAGCTTTTCGGCGCGCATCGCGTCGACAGCTTCGCGTGGGAACCGACCCTCGGCATCGACGGCATCGGCGTGTTGGCTGGCGATCGCTGCGACGCGGGCGGCGCGCACCGCCGCTCCCTCGCCCGTCCCAACCTCGAGTAGAGCGACCGCCGCAGTCATCAGGCGACCTTTCTGCTGTCCAGGATCATGCCGACGGTTCTTTCGATTGCGGCGATGCTGGCGAAGGACTTGCGGTTCAGCAGGTTGTCCGGGAATTCGATGTCGAAGGCTTCCTCGATGCCGAGCATCAGCTGTACCGAAGCGAAGGAAGACAGCCCCGCCGCATAAAGATCAGCATCGTCTTCGATCTGATCGACAGCAACGGGAAGCGTACCGAACTTGGCCAGCAAATCGCGAATCGTCTTGTTCATAGTCTAGTCCCTTCTGGCAATGGCAAGCATAACCGCAGTTACGCAGTCTTATTCTTCGCCGAGAAGTAACAGGCAAAATAGAACATTCCGCTAAGCGACGTGGTAAATACAACCAACTTATACTTCGTGTAAAATTGCTATATTCGATACTTACCTGATTGAAATTTACCAAGCGTAAGCCATCTAACGCGCGGCTCAAGCACAAATATCGAAAATCTCTAATATTAAGGAATGACGATTTTTGGAATGTCGAGAAGTGAAAGAAGGTTAACGTACCAAAATTCGCCATCACGTTTCATTCAAAAAACGTCATAACAATCAGAGCGTCAGTGAAAGTATAGTCCTGCAGGACAAAGGCCGCCCCTAGCCTTCCGGCGGATAGATATGGCCGCCGCCGCGATAGTCCGAAATCGAATAGCAGCCTTCGCGCAGCTCCCGCACCGACGTTTGCCCGATATCCGCCTTGCCGTAGCCGCCGGGAATATCGAGAATGTAGGTCGGTTGGCAGAGGCCGGAAATACGGCCGCGCAGGCTTGCTACGATTGCCTGCCCTTCGGCGATCGTGAGGCGGAAGTGGCTGGTGCCGGGCGCAAGGTCCGGATGATGCAGATAATAGGGTTTCACCCGGGTTTCGACGAAAGCCCTCATCAGCGCCGCCAGCACCTCCGGATCGTCATTGACGCCCTTCAACAGAACCGACTGGCTGATAAGCACGATTCCCGCATCGACCAGCCGGGCGCAGGCAGCGCGCGCCTCCTCCGTCATCTCCCGCGGATGATTGGCATGCAGCGCTACATAGATGGTCTTGCCGCTCGCCTTCAGTGCCGCAATCAGCGTCGCATCGACCCGCAAAGGGTCTACGACGGGGATGCGGGTGTGGAAGCGGACGATCTTCACATGGTCGATCTCGGCAAGCTGCCCGAGAATCTCTTCCAGGCGCCGCGGTGAAAGCACCAGCGGATCGCCGCCGGTCAGAATGACCTCCCAGATCTCCTTGTGCTCGCGGATATAGGCAAAGGCGCCGTCAAGCGCAGCGCCGTCCAGCGTCCCGAGCCCCTGCGGTCCGACCATCTCGCGGCGGAAGCAAAAACGGCAATAGACAGGGCAGACATGCACGGCCTTCAGAAGCACACGGTCGGGATAGCGGTGGACGATACCCTCGACCGGGCTATGCGCGTGATCGCCGATCGGATCGGCGCGCTCCTCGGGCGTGACGACGAGTTCCGCCAGATCAGGCACGAACTGCCGGGCTATGGGATCGACAGGGTTTTCGGCGTCGATCAGTCGCGTCACGGTCGGCGTCAAGGCGACGGCGTAGCGCTCCGCCACGGCTTCGAGCGCCACTGTATGGTCGGCGTCGATCAGCCCGGCGCGCTCAAGTTCGCCGATAGTCCGGATTGGGCGCATCACATTCATGCGTCATACTCCGCGACTGGTGCCCACAGCACCTGTTCGATCCGCGAGGCGCCGGTTGCCAGCATCACAAGCCGGTCGAAGCCCAGCGCGATGCCGCTTGCGTCAGGCATGACAGCAAGCGCCTCCAGAAACTCCTCGTCCAGCGGATAGGTCTCGCCATAGACGCGCTGTTTCTCCGCCATCTCGATCTCGAAGCGGCGCCGCTGCTCCTCGGCATTGGTAAGCTCGCCAAAGGCATTGGCAAGCTCAACGCCGCAGGCATAGAGCTCGAAACGCTCGGCAACGCGGTGGTCGGCTACCGACGGCCGGGCAAGCGCCGCTTCGGAAACGGGATATTCGTCGAGGATCGTTGCGCGGCCGAAGCCGAGATTGGGTTCGATCTTCTCAACCAGCACCCGGCTGAAAAGATCCTGCCAAAGATCGTCGTCGGCAACGCGGATGCCAGCCTGCCGCATATCCGCCGCTAGACGCTCGCGATCCGTCGATCCGTCGAGACCGATGGAGGCAAAGAGATCGATGCCGGCATAACGTTCGAAAGCGGCTGCGACGCTGATGCGCTCAGGCTGGAGGAACGGATCGGTTTCGGCTCCGCGATAGCTGAATTTCTTCGCCCCGACCGTCTCGGCAGCAAGCCCCAGGATTGCGGCGCAATCGGCCATCAGGGCCTCGTAGCTCTCTCCTGCCCGGTACCATTCCAGCATGGTGAATTCCGGATGATGCAGCGGTCCGCGCTCGCGATTGCGGTAGACATGGGCAAAGCAGGCGATGCGCTCCTCGCCCGCCGCAAGCAGCTTCTTGCAGGCAAATTCCGGTGAGGTGTGCAGATAGAGAGGCAGCGTTTTGCCATCCGTCGTCACCGCCTCGGTCGCGAAAGCATGCAGATGGGCCTCGTTGCCCGGCGACACCTGCAGCGTCGCCGTATCCACCTCGATGAAGTCGTTGCGCGCAAAGAAAACCCGCAACGCAGCCTGAATGGCATTGCGGCCGATGAGGAACGGCCGCCGGTCCGCATGGACATTGCGGGTCCACCAGGGGGACGCTTTGCTCGTCTTCGGCTTCATTCCTAGCTTTCTTCGGGGCACGACCCACGCAAGGGGGTGGCAATTTCCATTGATTTAGGGTAGTTGCGCCCCCAAGCAAACAATTGCTGCGTCTCGGAGAGCATTTCGACAGTCCCTCTACGACGCAAAGCGCAGCGTTACAAGGAAGTCTTATGGTCAAGGTCATCGCCTCTTCGGTCCGCAAGGGCAACGTTCTCGATGTCGACGGCAAGCTCTACGTCGTTCTCACCGCTCAGAACTTTCATCCGGGCAAGGGTACGCCGGTTACCCAGGTCGACATGCGCCGCATCGTCGACGGCGTGAAGGTCTCCGAGCGTTGGCGCACCACCGAACAGGTCGAGCGCGCCTTCGTCGAAGACGTGAACTTCCAGTACCTCTATGAAGACGGCGAAGGCTTCCACTTCATGAACCCGGCCACCTACGACCAGGTCGTGGTCGATGTCGAAACCATGGGCGACCAGAAGGCCTATCTCCAGGAAGGCATGACCTGCATCCTGTCGATCCACGAAGGCATCCCGCTCGCGATCGAACTGCCGCGCCATGTTACGCTCGAAATCAGCGAGACAGAGCCGGTCGTGAAGGGCCAGACGGCATCCTCTTCCTACAAGCCTGCCATACTGTCGAACGGCATCCGCACCCTGGTGCCGCCGCACATTACCGCCGGCACCCGCGTCGTCATCGCCACGGAAGACAATTCCTACGTCGAGCGCGCCAAGGACTGAGTCTCAAGCTCATTGCTTGCATGAAGAACGCCTCGTCCTCGCGACGGGGCGTTTTGCGTTTTGGGCGGTTGAAGCCAGAGGATCACATGAAGATGGATCCCATCGTATTAGGGAGCACTGGCCTTTTTCCCGCCCGTCCGCATTGCACCGGCGGTCTCGGGCGGCGTTTGCATATCGGTGCTGTGCTCATGCGGAGCCAAGGACTGCAGATGCAGGATGCGCGGCGACATGGAGTGCATGAAGGCTTCTGAGCGCCCGATATAGATCAGAGTCGCATCCTTCAATTCGGTGAGCATAGCAAAAGCCTTCGCCTGAACTTCAGCCTCGAGCCCATCCATGGCATCATCGAAGACGATCCATTTCGGCTTCGCGAGTAGCAGATGCGCAAAGCCGACAGCCTTCTGCTCTTCGGTATCGAGCAATCGATCCCAGCGGGCCTGCGTATCGAGACGGCTCTTCAGCCGGCCGAGCCCCACCTTGTCGATGACGGCCTCGACAGCGGCATCGTCGTAGGCGTCCGGATCATCCGGAAAACAGATTGCCTCCCTGAGCGTGCCGGTCGGCACATAGGGCGTATGCGGCACGAACAGCATGTCATCCATCGGCGGCAGACTGACCGTGCCCGAGCCGCTGTACCACTGGTGCGCCAGCACCTCGAACAGCAGCCTGCGGTTTACGCCGTGATCGCCATTGATCATCACATGCTCGCCGGCATTGATCGTGACCGTACCCTCCGCGATTCGGAAGCCGTTTTCAGTCGCATCGTCGCTGGTCTTCGTCGAAATCTCCAGATCGGTCCAAACCATCGTCCCGGGTGCCGCCTTCTCAAAGACGAGGGTGTGCGGCATCGGCGTCTTGTCGTCCATCTCCGTCAACGCCTTGCGGAAATCGGTCACGCGCATCAGCGTCGCGCGCCATTCGGCGATCGGGCCGAAATTCGCGACATACCAGCGCAGCGCCGAATTGACCTGATTGAAGGCGCCGACCGCCACCATCAGCTGACCGAAGGTCAAGCCCCCGGAGAAATAGGCGGGCGCGGCAACGAGGATCGGAATGATGAGCACCAGCCAGCCATAGCCGGCGGACACCCAGGTGAGATTGGTATTGGCGATGGCAAGCTGCCGGATGACGGCAAGCACGGCCGATATATCGAGATTGATCCGCCGGCGCTCGTTCTCTTCGCCGCCGGCAATCGTGATCGCCGGCATATGCTCGTTGGCATGCATGAGCGCAAAGCGCAGCTCGGCCTCTTTCGAATAGCGATCCGCATTCAGCCGCACGAGGCGGCGGCCGACGAATTGGCTGAGGAACGATGCCGATCCGGCATAGAGGATTGCCGCCCAGACCATGTAGCCGGGGATGGCGAAACTCATGCCGTTGACTTTGAATACCATGCCGCTGGAAAGCTCCCAGAGCACGCCGATAAAGCTCAGCAGCAGGATCGTCGCCTGCACCAGACCGATGGCAAGCCCGGTCGTGCTTTCCGCCAGGTTGCGGGCATCTTCATGCAGACGCTGGTCGGGATTGACGCCGATCAGGCCGGAAGAGGCGAGACGAAGCGCGCGCTTCGCCTGAAGCCACTGATTGACGAGATCACGCGCCAGACCCTCGCGCATGTACAGCGCGGTCATCTGGTTAAGCCAGGCCTGGATGACGTTGAGGACCAGAAGCGAACCGGCGATGATGCCGAAGACGCCGAGCTGATGGAAGAAAGCGGTGATATCGCGTCTTGCCAGCGAATCGTAAAAGGGCGCGTTCCAATTGTTGAGCAGCACCTGAACATAGGCCGTGACGAGGATGATTGCGAAAAGCGCGACGACAAGAATAATGAGCTTGATGCGGACCGGCGAATTCCAGAACGCGGAAAACATCATCCTCAACCGAAAGAAGAGGCTCAAATCGTATCCGACCTGCTCGTTCCCCTGCCCATTCGGCTTGGCTTGCGTATCAACTGCCATCAGCACTTCCCTGCCACGCGTCCCGTCAGTTAATCATGAGCCGCCCTCATGTCCACCCTTGCAATAGATCGGTGGGATCACATTCCTATATACACGGTTTCGCGTCTTAAACCGAATAAGGCCAGCAATTAGCTTGCGCTTGAAAAATTGAGAAAGCCTTCCGATGCAATTTCAGGGAACTGCCGACTATATCGCCGACAAGGATCTGATGGTCGCCGTCAATGCCGCCATAAGGCTGGAGCGTCCGCTTCTCGTAAAGGGCGAACCCGGTACGGGCAAGACCGAACTCGCACGCCAGGTGGCCACCGCGCTCGGCCTTGACCTGATCGAGTGGAATGTCAAGTCGACGACGAAGGCCCAGCAGGGTCTCTACGAATATGATGCGGTTTCGCGCCTGCGCGACAGCCAGCTCGGCGACATCAGAGTTCATGATGTCGGCAACTATATCCGTCGGGGCAAGCTTTGGCAGGCCTTCACCTCGCCGCAGAAATGCGTGCTGCTGATCGACGAGATCGACAAGGCCGATATCGAATTCCCGAACGATCTCCTGCAGGAACTCGACCGCATGGAATTCCACGTCTACGAAACCGGCGAGACGATCCGGGCCGTCGTCCGGCCGATCGTCATCATCACCTCGAACAACGAAAAGGAGCTGCCGGACGCCTTCCTGCGCCGCTGTTTCTTTCATTATATCCGCTTCCCCGACATGGAGACGCTGACGCGCATCGTCGAGGTGCACTATCCCGGCATCAAGCAGACGCTCGTCCATGCGGCACTGACGCAATTCTTCGAAATCCGCGACGTGCCGGGCCTGAAGAAGAAGCCCTCGACCTCGGAAGCGCTCGACTGGATCCGCCTGCTGGTCGCAGACGATATCGATCCGGAAACGCTGCGCGCCGATGCGAAGAACGTATTGCCGAAACTCCATGGCGCGCTTCTGAAGAACGAGCAGGATGTGCACCTCTTCG
Source organism: Rhizobium sp. BK312 (assembly GCF_014193605.1). Lineage (NCBI taxonomy): Bacteria > Pseudomonadati > Pseudomonadota > Alphaproteobacteria > Hyphomicrobiales > Rhizobiaceae > Rhizobium > Rhizobium sp. BK312. The sequence goes on along the minus strand of NZ_JACHZP010000006.1, from coordinate 127,164 downwards.
AGCGGCTGGCCTTCATGGCACGTGGGCAGGGTAGATAATGCAACCCGATGCCGTAAAGGTTTTGATCTATGCTGTTCGGGATCGGCATCTGCTGGTATTCGATGAGCCAGACTTCCCCGCCGTCCAGCTCCAGGTTCCTGGTGGCACTGTCGAATCCGGTGAGGACATTGTAGCGGCCGCAGCGCGCGAATTCGAGGAGGAGACCGGTTTTGCGCCGCGCGAACTCTATTCCCTGGGCGTCCACGACTACCGTTTCGAAAAGAACGGCCGCGATTACTATCACCAACGGCACTATTTCCGCTGCGGTATCTCCGAGCGAGCGCCTGCCACTTGGTTCCACCACGAAATGACGCCTTTCGACGGTGGCGACCCGATCGGCTTCCGCTTCTTCTGGCTACCGATCGAGGCTGCCAGGCATCGCCTCGGTTATGGCATGGAAGCTCTCATTGAACATCTGTAGGCCGTATCGCGCCTCCGAGCTCAGCCCCGGACTTTCCCCGACGCTTGCCCCATTGACCCGCGGAGATGTCGGGTTTATGAAATTTCCCTTGTGGTGATTTGGCCGGCCGGCTTGCAGCCACGTTAAATAAGTCGCTAAAGGGCCGCGTGCGGACCGGTAGCGATTCATCGCGGCCGGTTTTTTTGTATTTGGCGAGTGAAAAGATGCCCATCAAGATTCCCGATACGCTCCCCGCGTTTGAAACCCTCCAGAACGAGGGTGTGCGGGTGATGACCGAAACGGTGGCGTTCCGACAGGATATCCGCCCCCTTCAGATCGGGCTTCTCAACCTCATGCCGAACAAGATCAAGACCGAGATCCAGATGGCGCGCCTGGTCGGCGCATCGCCGCTGCAGGTGGAGTTTTCCCTGGTGCGCGTTGGCGGCCACAAGGCCAAGAACACCTCGCAGGAGCATCTGCTTGCTTTCTACGAGACGTGGGAGGAAGTGAAGCACCGCAAGTTCGACGGCTTCATCATAACCGGCGCGCCGATCGAGCTGCTGGAATATGAGGACGTCACCTACTGGAACGAGATGCAGGAGATCTTGGACTGGACGACCACCAATGTCCATTCGACGATGAACGTCTGCTGGGGCGCGATGGCGGCGATCTACCATTTCCACAAGGTGCCGAAATATACGCTGACGGAGAAGGCCTTCGGCGTCTACCGCCATCAGAACCTGAAGCCCTACTCGGTCTATCTCAACGGCTTCTCCGACGATTTCGCCATTCCGGTCTCGCGCTGGACCGAAGTGCGCCGCGCCGACATCGAAAAGGTGCCCGGCTTGCAGATCCTGATGGATTCGAGCGAAATGGGCGTCTGCCTCGTGCATGAACAGGCCTGCAACCGGCTCTACATGTTCAATCACGTGGAGTATGATTCCACATCGCTGGCGGATGAGTATTTCCGGGATGTGAATGCCGGCGTGCCGATCAAGATGCCGCACAACTATTTTCCGCATAACGATCCGGAAATTCCTCCGCAGAACCGATGGCGCAGCCATGCACACCTGTTCTTCGGCAACTGGATCAACGAGATCTATCAGACCACGCCATATGATCTGGAGGAGATCGGCCAGGAAAGGATTTGAGGCTTGTTCATTCCCTTCTTCCTGAAGCTCAAGGAAGCGAAGGTTCCGGTGACGCTCCGGGAATTCCTGTCGCTGCTTGAGGGAATGGAAGAAGGGATCGCCGACTACGACGTCGAGGCTTTCTACTATCTGGCCCGCGCGACGCTGATCAAGGATGAGCGCTTCATCGACCGTTTCGACCAGGTCTTTGCCGATTACTTTCGTGGCGTCGAGGCGATCGGCGGCAATGCCGATGGAGAAGCGGCGGAGCCGACCGTCCTTCCCGAGGAATGGCTGCGCAAGCTCGCCGAGCGGCATCTGACCGAAGAGGAAAGACGGCAGATTGAGGCGCTCGATGGCTTCGACAAGCTGATGGAGACGCTGCGCGAGCGGCTGGCCGAGCAGAAGGGCCGGCATCAGGGCGGCTCGAAATGGATCGGCACGGCGGGCACCTCGCCCTTCGGCGCCTATGGCTATAACCCCGAAGGCGTGCGCATCAGCCAGGAAACCTCGCGCCACCGCCGCGCAGTAAAAGTCTGGGATCGACGCGACTTCAGGAATCTCGACGATGGCGTGGAGCTTGGCACCCGCAACATCAAGGTAGCGCTGAAACGCCTGCGACGCTGGGTACGCGAAGGCGCCGCCGAAGAACTGGATCTTTCCGGCACCATCCGCTCCACCGCCGAACATGGCTATCTCGATGTCCAGACACGGCCGGAGCGCCGCAACGCCGTCAAGCTGCTGATGTTCTTCGATGTCGGCGGCTCGATGGACGACCATATCCGCGTCGTCGAAGAACTCTTCTCCGCCGCCCGCGCGGAGTTCCGCCACATGGAGTATTTCTACTTCCACAACTGCCTCTACGAGGGCGTCTGGAAGGACAATCGCCGCCGGCGCGTCGACATTACCGCCACGACCGACCTCATCCGCACCTTCGGTCCCGACTACCGCGTCGTCTTCGTCGGCGACGCATCCATGAGCCCCTATGAGATCTCTCAGCCGGGCGGGTCGGTGGAGCATTGGAACAAGGAGGCTGGGGAGGCCTGGCTCGCCCGAATGACCGGCCATTTCCGCAAATGCATCTGGATCAATCCGGTGCCGGAAAATGACTGGGGCTACACGACCTCCATCTCCATCATCCGCCGCCTGATGAGCGACCGCATGTATCCCCTGACGCTTGGAGGGTTGGAGAGAGCGACAAGGGAGTTGTCGCGCTAAGCGTCATAAATTGGTTCAATATAACAGCGGAAAAATTGAGCTTGCATAGTATATCCAACTTGATCCGCATTTCATCAAGATGATCTTTCGATATCTGCCAGATACGAAGCTTAAAAAAGCGAGCAGGCAAATGCAAATTAATACCAATGCTTTCACAGCTATAATCATGTTGTTGGTGCTATCAACCTGGCCTGACATGACGTTTGCTTCCAGCCTCGCGCTCACTACAACCGCGACAGAAGCGACGTGTTTTTCAGCAAGGGGTGAAGAGGCGATTACCCTGTGTACTGCTGAACTCGCTAAGCAGAAATCGTCAGACGCTTTCGGCAACCGGGCGGAAGCATATGGCGTTGCGATGCAATATGACAAGGCTGTAGCCGATTACACTAGCGCTATACAGCTCGCTGAACCCGACGGTGTTATGCTCCCCACATATTACCAAAACAGAGCGGGTGTGTATTTTGCTATGAACAAATATGAGCTGGCGATAGAGGATTATACAAAGGCATTGGATTTAAACCCAAAACTCAGCACGGATTTTGTCAGTCGGGGACAGGCCTACGCCGCTTTGAACAAAGACAAAGAGGCGTTTGCGGATTTCGACAAAGCGATGAAAGACAAATTTGCAAAGCCGCTCACCCTGCGTGTGCGGGCTGACCTCCTGTTGACCAGAGGCGAACCAGATCGCGCGATCCAAGACTACCAAGATTGCCTCAAGCTGCAGCCAGAGAATGTTTATGCGATGATCGGGATTGGCAATGCATATTTGAATAAAAACATGACCGATTCAGCATTTTCTCAATATGATCTTGCCCTCTCCACTCGACCGATCTGCCCCGAATGCCTGATCGCTCGCGGGAGTGCTTTTGCCAAAATTGGCAACACGGAGAAGGCGATAGCAGACTATAACGCCGCCCTCGCCTTTCCTGATCAGTTCATCGCTCCGAATGTGAGAAAAGGGGCCGAAGCCAAGCTGCGTAAGCTACAATAGTCTTGGCGGCACAGTGCCTCCAGTGAAAGTACGCTACATAAAGGCACCTTCGCAAATGGATCTGCCCAACCCGTTCGGGAAAATCACTAGATTTATACGACCTCGATCTCGATGATGCGCGGGCTGATGAGCGACCGCATGTATCCGCTGACCCTCGGCGGACTGGAAAAGGCGACGCGGGAATTGTCGCGCTGAGGGATCAGCATTTGCATGCCGTTGCGCCACCAAATAGACACAACCATTTGTAGAAAGAGAAGTGCAGCAGATATCGCCGCGACTCGCTGCGAAAACCGGTGGAGATGTGCGTGCGCTGCGCTGCAAAATTACTTCTCTTCATCGCAACCATTTTGTTCGTCTCGCAGCAGGCAAGATCCGAAGAATGGGGCTTCTCCGGCCAATGGGAACAGATCGACTCCAACGCCAGCGCCGGTGAAAAATGCCGCATGGGAATAATCAGGCAGGGCAGGTTTATGAGGATCAGCACCAGCAATGGCTGGAGCGCTACCGCGGAGACGAGCAGTTATGCAAACGCCAGCTACGCGGCAGGTATGGGACGCTGGAGCTCCTATGTGGAAAAATACAGTCAAAAGGCGTTCTATATCCTTCTCGCCGTTCGCGGCGACAGGTTGATGGTAATCATGAAGGCCGAAAAAGCGGACGGGTCGAACCAATTAATTCGAACGCTTTTCAGCAGACGGACAGCCAACTCTCTTCACGACAAGCTGGACGGATCAGGACGAAATCGACCGCCTGTCTTCTGCGCCGCACATTCACAGCATAACGTGTCAATCTACTAGCTATGGGCAAAGCGCCTAATCAGACCTTGCCCCCTTCCCACCCGCCCCTAAATTTCGCCATCGAACTGGTTGCGGAACGGCGCGAATGGAGGCAGGGTCTGACCTCGCATACTCAAAAGCAATGGATGAGCTGATATGACGGAAAGCACTTTGCAGCGGGAACATTTTGGGACGACGGCGAATGGAGATATCGTCTATCGCGTCAAGATCGTCGGTGGCGGCCTGACCGCCCATATCATGTCCTGGGGGGCGGTCATCCAGGATCTGCGCCTTGACGGCCACGAGCCCTCGCTTCTGCTCGGCTTCGACAATTTCGCCGATTATCCCGCTCATTCCTCCTATTTCGGCGCCACGCCCGGCCGCTGCGCCAACCGCATCGGCGCCGGCCGCTTCACGCTCGACGGCAAGCAGTATCAGCTGGAGCTCAATGAAAAGGGCGTCACCCATCTGCATGGCGGCAAGGACAATATCGCCAAGCGCAACTGGACCATCGTCGAGCACGATACCGACCGTGTCGTCCTGAAGATTGTCGACCCCGACGGCCGCGCCGGCTATCCCGGCAACTGCACGATCCAGGCAACCTATTGGGTGCATGGCAATGGCGAATTGTCGGTCACCTATGAATCGACCACCGACCAGCCCACTCTCGCCAATGTCTGCCAGCACGCCTATTTCAACCTCGACGGCCGCGACGATGCGCTCGGTCACGACATCATGATCGCCGCCGATCACTACACACCGACGGACGACAAACAGATACCGACAGGGGAAATCCGCTCCGTCGAAGGCACTGCCTTCGATTTCCGCGAGATGTCGCCGATGAAGCGTTTCGAAGGAAGCGAGCAGGCGCTCTACGACCATAATTTCTGCCTCTCCAGCGAGCGCACCGCCAAACGCTCCGTCGTGCTCGCCCGCAGCGTCAATTCCGGCGTCTCGCTCGAAGTGCGCACCACCGAGCCCGGCGTGCAGTTCTATGCCGGCTTCAAGCTCGATGTGCCGGTTCCCGGTCATGACGGCCGCAAGATCGGCCCGTTTGCCGGTTTCTGCCTGGAAACGCAGGTCTGGCCGGACGCCATCAATCATGAAGGCTTCCCCAATGCTGTGCTCCGCCCGGGCGAGGTATTGCGGCAGGAAACGGATTACATCTTCACGAAGAACTAAAGCCGAGCATGATGCCGAAAAGTGTGAAGCGGTTTTCGGACGACATCATGCTCTACTTCCTTGATTCCAGAACGAATTCAGATTTTAGGCCGAATGGACTTAAAATCTGAATTTGCTCTGGAGCATGCCCTGCTCTCACACTAATCGGCCGGGCGTCCAAAGCGCCCGGCCGATTCTTTTTTGCACTGCGGACAGATTCACCTTGTGAATTGGTTCTAAATAGGTTCTATATGACGGCCATGGATAGAACCAGTTTGATCGCCGAATTGAATAATCGCGGCCTCAGCGACGGGGCTGGTAGCGGCCCGCTATATAAGCGCCTGGCACAAGCGCTGACCGGCCTGGTCCAGGAGGGTCTGCTGAAACCGGGCACGGCACTTCCGGGCGAGCGCGATCTCGCCAGCGCACTGGAAATCGGCCGCGTTACCGTGCGAACGGCCTATCGCGACCTGCTCACTTCAGGCGTCATCGAATCCCGCCACGGCAGCGGCACCTTCGTCTCGCAGCATGTGGAGCGCATCGAGCAGCCGCTCTGGCGGCTCTCCTCCTTTTCCGCAGACATGCGATCGCGCGGCCGCGAACCCGCAGCGCGCATCCTGTCCCGCACTGTTAGCGCGCCCGCGCCGGAGGAATCCTTCCTGCTCGGCCTCGGCCTTGATGAGCCCGTGTTGCGGCTCGATCGACTGCGTCTGGCGGATGGCCAGCCGCTCGCCATCGAGCGCGCCGTCGTTCCCATCAAGTTCCTGGGTGAGGAGGCCATATCCGAGGGATCGCTTTATGACGCTCTGGCCGCCAAAGGCTTCAAGCCCGTGCGCGCCCAGCAGAGGCTGACCGCCGTGACGCTCGACCCGACCTCCGCCTCGATCCTGACCGTGAAGGCCGGAGCGCCCGCGCTTCTGATCGAGCGTGTCTCCCGCCTCGCGGACCACCGCGTTGTTGAATATACCCGCTCGCATTACCGCGGCGATGCTTATGATTTTGTTGCTGAATTGAGAATTGGAGATGACCTATGAGCGAGACCCAATCCCTGATGCTGACGGAAGCCGGCCAATCGCCTGAGGTGGTTGCGACGCTGCTTGAAAAAGAAAAGCCTGCTTTTGCCGAGATCGCGAAGCTCTTCTCGACCGGTCGCCCATCCCTGATCACGACGGCCGCGCGCGGCTCGTCCGACCACGCCGCCACCTTCTTCAAATATCTCTTCGAAATCTCCTGCGGTATCCCGGTCGCTTCCGTCGGCCCGTCGATCGCTTCCGTTTATGGCGCTCCGCTGCACCTGAAGGGCGGCATTCACTTCACGGTCTCCCAGTCCGGCGGCAGCCCCGATATCATCGCCATGCAGGCCGCCGCAAAGAAGGGTGGCGCAACGACGATCGCCGTCGTCAACGTCACCGACAGCCCGCTCGCCAAGGAAGCCGACATCGTGCTCGGCCTGAACGCCGGCAAGGAACAGAGCGTCGCCGCGACCAAATCCTTCATCGCCTCGGTTGCCGCTCTTGCCGGTGTCACGGCTGCGGTGTCGCAGGACAAGGCGCTGATCGATGGTCTTGCCAAGCTGCCGGAGGCGCTTGCCGCGACCTCGGGCATCGACGGCAGGGCGGCCGAAGATGTGCTCTTCGACGCCTCCTCGCTCTATACCGGCGGCCGTGGCCCGGCTTTCGCCATTGCACTCGAAGCGGCCTTGAAGGCGAAGGAAACCGCCGGCCTTCATGCCGAAGCCTTCTCGCTCGCCGAACTCATGCACGGGCCGATGCGCCTCGTGCAGCCGGGCTTCCCGATCGTCGCCTTTTCGCCCGACGACGCAGCCTTCGCCAACAATGCCAAGGCGCTGGAACGGCTCCAGAAGCTCGGCGCCACCGCCGTCTCCTTCTCGACCGCGCCGCTTGCCGGCATCAACCTGCGCATGCCGACGACAGGCAACGGCCTGCTCGACCCGCTCGTGTCGCTGCTGTGCTACTATCGCCTCATCGAGTCGGTGACCCGCCGCAAGGGCTTCGACCCGGATAAGCCGGCTAATCTTCTCAAGGTAACGGAGACCATGTGATGGACTACAAGGTCTTTACCGGCGCCCGCATCTTCGATGGCGACCGGTTTCACGAGGATAGCGCGTTGGTGATCGGCAATGGCCGCATCCATGCCATCACCGGCATCAACGATGTGCCCGATAATGCCGAAACCATTCAGCTGAAAGGCGGCGTTCTCTCTCCGGGCTTCATCGACGCGCAGGTCAACGGCGGCGGCGGCCGCATGCTGAATGACGAGCCCTCGCCGGCGTCCATGTACATGATCGCCGAAGGGCACCGCCCCTACGGCACGACATCGGTGCTGCCGACGCTGATAACGGATGTCGCAGCCGCAACGACGGCCGCGATCGAAGCGGCCATCGAAGCCGTGAAGGCCAATCGCGGCGTCGCCGGCCTGCATCTGGAAGGCCCGCATTTGGCGCCTGCCCGCAAGGGTGCGCATCTGGCCGAACTGATGCGTCCGGTCGAAGACAGCGACGTCAAGACTTTCATCCGCGCCCGCGAGGCGATCGGCACGCTGCTGGTCACCATGGCGGCCGAGCAGGTGACGGAGCGGCAGGTGCAGGCGCTCGCCGAAGGCGGCGTCATCGTCAGCATCGGCCATAGCGATTGCACGGCTGAAGCCGCCGATGCGCGCTTCGACGCCGGCGCCCGCGGCGTTACCCACCTTTTCAATGCCATGAGCCAGATGGGCCATCGTGCGCCCGGCCTCGTCGGCGCAGCGATCGACCATCCCGCCCCCTGGTGCGGCATCATCGCCGATGGTCATCACGTCGAGCCGACGGCGCTTAGGGTTGCACTGCGCGCGAAACGCGGTGAGGGCCGTCTGTTCTTTGTCACCGATGCCATGTCGCTGGTCGGCACCGATCTTCCGAGTTTCACGCTGAACGGCCGCACGGTCTATCGCACCAAGGGCGGCTATTGCTCCAAGCTGACGCTCGATGACGGCACGCTGGCAGGCTCTGATGTCGATATGGCCTCGACCATTCGCTATGGCGTCAATATTCTCGAGCTGCCATTGGCTGAAGCCCTGCGCATGGCGACCTCCTACCCTGCCCGCTTCCTCCGGCTTGCCGATCGCGGCCATTTGGCGCCGGGAATGCGTGCCGATCTCGTTCACATAAACGACGGCATCGAAGTCACGGAAACATGGATCTCAGGTCAAGCTTCGGCCTGACACAGCGTATGAGGAAGCTCGGCATGAGCGCAGTCACGGACAACTATTTCTCCGCTCTCATCGGTCGGTTAGAGACCCTGCGCGAAACGTTGGCCGAGCCCATGTCCCGGGCCTCGGCCGCCATTTGCGCGGCCGCGCGCGCCGACCGCCGCGTCTATGTCTTTGGCACCGGCCATTCGCATATGCTGGCCGAAGAGGTGCATTATCGCGCCGGCGGCCTCGCCTTCACCATTCCCGTGCTCGTGGGCTCCGCCATGCTGCATGAAGGCGCCGTCATCAGTTCGGTCTATGAACGCACCGAAGGCCTTATCCGCCCGGTCTTCGAGCGCTACGGCATGCAGCCGGGCGATGTGCTGATCATCGCCTCCAATTCCGGCGTCAACGCAGCACCGATCGAGGCGGCGGATTATGGCCGCGAGATCGGCGCAACGGTCATCGCCATCACGTCGCTCGCCTATTCGGCCGCCATCGCCAATGGACGTAGGAAGCTCGCCGATATCGCCGATATCGTGCTGGACAACGGCCTGCCGCCCGGTGACGCGATGATAGAGCTGTCGGGAACGGAGCTGAAGGTCGGGCCGGCCTCAACAGCCGTCGGCGCGACGGTGCTGAACGCCATCTTCGCCGATGTCGCCGCCGAACTCTGTAAAGATGGCAATCCACCCGTCTACCTCAGCGCCAACATGCCAGGCGCCAAGGAAACCAATCAGCGGCTGGTCAAGAAATATAGACCGCGCAATCCGCATCTATAATGCATTCAGCGAAAGAATATTGAACCGCTTTGCGTCTGGCATTGCCTGAAAGCAGCCAGATAAAGAGGCCGAGCGGTTCCCGTGAAACGCTCGGCCTCTCCTCTGTTAGATATCATTGTGCTGCGGCATCTGTGGCCGAGGGCTCCTGCGCGGCTTCCGCCTGCTTGCGCCGCCTGCGCAGGACGACATAGAAGACCGGCGTCAGGAACAGGCCGAACAGCGTCACGCCGAGCATGCCGGAGAAAACGGCCGTACCGAGCGACTGACGCATTTCGGCGCCGGGACCGGTGGCGATCATCAGTGGCACGACGCCGAAGATGAAGGCGAAGGCCGTCATCAGGATCGGGCGCAGGCGCAGATGACTGGCCTCGATCGCCGCCTCCACCGCACTCTTTCCCTCTGCCTGCGCCTGCCGGGCGAATTCTACGATCAGGATCGCGTTCTTGGCCGCAAGGCCGATCAGCACGATTAGCCCGATCTGCGTCAGGATATTGTTGTCCATTCCTCTCAGATGCACGCCGATCAGCGCCGCCAGTACCGCCAGCGGCACGATGAGGATGATCGCAAGCGGCAGGATCCAGCTTTCATATTGCGCCGACAGCGCCAGGAAGACGAAGATGACCGATAGGGCGAAGATATAGATCGCCGTGTTGCCGGTATGCTTTTCCTGATAGGCGAGTTCGGTCCATTCGAAGGTCGTGCCCGAGGGCAAGAGGTTCTTGGCCAACCCCTCCATGGTATCGAGTGCAGTACCCGTGGAAACCCCCGGTCCCGGATTGCCCTGCAGGGGAACCGAGACATACATGTTGTAGCGCTGGACGAGCGCCGGCCCGGTCGTATCGCGGATATCGACCAGCGTGCCGAGCGGCACCAGCGCGCCCGTCGCCGAGCGCACTTTCAGCGCCAGAATGTCCTCGCGATCCATGCGATATTGCTGGTCTGCCTGCGCCCGCACCTGGTAGACGCGGCCGAAGGCGTTAAAGTCGTTGACATAGGACGTGCCGAGGTTGATCGACAGCGTCTCGAAGATATTCGGGATCGGCACGTTGAGTGCGCGCGCCTTATCACGGTCGATCGCCAGGAAATATTGCGGGCTGTTGGCGGAGAAGGTGGTGAAGACGCCGCTGACGCCCTTATTTTGTGCGGCAACGCCCATCATCTGGTAGGCGAGCGGCAGGATGCGGCGCATGTCGGGATTTTCCCGGTCCATGATCTGCATCTTGAAGCCGCCGGAATTGCCGACGCCGCGGATCGAAGGCGGCGGAATGGCGATGATGAAGGCTTCCTGGAGACCCTGCAAGCTGCCATAAAGCTGGCCGATGATCTTGGTCGCCGTATCCCCGGTCTTCAGGCGTTCCTCGAATGGCTTGAACGGCGTGAAGATGACGCCCGAGTTTGAGGCATTGGTAAAGGTTGCACCGTTGAAGCCGGCGAAGGCGACGGCATTGGCGATACCAGGCGTCTTGCTGATGATATCGGTCGCCTTCTGGATGACGGCATTGGTGCGCGCAAGCGACGCGCCGTCAGGCAGCTGCACGACGACAATGGCATAGCCCTGGTCCATGGTTGGAACGAAGCCTTGCGGGACGATCCTGCCCATATACCAGGTTCCCGCGAGCAACCCTGCGAAGACGAGAAGTGCACAGGCAAGCGCCGCCCAGGTTGTCACAAGGTGTCGGATAATCCATGAATAGCCGCTGCTCATCCGCTCGAAGCCGCGGTTGAACCCATCGCCCAGCCCACGGCCGAAGCGCGCGAAGATGTTGTTGGATTTCTTGTGGCTATGCGGCCGCAGCACGATCGCGGCGATCGCCGGCGAGAGCGTAAGCGAGTTCAGGCACGAAATCGCCGTCGCGACCGAAATCGTCACCGCGAACTGCCGGTAGAATTGGCCTGAGATGCCGGGGATAAAGGCTGTCGGCACGAAGACGGCGATCAGCACCAGCGAGATTGCCAGAACCGCCGTACCCACCTCGTTCATCGTCACATGCGACGCCTCTTTTGGCGTCATGCCGAGCGCGAGGTTTCGCTCGACATTCTCAACGACAACGATCGCGTCATCGACGACGATGCCGATGGCGAGCACCAGGCCGAACAGCGTCAGCATGTTCAGCGAGAAGCCGAAGGCGAGCAGGAACGCGAAGGTGCCGATCAACGATACCGGTATGGCGACGATTGGAATGATCGCCGTCCGCCAGGACTGCAGGAAGACCAGCACGACGATGGCAACGAGGATAGCCGCCTCGAAGATCGTCTTGTAGACCTCGTGGATGGATTCGGCGATGAACTCCGTGGGGTTATAGATGATGCGGTATTCGAGCCCCTGCGGGAAATCCTGCGCCAGGCTTTCCATCGTCTTTTGAATATCGGCGGCGGCATCGAGCGCGTTCGTGCCCGGGCGTGCGAAGACGCCGAGCGCCACCGCCGGGCTGCCGTTCAGATAGCTGTTGGTGACGTAGTCCTGCGCGCCGAGCTCGATGCGAGCGACATCCTGCAGCTGCACGAGACGACCGTTGCCCGTCGCCTTCACGATGACATAGCGGAATTGCCGCGCGTCGGAAAAACGCCCCTGCGTGGTGACGGTATATTGGAACGCGTTGGTGCCGGACACCGGTGGCCCGCCAATCGTACCGCCGGAAACCTGCACGTTCTGATCGCGAAGCGCCTGAACGATGTCGCCGGCGGTCATGCCGTAGGCGGCGAGCTTTTCCGGATCCAGCCAGATACGCAGCGAATATTGGCGCTCGCCGAAGAGCTGGACGTCGCCGACGCCATCGAGACGAACCAGAAGGTCGCGGATGCGCGTACGGGCATAGTTGGAAATATAGAGCTGGTCGTAGCGATTGTTCGGCGAGAGGAGATGCACGACCATCATCAGGTCGGGCGAGCTCTTGACCGTAGTGATGCCGATGCGGCGGACATCATCGGGCAGTCGCGGTTCGGCAATGGCGACGCGGTTCTGCACCAGCACCTGTGCCTTGTCGAGATCGGTGCCAAGCTTGAAGGTGATCGTCAGTGCCATGGAGCCGTCAGCGCTGGAATAGGAGGACATATAGAGCATGTCCTCGACGCCGTTGATTTCCTGTTCGATCGGCGTCGCCACCGTATCGGCGATGGTCTGCGCGTCGGCACCCGGATAAGAGGTACGCACAACGATGGTCGGCGGCGCGACTTCAGGATATTGCGCCACCGGCAGCTGGAAATAGGCGATGCCGCCGACGATCAGCAGCACGATGGATAGGACCGATGCAAAGATCGGCCGATCGACGAAGAAGTGGGAAAACCTCATTGGCTGGTCCCCTGTGCATCGGCCTGGGCCGGCGGCTCGTCATTCGTCGCCTGCTGCGGCAGCTCGATCAGCTGGGGCGTCACCTTGACGCCGGGCCGGATACGCATCAGCCCATTGACGACGATGGTCTCGTCGCCACTCATGCCGTCGCGGATGACGCGATAGCCATAGAGCTTCGGCCCGAGACGCACGGATTTCGGCGTGATGTTGCCGGCGGTATCGACAGTATAGACGACGCGCTGGTTCTGATCCGAGCCGATGGCTTCATCCGGCACGAGGATCGCCTTGTAGCTGTTGGACCCCTGCACCTGAACACGTCCGAAAAGGCCGGGTTGCAGGATAAGATTGGGATTGGGAAAGCGCGCGCGAACGCGGATCGTTCCGGTCTCGTTGTCGACACGGTTTTCCGCGAAATCGAGCTTGCCCTTGAAAGGCTTCTGCTTGGAATCGGCAATCGTCACAGTCACATCGAGACCGCCACCGCCCTGCTGCAGGGCGCTGCCATTCTTGCGGGCCTCGTCAGCGTAGGAGAGCAGCCGGCGCTCATCGACATCGAAATAGAAATCGATGGGATCGAGCGACACGATGGTCGTCAGCACGGTCTGATCGGCCTGCACGAGATTGCCGACCGAGATCAGGCGCCGGTCGATACGACCGCTGAGCGGCGCGGTAATCCTGGTGAAATCCATGTCCAGATTGGCGCGATCGACCGTCGCCTGCGCACCGCGCACATTCGCCTGCGCCGAAATGAGATCGCGGCGTCGATCATCGAGCGTCGAAGCAGACTGGCTGCCCGTCGTCGACAGGGATTCCGCCCGTTTATATTGCGCATCGGCAAGCGTCAGCGACGATTTTGCCACTTCCAGCGAGGCGGTCGCCTCGTTCAGAGTAGTGATGAAGGGCCGCTGGTCGATGACAAAAAGCAGATCTCCCTGCTTGACGATCGCGCCGTCCTGGAAATGCACCTCCTGCAGGTAACCGCCGACCCGCGAGCGCACGGAAACCTCATCGACCGCCTGAAAGCGCCCGATGAACTCGTCACTGTCGACGACATCGCGAACGACAGGCTTGGCGACCGTAACGGGTGGCGCCGGCGGCGCACCCTGCGCAAGCGCCTGGGCACTCGATAAAACGGCAATAACACAGCTCAACAAGACGGCACGCGGCAGCATCGGCATGAAGCACCCCTTGAAAAACCGCATGCGGCAGCAGGCGCCGTCATTACGGTACGCTCACGAAATTTGTCTGCAACTTTCCGCGAAGAACCTGTCGCCATCAGGCGCGGTGAAACCAGGTCGCTTCGGACTTCCCCAACATGCGCCACGGGCCGCGCCGGCCCGGGGGTATCAACCGGAGCGTGGTCCGGCAACATGCGTTTATGTATAAACGGTTTATCGGATTCGACAACAGGGAATGAACCGCCAGCGATCGAGCGCAACCGATTGTTTTTACTGGATAGTAAAGACGCGCATAGGATGAGCCGATAGAAACATCAGCCCTCCAGCTCCTCGCGCAGCATTTCGAGCTCCAGCCATTCCTCTTCCATCTTGATCAGGCTTTCGCGCAGCTTTTCCATTTCCACCGCAAGGCGGTTGAAGGTTGCGGGATCCTTGGAAAAGAGGTTCGGATCGGCCATTTTCTTTTCGCGCGCGGCAATCTCGGCTTCCGCCTTCGCCATTTCCTTCGGCAGGTTTTCGAGCGCAAATTTCTGCTTGTAGGAAAGCTTGCCCTTTCCCTTCGAGCTCTCGCCGGCCGGCGCTGTAGCTTCGGCCAATTTCGGCTTTTCGGCTGCTTTTTCCGCCCGCTTGCGCTCCTCGATTGCCCCCTTGCGCTGAGCGAGCATGTCGGAATAGCCGCCGGCATATTCGATCCAGCGCCCGTCGGGCTCTTCCGGATCGGCGGGCGCGATCGTCGAGGTCACAGTACGGTCGAGGAAATCGCGATCGTGGCTGACGAGGATGACCGTGCCGGCAAAGCCGGAGACGATTTCCTGCAGCAGGTCGAGCGTCTCGATGTCGAGATCGTTCGTCGGTTCGTCGAGGATCAAAAGATTGGTCGGCCGCGACAGGATACGGGCCAGCATCAGCCGCGCGCGTTCGCCGCCGGAGAGGTTCCTGATCGGCGTGCGCGCCTGCTCCGGCTGGAACAGGAATTCCTTCATATAGCCGGTCACATGCCGCTGCTCACCATTGACGAGCAGGTTCTCGCCACGACCGTCGGTCAGATAGTTGGCGAGCGTATCTTCCGGGTTCAGCTCCTCGCGCTTCTGGTCGAGGGTGGCGATTTCCAGATTGGTGCCGAGCTTTACAGTGCCGCTATCCGGCTCCAGCTGCCCGGTCAGCATCTTCAGAAGCGTCGTCTTGCCGGCGCCGTTCGGGCCGACGAGACCGATGCAATCGCCGCGATGTACGCGGATCGAGAACGGCGCGACGATGACCCGCTCATTATAGGACTTGGTGATCTTGTCCGCCTCGATCACCAGCTTGCCGCTTTCCTGCGCATCGGAAGCAGCCGCCTGTACCGTGCCCAAAGCGCCTTTGTGACCGCGATAGCGCGAGCGCATATCCTGCAATTCGCCGAGGCGGCGCATGTTGCGCTTGCGCCGCGCCGTCACGCCGTAGCGCAGCCAGTGCTCTTCACGTTCGATCTGCTTGCCGAGCTTGTGCTGCTCCAGCTCTTCGGCTTCCAGCACCTGGTCGCGCCAGGCTTCGAAATGGCCAAAGCCCCTGTCCAGACGACGCGAAGTGCCGCGATCGAGCCAGACGGTCGCGGTCGACACCTTTTCGAGGAAACGCCGGTCGTGCGAGATCAGAACGAGCGCGCTGCGGCTCTTCTGCAGCTCGCCTTCCAGCCATTCGATGGTCGGCAAGTCCAAATGGTTCGTCGGCTCGTCGAGCAGCAGGATATCCGGTTCGGGCGCCAGAACGCGCGCCAGTGCCGCGCGGCGCGCTTCACCGCCGGAAAGGTTCTTCGGATCCTCCTCCCCGGTCAGGCCGAGATGGGAGAGCAGATAGGTGACGCGATAGGGATCATCGCCAGGCCCAAGACCGGCCTCGGCATAGGCCGCCACCGTCTTGTAACCGGCAAAATCAGGTGCCTGCTCAAGATAGCGCACGGTCGACGACGGATGACGGAATACCTCGCCCGATTGCGCTTCGACGAGACCGGCGGCGATCTTCAACAGCGTCGACTTGCCGGAACCATTGCGTCCGACAAGGCAGATTTTGTCGCCCGGCTCCACCTGCAGGCCGGCACCGGCGAGCAACGGCGCACCGCCGAAGCTCAGAAAGATGTCGTCGAGTTTCAGAATGGGAGGGGCCAAGATCAGACTCCGGAAAGGTCATAAGGGCGGGCAAGAACAATGGCCCTGCCGCTGCCGAGCGAAAAGCGCACATCGCCTTCCGCCACGTTGGAAATGGTGCGCGATGCGCCGAAGGGCAAATGAAAATCGCGCAAGGGGTAACGGGCATTGTCGATGAAAAGGCCCGCCAGATCGCTGAAACCAAGAACGGAGAACAGCGAGCCAGCCGGCAGTGCCAGCGTGAGATCGCCTGACGGAAGCGGCACCGCCTCCTCGTCACCCGACGTCAGCAGCACGTCGAAGCCTTTTTCGGCGAGCTGAATACCATAAAGCAGGTGCTGGATCGCATGATCGGAGCGTTCGCCGCCCATGGCGCCCGCCAGGATCAGTCTCGTGGCGCCGCGATCGATCGCTTCCGAGACGGCGATCTCGCCGTCGGTCGCAGCCTTCGCCGCCGGATAGGGCTGCCTGGGCACATTCGGAAAGGCTCCCTGCAGATCGGCAGGCGTGGAATCAAAATCGCCAACCCACAGCTCCGGTTCCACCCCAATCGCGAGGGCATGGCGCATGCCGCCGTCGGCCGCGATGAAGTGGCTACCGGAAACCGCGGCGCGCAATCGCTCCGTCAGGCGAAGCTCGCCGCCGAGCAGGATGGTGAAGGTGGTGGACTGGCTCATGAGGCAAGCCCATAGCGCAAAGTCCTATCTCTAGGGAAGAGCGCCGTTACTGGAACGGCCCGGCCGAGCCGATCATTCGGTCGTTTCCTTCATGGCGGCCTGGACGACACGTTCATAGCCGCTGACATAACGATCGAAGAGAAACGAAAAGCTTTCGATGTCTTCGGGCGACCAATCGGCAAAGATGCTTCCGATAACGGCGTATTTCTGCACCTGGATTTCCGACAGCAAGCGCTGCCCGAGTGCGGTCAGCACCACGACGATACGTCGCGCGTCCGCCTGCGATGCCTTTCGCCGCAACACACCACGCGCCACCATGTCGGCAGTGATGCGGCTCGCGCGCGATGGATCGATGCGCAAGAGCTCGGCGATCGTACCGACTGTCACTTCGCCCGTATCTTCCGCCCGCCGCACGACATCGAGCACATCGAGATGCGAAAGCTCAAGCCCCGGAGCCACGTGTTGAATGGCGAGCCTGCCGATCATGCGACGGCCGGTCAGCAAGCGCATGCGCATCATCGCCTGACCGATGCGCAGAAACTTCTCGTCTTCGGCCAGCGTCGGAACTTCGATATCTTTTGTATTCGGCGCAGATGTCATCCCTAAAGCATAGCAGAGGTCGGGACGAAACAAAACATGCAAATGGCATTCACCTGCCATTGACAATTATATGCTAATAGCACATATATTCGCCCATGAAGACCGGGCGTCCCGCGCATTCGCTCGATAGCGCAGCGTTCCGGCCCAGTTCGGGTTCTTGCTCCATGGACATGCAGACAAGCTTCACACCGCTCGTGGCGGATCACAAACGGCGGCTTATTCTTTTCCTCTTTCTGATGACCGCCATGTTCATGGCAACGCTCGACAACCAGATCGTCTCGACGGCACTGCCGACGATCGTCGGCGAGTTCGGGCATCTGGATCGCTTCGGCTGGATCGGATCGGCCTATCTTCTCTCGCTTTCCGCCGTCATGCCCGTCTACGGCAAGCTCGGTGATCTCTTCGGCCGCAAATATGTGATGATGACGGCGATCGCGATCTTCACGGTCGGCTCTGCCGTCTGCGGTCTAGCCGTCTCGATGGATACGCTGATCGCCGCCCGCGTCCTTCAAGGCTTCGGCGGTGGCGGCATCATGGTCTCGATATTTGCTGTCAACGCCGATCTCTTCGAGCCGCGCGAGCGTGCGCGCTACCAGAGCTATTCGAGCCTCGTGCTGATGGCGTCGGGCGCCATCGGCCCCGTTCTCGGCGGCACGATGAGCGATCTTTTCGGCTGGCGTTCGATCTTCCTCGTCAACGTACCGATCGGCTTCATCGTGCTTGCCGGCCTGGCCTTCATGCTGCCCTACCGCAAGCCTGCCCGCCGTCCGAAGATCGATTATGCCGGCGCCATCGTCCTTGCCCTGACGACGACAAGCATTGTGCTTGCTGCCGACGGAAGCGAACTCTTCGGGTCGCTGCTATCGCCGCAATGCCTTGGTATTATTGCCTTCGGGGTAATCTGCGCCATCGCCTGGGTTTTCATCGAGCGCCGCGCACCCGAGCCGATTGTGCCGATGACGCTGTTCCGCAATCCGACATTCGGCCTTCTGCTGATCCTCTCGATCACCAGCGGCGCCGTCGCTATCGGCATGGTCAATTACTTCGCGCTCTTCCTGCAGACGACGACAGGCCTTTCTCCCTCCATGGCCGGGCTGCTGTTCATTCTCCTGACCGGCGGCATCGTCTGCGGCTCGCTCTCCGCCGGCCGACTGATCGCGGCCAAAGGCCGTTACAAGCCGTTTGCCGTCGCCAGCGCCAGCTGCAGCACCATCGCATTCGCTTCACTCGCCTTCGTCCATGCCGGCACGCCCATCGTCCTCATTGGCGGCCTGATGCTGCTGCACGGCATCGGCATCGGCCTTGCCCAGCAGGTGCCCGTTATCGGCGTACAGAATGCAGCGGCTGCCCGTGACGTCGGCGCTGCGACCGGCGCCGTCACGCTGTCGCGCATGGGCGGCGCCTCCATCGCCATCTCCATCTACGGCGCCATCATCGCCGCCAAACTCGGCAATGTCGGTGTTTCCATATCCGGCGTACCGAACATCGAGGAGCTGACGCCGAAGATGATGGCCGCCTTGCCCGAGATTACCCGCGAGGCCGTCGCCAACGCCTATGCAAGCGCCTTCAGCCCGTTGTTCATGACGGCAGCCGGCATTTGCATGTTTGGTCTCCTGACCTCGCTGACGCTGAAGAATGTGCAGCTCCCGGGTGCCGCGAAGAAATTTGAAAGCCCAGCGGTCGCGGAGGCTGCCGAGTAAATCCTTCATGCTGCAATCGGCAAGGGAATCATTTCCCTTGTCATCCCTCCGTCACAAGGCTAAATCTGCCGACGCTCTAACGGGGTGCCTTATGTCCTTCAGGATATTTGGCTGAGAGGCTTTCACCGGCCAACCCGCGGAACCTGATCCGGCTAACACCGGCGGAGGGATTAGACGCGTGACGAAATCATAGCGCCCTTTCCCCTTCAAGACGAAACCAAAGTGGAGGCGCTGTCGTGCAAAACCGATCGCTATTGTCATTCTTCGCCGGCCTGGCCCTTGCCGCCGGCGCAACGTTTTTTGCTGCTCAGACGGCTGAAGCAGCCGACAAGACCCTGACCATCTACACCTATGAAAGCTTCACGGCCGACTGGGGTCCTGGTGCCAAGGTCAAGGCAGCTTTCGAAAAGACCTGCGGCTGCACGGTCAATTACGTCGCCGTCACCGATGGCGTTGCACTTCTCTCCCGCCTCAAACTGGAAGGAACGGGCACCAAGGCCGATGTCGTTCTCGGTCTCGACACCAATCTTATCGACGAAGCGAAGGATACCGGCCTCTTCGACGCAAGCGGCGTCGACACCTCGGCCCTCAAGGTTCCCGGCGGTTTCAAGGACGACGTCTTCGTGCCCTACGACTACGGCCATTTCGCCGTGATCTATGACAGCCAGACCGTCAAGAACCCGCCCAAGAGCATGAAGGATCTCGTCGAAGGCGATCCCAATCAGAAGATCGTCATCGAGGATCCGCGCACCTCGACGCCGGGTCTCGGCCTGCTGCTCTGGGTCAAGTCGATCTATGGCGACAAATCCGCCGATGCCTGGGCGAAGCTCAAAGGCCGCATCCTGACGGTCACTCCCGGCTGGTCGGAAGCCTATGACCTCTTCACCAAGGGCGAAGCGCCGATGGTGCTCTCCTACACGACGTCACCGGCCTATCACATGATCGAGGACAAGACCGATCGCTATCAGGCAGCCGCCTTCTCGGAAGGGCATTACATTCAGATCGAGGTCGCCGGCCTCATCAAGGCTTCCCCGAACAAAGATCTGGCCCGCGACTTTCTGAAATTCATGATCTCTGCAGGCTTCCAGGACATCATTCCGACAAGCAACTGGATGATGCCGGTTTCCGCCACTTCCGAGCCCCTGCCGGATGCCTTCAGCAAGCTCGTCGTGCCGTCGAAGACCTTCCTGATGAGCCCTGCGGACGTCGACAAGAACCGTAAAGCCTGGATCGACGAATGGCTGACCGCCACCAGCGGCAACTGATGCCTTGATCATACTCACGGCACCCGAGCGAAGACGCGCTATTTCCGGCGGGGCGTTCAGCCTCGGCAGCATTGCGCTCTTCGTCGGGATCGCCGTTCTTGTTCTCCTCTCCGCCGGCATCGAATCCGGCGGCGACACCTCGCTCACAGACCCATATCTGCTGCGCATCCTGCGCTTCACACTGCTGCAGGCGGTGCTTTCGACACTGCTCTCCATTGTGCTCGCCATTCCGGTCGCCCGCGCATTGGCGCGCCAGCCGCGCTTTCCCGGCCGGCTGTGGCTGATCCGACTGATGGCCGTGCCGATGGGCCTGCCGGTGCTGATCGGCGCACTAGGCCTGCTCGGCATATGGGGCCGGCAGGGGCTCATCAACCAGGCGCTATCAGCACTCGGCCTGTCGCAGCCCGTCAGCATCTATGGCCTGGCCGGTATCCTGCTTGCGCATGTCTTCTTCAACATGCCGCTCGCCTGCCGACTGATGCTAGCCGGACTGGAGCGTGTGCCAGCGGAATATTGGCTCGTGGCCGGCGGGCTGGGCATGCAGCCCATCTCGGTCTTCCGCTTCATCGAATGGCCTATCCTGCGCGGCCTCGTTCCCGGCATCGCCGGCCTGATCTTCATGCTCTGCGCCACCAGCTTCACGCTGGTCCTGATCCTCGGCGGCGGCCCGGCCGCAACGACGCTGGAAGTGGCGATCTACCAGGCGCTCCGCTTCGATTTCGATCCCGGCCGCGCCGTAATGCTGTCGCTGCTGCAGATCGTCGTCACCCTCCTTGTACTCAGCGTCATGACGCTGTTTCGAGCTCCCGACGATCACGGACTGACGGCTGGCCGGGCGCTGCGCCGCATCGATGGACAGGGGATGGCTGCGCGATGCATCGATGCTGCGCTGCTGGCCGCCGCGACGCTCTTTCTCGGCATGCCGCTTGCTGCAGTCGTCGTGACCGGCCTCAAGGCCAATCTTTTCAAGCTCGTCTCCCAGCCAATCTTCCTGCAGGCGGCAATCACAAGTCTTGCAATCGCGCTTGCTGCGGGCCTTTTAGCCGTGCTGACATCCTTCGCGATCATTCGCGCCCGCTCGGTGATATCGGCGGATCGCCGAAAGTCCCTCGGCCTGCACGGCCTGGCGATCGCATTAGGCGCAAGCTCCTCCCTCATCCTGCTGGTGCCACCGATCGTGCTGGCAACCGGCTGGTTCCTGGCGCTCAGGCCATTGGGCGATCCCAGCCGCTTTGCGGCCGTCCTCATCATTGTCATCAATGCGCTGATGGCGCTGCCCTTCGTCATTCGCGTCATCGAGCCGGCCTATACTGTCCATGTCAGCCGCACCGGGCGGCTGGCGGCAAGCCTCGGCCTTCACGGCATTGCGCGCCTGCGCATGGTCGATTGGCCGGGTCTGCGCAAACCGCTCTTCACGGCGCTCTCCTTCGCAATGGCCCTGTCGCTCGGCGATCTCGGCGCCGTCGCACTCTTCGGCTCCGACAGCCTGATGACCCTGCCCTGGCTGGTCTACAGCAAGCTCGGCAGCTACCGCACCAACGACGCCGACGGATATGCCTTGATCCTCGGCCTGGTATGCTTTCTCCTGACCATAGCCGGAACCGCGGGCCAGGGCGTGCCGGATGACGAAAGCAGACGAAATGACTGACAGCAGCATCATGAAGGCAGAAGGCATCAGCATGGAAGGAGTCGAACTGCGCCTCGGCACGCATGACTTCCGCTTCGATTGCGCATTGCCGCGGGGCAAGATCATCGCCATTGCCGGGCCGTCAGGGTCGGGCAAATCCACCTTTCTCAATTTACTGGCCGGCTTCGAACAGCCTGATCGCGGCCGTATCCTGCTCGCCGGACAGGACGTGAGCCGCATGCATCCCGCCGAACGGCCGGTGTCTCTCGTCTTCCAGGACAACAACCTCTTCGCTCATCTCGATCTCTTCACCAATGTCGGCCTTGGCATCAGCCCGTCATTGAGGCTTTCGAAGGAAGATCGGCAAAAGGTCTCGGAGGCTTTGGCGCGGGTCGGACTAGCCGGTTTTGAAAAGCGCAAGCCGGGAACGCTTTCCGGCGGCGAGCGCCAGCGCGCCGCTTTCGCTCGAGCTCTGGTGCGCGACAAGCCAATCCTGCTGCTGGACGAGCCTTTCGCCGCGCTCGATCCCGGCCTGCGCTCCGGCATGGTCGAACTTCTGAAAACTCTGCATCGCGAAACCGGCAATACGGTGCTGATCGTCTCGCATGACCCGGCCGAAGTGCGGCGCCTTGCCGACCACGCCGTCTTCATCGACGGCGGCACGATCAAGCTTACCGCGCCCATCGAAAACTTCCTGCAGGCGGGCGGGATTCCGGCGTTGACCACATTTCTGCAACATTGATTGTGTCATGGCAGCTTGCCGCCGGCTTTGCCTTAATTTCGTCTAGCGAAGCGGCTGAAAGTCCTCGGAAATGCTTGCTAAAATACAACGCTGCCACATTTAAACGGAGTCTCGCTATGCAACCGGTGCCAAAATCGGCTACAGCAAGAGGTGGAAGCCGTCCGGGTAAATGCGGATCGATGGGGGCGAAAACAACCTTTATCGGCGCACGACCATGATCCGCCCGGTAAGGATCAACCGGATTTGGCGCCGAGCCGGCATGACAGCGAAATGAGTAGGATGCAGGTCCTGAAGCAGAGCAAGCGAGCAGAACGAAGGATCGATTTGACCGTCGCAGCCCGTTTGCGCCGTTTTGTACCCTTCCTTGCAGCCGCAGCAATGTTGAACAGCTGCCAGACGGTGATGGATCAATCCTATCAGCCGAGCGTTTCGCCCTCCGCCAATCCGCAGATCGTTTCCGAAGTGCAGAAGAACGATCCGCGCGCGCAAATGGGAGCCCGCGAGCATCCGCGTATCCTCGCAAGCTATGGCGGCGAATACAAGGATGCCAAGACGGAGAGGCTCGTTGCCCGCATCGCCGGCGCCTTGACCAGTGTGTCGGAAAATCCGCAGCAGTCCTACCGCATCACCATTCTCAATTCGCCCTCGATCAATGCCTTTGCCTTGCCCGGCGGCTATCTCTATGTGACGCGCGGCCTTCTGGCGCTCGCCAATGATGCGTCCGAAGTCGCCGCGGTGCTGTCGCACGAGATGGCGCACGTAACAGCCAATCACGGCATCGAGCGGCAGAAACGCGAAGAAGCCGAAGTCATCGCCAGCCGCGTCGTTTCGGAAGTCCTGTCGAGCGATCTGGCCGGCAAGCAGGCGCTTGCCCGCGGCAAGCTGCGTCTCGCCGCCTTCTCGCGCCAGCAGGAACTCCAGGCCGACGAGATCGGCATTCGCACACTCGGCCAGGCCGGCTACGATCCTTACGCCGCCGCGCGCTTCCTGAACGCGATGGAGGACTATAGCCGCTTCATGTCGGCCAATTCCGACGTCGACCAGAGCCTGGACTTCCTTTCGAGTCACCCGAGCACGCCGCAGCGTATCGACCTTGCCAAGGCGCACGCGCGCGAATTCGGCGAGGAAGGCAAGGTCGGCGACATCGGCCGCGACTATTATCTCAACGGCATCGACGGCCTGCTCTATGGCGACAGCCCCGAAGAAGGCTATGTGCGTGGCCAGACCTTCCTGCATGGCGGCCTCGGCATCCGCTTCGACGTCCCGCCCGATTTCCGTATCGACAACAAGGTCGAAGCCGTCATGGCGACCGGCCCCGGCGACATCGCCATCCGCTTCGACGGCGTGGCCGACACCCAGAACCAGAATCTGACGAACTATATCTCCAGCGGCTGGGTCACCGGCCTCGATCCCTCCTCGATCAGGTCGATCACCGTCAATGGCATGCCGGCCGCCACTGCGCGCGCCTCAGCCGACCGCTGGGATTTCGATGTGACCGTGATCCGCGACCGCACGCAGATCTTCCGCTTCCTGACGGCGGTGCCGAAGGGGAATATCGCTCAGCTTGATCAGACCGCCAATGTGCTGCGTGCCAGCTTCCGGCATATGACCCCGGAAGAGGCGGCCTCGCTGAAGCCGCTGCGTGTTCGCGTCGTTACCGTCAAACCCGGCGACACCATCACCACGCTCGCCGCCCGCATGATGGGCACGGACCGCAAGCTCGACCTGTTCAAACTGATAAATGCCCTGCCAACCGGGGCAAACATTGCACCGGGCGACAAGGTCAAAATCATTTCGGAATAATAGCGGGACGACTTCTCCCGGAGGGGAGAAGCGCGCACTCAGGCGTAGCTGGCCATGCGGGGATCCGCATCCACCAGGGCGTTGCGGAGCTTGTCCATCGCGCGGCTTTCGATCTGGCGCACGCGCTCCTTGGAAATGCCAAGATCAGCACCGAGCTCTTCGAGCGTCGCGCCGTCTTCGACCAGGCGGCGGGCTTGGATGATCTTCATTTCACGTTCGTTGAGATGTTTCAGCGCCGACGCCAGCCAAACGCGGCGGCGCTCGCCGTCGATCATGTCGGACACCTGCTCGTCGGGAAGCGGCTCGTCGCTGATCAGGAAATCGATGCGCTCGGCACTTTCGGAATCGCCAGCAATGGAGGGGGCCTGCAGGGAGGTATCGCTACTGGAGAGGCGCGCATCCATCGTCTGCACATCCGTAAGGCTGACACCGAGCGTCACGGCAATTTCTTCATGGATGGACTGGACGGTGACGTTGGAATTGCTGCGGGCAAGCTTGGCGCGTAAGCGGCGCAGATTGAAAAACAGCGCCTTCTGGGCGGAACTCGTGCCGCCGCGCACGATCGACCAATTGCGCAGGATATAGTCCTGGATCGAAGCGCGAATCCACCAGCTTGCATAGGTGGAGAAGCGAACTTCCCGCTCCGGTTCGAAGCGGGCGGCCGCTTCCAGCAGGCCGACATAGCCTTCCTGCACCAGATCGCTCATCGGCAGTCCGAAGTTACGAAACTTCCCCGCCATGGAAATGACGAGGCGCATATGGGCAGTTGCGATCTGATTGCGGGCGCCGCGATCATCGTGGTCTTTCCAGCGCATGGCGAGATCGTGTTCTTCGTCGCGAGCCAGATAGGGAGCAGCCATGGCAACTTTGATCATGCGCCGATCTGCAGACATATTCGTCATATGCATCTCCTGGGTTTCGGCCTCAAATCGTCTCTATGCCGCGGTCGACGAAAAGGGCAGCAAGCATCGTTTCCGAACATCGCTGTTCGGATGGAAATCAATGAATAAAATTGCAAATTGGAAACCGATTATCCGGTTCACCGGATGATCGATGACTAGTCTAGTTCGATCTCATCGAACGGGTCTGACGATTGAATCATCTTCAGATCGCCGGGGAGCTTCGAGTGAAAACGCATAGGCCGGTCCTCGTGAATGTCCATAAAAACGGCCTGTCTGAATACCCCTCTCCACAGGAGTGTACCCACACGGACCGCCAACACAGGGCTTTAACGCATCAGAACGGAAAAGGTTCCAAAGAAAAAACCCGGCACGAAGGCCGGGTTTTTTGAAGCGATATTGGCGTCTGGCCTTATGCGGCTTCGTCCTGCGAATCGTCTTCTTCGACGACCTTGCCGCGCTTCGGTCCCTTGTTCAGGTTGGTTTCGACAAGGCGAACGGCTTCGGTTTCCGACATCTTGTTGACAGCGGCGATTTCACGCGCCATGCGGTCAAGTGCAGCTTCATAAAGCTGACGTTCGGAATAGGACTGTTCCGGCTGGTTCTCGGCGCGATAGAGATCGCGAACGACTTCTGCGATCGAGATCAGATCGCCGGAATTGATCTTGGCATCGTATTCCTGCGCGCGGCGCGACCACATGGTGCGCTTGACGCGGGCCTTGCCCTGCACGACCTTCAATGCACGCTCGACGAAATCGGTCTCGGAAAGCTTGCGCATGCCGATGCTCATGGCCTTGGCCACCGGAACCTTCAGGCGCATCTTGTCTTTCTCGAAGTCGATTACAAACAGCTCGAGCTTCATGCCTGCGACTTCCTGTTCTTCGATCGCAGTGATCGTGCCGACACCGTGGGCCGGATAAACGATCGCTTCACCAGTCTTGAAGCCATGGCGTGCTGCTGAAGGTTTTTTCTGCTGGGTCGTCATTCTTTTCAAAAACTCCCTGTTATGCGCCCCGTTAGGGCCGGGGTGCCGGGTCAGTCAGGCCCGGATGAGACGGACGTACCGTCGGGTCACTTCATCCTGGTCCAGCCAGACTTATGCAAACAGAAACCCACCCATCGCGATCAGGGACCCGACAACACAATACGTTGATATGTCAAGGAAACCGCGTACGGATTGGTGATTTGCTTTCGTGATGGTTTCGGGCATGCGAAATGCCGCAGTGGATCAGTGTGACGACCCTATCACAAAAATCTGAGGAAATCAATAATTTGCTGCGCACGCGCCAAATTGGCCACGTTGACCGGCCAGCGGCCCAATGGCAATGATTCGCTTTCTGCGATATCGACTACACCTTTATCGAAGGCCTGTCACGGCCTTCGATCAGTCGCCCGTACCGGGATTGGCCGAGAAATACTTCTCGAATTTTCCCTGTTCGCCATCCATTTCCTTGGCTTCCGGCATCGGGTCACGCTTGACCGTGATGTTCGGCCAAATGGCGGCGTATTCCGCATTGACCTTCAGCCACTTGTCGAGACCCGGTTCCGTATCGGGCTTGATCGCCTCAGCAGGACATTCCGGTTCGCAGACGCCGCAATCGATGCATTCGTCGGGATGGATGACGAGAAAGTTCTCGCCCTCATAGAAGCAGTCGACAGGGCAGACTTCCACGCAATCGGTATATTTGCAGCGAATGCAATTGTCAGTCACGACATATGTCATGAAGCACTCCAGGGATGTATTGAGCTTCCGCGGACGCGCAACCTGGAACGTCGCACCTTCCCACGGCGCCGAACGGGCAGACGAATGCGTCACACGCAAACGCGCCGCCCGGCTGGTTACCGGCAGGGTGATCGTGAGGTATCGACTTTGTCACCCAATTTCAAGGACAAACAATCGCAAAACCCCTTCGCAACAGGCAGAGTTTTCTAATCATCGTCGGAGATGAGGCGATCGATCGCACGCCGATCCCTTTTTGTGGGCCTGCCGCTGCCGGGTGCCCGCAACGCCTGCTCGAACGGGGTGAGGCGTTTTGTCTCATCGGGCGGCGGCGTCAGATCTTCGTAAAGCAGCCTGGCTTCTTCGAAGGGACCCCTACGTTCGCCGGCCGACCGCACGATCAACACTATATCCCGCCGCTCCAGCGAGAGCTCGATGCGGTCACCGGCCTTGATGCCGAAACTCGGCTGCACGACCCGCTCGCCATTCACCCGGACGCTGCCGTTCTGCACATAGACCTGCGCCAATGAGCGGGATTTCACCATGCGGGCAAAGAACAGCCATTTGTCGATGCGCTGGCGCGAACCGGAAAATGGCTGTTTTTCGTCCGTCATGACCTATTTCTTCATCTGCTCCTTGAGGGCAGCGAGCTTGGCGAAAGGAGAATCCGGATCGATCGGCTTTTCCTTGCGCGGCGGCTTGGCTTCGAAGCGCAACGGCTGAGAGGCGCCGCGATTGTTGCGATCATTCCGGTCGCCACGTTCCTGACGATCACCGCGTTCGCCGCGGTTGCCCTGATGCTGCGGACGACCGCCTTCGCGATTCCCGCGCGGACCCTTGTCACTGCCACGAGCCTCACGATTGTCGCGTCCATCGCGGCGATCACGACCGCCTTCGCGATTGCCTTCACCGGCTGCCTGCTCGCCACCACGACGATTGCCCTGCTGACCGCGCCCCTCGCCCTGCTGGCCGCGACGATCGCCATGGCCACGGCCGCCTTGCCGCTGCTGATGGTCGTTGCGGCCACCCAGACGCCAGAGCAGAACCGGCTTCGGTTCCGCCGGCTCTGCGGCGACTTCTGCAGCGGCAACTGGCTCGGCAGCTACGGCAACTTCCGTCTCAGCAGGTGCCTCGGCGGGAGCGGCTGCTTCCTGCGAAACGGCTTCCACTTCCTTAGCCGGCTCGTCAGTCGCTGTGTCGGCATCATCATGATCGGCCTTTTCGGCTGTGGCGTCCCCAGCCGGTGCGGCGGGCGCTGCAGCCGCGTCCTGCTGAGCGAGGAAGGCCGTAGCCTCCTCCGCCTTCACCGCATCGGCGCGATAGCCGAGACCCTTGAGGATTTCCTCCATGTCCTCGAGCGTCGCGCCGAGAATGGAGAGCATCGCTGTCGTCGTCGTGAAGCGACGGCCGTCATAAGCGCCGTCAGGGCGCGAAGCTTGGCCGGGCTTCCACTGCAGCAGCGGACGGATGAGGTCCGCCAGGCGCTCGAGGATGTCGATGCGCACCGCGCGCTTGCCGAGGAACCGGAAGCCGGCAAGCTTGTAAAATGTGCGCTCATAGCCCGGATCGGTGACGACCGAGGTACGGCCGGCGGCCAGAACCGGGATCAGATCGCCATAGCCCGGCTTGTCCAGGCCATCGTTCTTCAGCGCCCAGAGGAGCGTGATGAGCTCGGCCGGAGCCGGCTTCAGCAGGGCGGGCACAAAAATATGGTACGCGCCAAAGCGAACGCCGTAGCGGCGCATCGAGGCACGCCCGTCCTGATCCAGCGATTTCACTTCTTCCGTGACGTCGCGGCGGAACAGAACGCCGAGATTCTCCACCAGCTGGAAAGCCAGCCCCTTGGCAAGGCCCTGCAGATCTTCGGCACGTTGGAGATCGTCCAGCGGCTTCAGGATCGTGCTGATGTGATGGTTCACGAAGCGCTCGATACGGGCGGCGACATGATCGCGCGCATTGCCGGTCAGCTGTTCGTCGGCAAGCAGGATGACGCGCGGACGCATGACATGATCGCTGCCTGACAGGCGCGCGACGGGGTCGCCGAGCCAGCGCACGAGGCCATCGGCACTGATCGCGAGATCGCCGTTGCCGGCCGCATGCAGACGTGCGGCACGTGCCTCGAACTCCAGCCCGAGCGCCTTCTGCGAGGCGGTCTGGACAGCCTTGGCATCCGGCCCCTCGGTCCCTGCGATAGGCGTGAACCGGAATCCGGTCAACTGTCCCACATGATGCCCCTCTACGAAGACATCTCCATTCACACTGATTTCAGCTTCCAGCATCGCATTCTCTCTCAGGCGCTTCATGAGCACAGATGTCCTGCGATCAACAAAGCGTTTCGTCAACCTCTCATGTAACGCGTCGGACAATCGATCTTCGATTTCCCGCGTCTTTTCTTGCCAGTGTGTCGGATCGGCAAGCCAGCCGGGCCGGTTCGACACATAGGTCCAAGTCCTTATCTGCGCGATTCGCGCCGAAAGCGTGTCGATCTCGCCATCCGTCCGATCGGCGCGATGCACCTGTTCGGCCAGGAAATCCTCTTTCACCGTGCCATAGCGCACGAGATCAGAAAAGAGGGTGGCGATGAGATCAGCATGCTGGGCAGGCGTGATGCGCCGATAGTCGGGAAGCGCACAGGCCTCCCACAATTTCTCAACCCGAGCCGGGTTGCTGGCAAGATCGACTATCTCCAGATCGCGTGACAGATATTCCAATGCCTGTTGGTCTACCGCAGGCAGCGCACGCGTCAAGCCCTGCACGCGAGGCGCGTCTTCCAAACTTGCACGCAACGCCGCGATCGAAGCGAAATCCAGGTCTTTGGTGCGCCATTGCAGCACCTTGACCATGTCGAATTCGTGTCCCTCGATCCGGCGCACGAGTTCGTCGTCGAAAGGATCGACTTGTCCCGTCACCCCGAAGGTGCCGTCCTTGAGATGGCGGCCGGCGCGACCTGCGATCTGACCGAGCTCGGCGGGATTGAGATTGCGGAATTGATAGCCGTCGAACTTGCGGTCCTGCGCAAAGGCGACATGATCCACATCGAGGTTGAGCCCCATGCCGATCGCATCGGTCGCAACCAGATATTCGACATCGCCGGCCTGATAGAGCGCCACCTGCGCATTGCGGGTACGCGGGCTGAGCGCTCCGAGGACGACGGCCGCGCCACCGCGCTGGCGGCGGATAAGCTCTGCGATCGCATAAACCTCGTCGGCGGAAAAGGCGACGATGGCCGTGCGCTGCGGCAGCCGCGTGATCTTCTTCTGCCCGGCGTAGAAAAGATGCGATAGCCTCGGCCGTTCGAGGACGGTAATCCCAGGTAGAAGTTGTTCAAGGATCGGCCGCATCGTGCCGGCGCCGAGCAGCAGGGTTTCATCGCGGCCGCGCAGATGCAAAAGGCGGTCAGTAAAAATATGTCCGCGCTCCAGATCGCCGGCAAGCTGCACTTCGTCGATCGCAACGAAGGAGGCGCGCGTCTCGCGCGGCATGGCCTCGACGGTGCAGACCGAATAACGCGCATTGGGCGGCGATATCTTTTCCTCGCCGGTCACCAGAGCGACATTGTGCGCGCCAACCTTCTCGACGACGCGCGTATACACCTCACGGGCAAGCAGCCGCAGCGGCAGGCCGATCACGCCGCTGCCGTGTGCCACCATGCGCTCGATGGCATAATGGGTCTTGCCGGTATTGGTCGGTCCGAGCACTGCGGTCACGCCGCGTCCGCTCAGGATCATGGGCTGCGAAGTCTGAGTCATAGGTCCGTGCATAGGCGAGAAACAGCCGTCTTCCGATCAGCCAGTTCCTCCTGGAGGAAACGAACAGATGACGACCATATGTGACAAAGGCAAGACCCGAATGAAAAAACAGATGCGGCAACATTCGATTTCATATTTGAGCGCTTCAACCATAAGCTACATTTACATTGCATCCCATGCGAGTCCGGGCGATTCCGGAACAGCCTGAGAACGAATCGGAGACGAATCGCTGACTCCGTCACGTTCCTTATTTGTTCACGACTACATATGGATTTCAATGAAAAGATTCCCACCAAATGCTGAATCTCGTTTCCACGGCTTTCCGCTGAAAAAAGGAGTCAAGCGGAGAATCCTCAGCCAGAGAAATTTCGCGCCGTGCCATCGTTAACAATCTGTAAATAATAAAGTTTCGTATGAATCAGCGGACGACATCCACCTCCAGGCCAAAGCCGAAACGAATCGGCGACGAATCGCGGATTCCAAGCGATTCTGTTTTGTTCTCCACAATATCTAGCGGTTTTCCGTCAGGAGGATACCGGACTCTGAATGGTTGAGACGCGAATCCGAGCCGAATCTGGGATTGCGGTTCGTCTTTTGACGAGCGCAGCTATAATGAATCGACAAATGCACGCAAAAAGTGCAGCCGTTAACACAACGATCAAAGCCGGAACGAATCGGTGACGAATCGCGGATATCAGCGGGTATCGCATTTGTTCACGGCTACATGTTGTATTTCGCCGGAGCAGCATCGCGACATAGAGGTCAGCTTGAATGGCAATCCTGTTGCGGAGTTCGCTGCGAATTAACGAATTCGCCCGCGAACACACCACCTGGACGACATTTGCCGACGGCAGCATCCTTGTATTCGGCACGTCGGCAAACGCCCAGCCGTTAACCAAAGTTCAAATGCAGAACGAATCGCCGACGAATCACGGACATCCGGCCTTTCCCGTTTCGTTCACCACAACCCATTGTATTTTAATGGTATTTTAACCATACAATGAATTTGCCGCCGCGCTTGTAACCGTCACCCGATGCGATCCCATTTAAGGATTCGCTAAGCATCCCAACTGCTGTGCGCGTGCATTTTTATTTCTTAGCCGGAACAATTGTCGCGCATGCAAGTTTCTATGAGCAGAATTGCGGAATTCGTCCATTCACTGGAATAGTTTCGAGTGGGAAGGCTGGAAGATTAACGCCATTTCGAACAGCGATAATGGCGGGATATTCGAGCCGGACGGACATGGAGGAGACATATCATGCTTGGTACGGTATTGCTTGTCATACTGATTCTGCTGCTGGTTGGCGCACTTCCCAGCTGGGGTTACAGCCGGTCTTGGGGGTATGGTCCATCGGGTGGTCTCGGGCTTGTTCTCGTCATTGTCCTCATTCTGTTATTAATGGGGCGCATCTGATCCGCAGACATTGTTCAAACCTCGCAACATCAGGGAGCTAACACCATGAAGAAGATTATCGTCGCGATCGCCCTCGTCGGCGCATTGGCGTCGTGCACGGCAACGGAAAAAGGTACGGCGATCGGCGCCGGTACCGGCGCGCTGATCGGTGGCGTCGCCACCCATAGCTGGGGGGGCGCCGCGGTCGGCGCGGTCGCTGGCGGCGTAGTCGGCAACCTCATCGGACGTTCGGAAGAGCGTCGCGGCTACTGCATCTATCGCGACCGTTATGGTCACCGTTATGAGGCTCGCTGCCGCTAAGGCATTGCCTGACCGGTCGCCACCGGCGGCCGGTCAGGATTCCCTCTCGGAACAAATTCAGTGAGCGGCAGCTCCCTCAACAAAATCTTCTTTCCGCGCCGTCAGTCACGGCGAGTTGGCAGTGTTTTGAGAAAGGAACGGCATCATGGCCGCAATCATCGCAAGCATTGCAGCACTCGTGCTTACCGGCACCACTTTTTACGCGCTCGTAAGCGCGGCGAGAGCTCGAGACAGGGAGAAGCGGCAGGTCGCCCTTGAGGCGGTCATCCTGGAATTCAAGCCACGACATCGGCAGCAGGCCTCAACAAGAGGATGATTGCCGGCTGAGCTCAGTAATTCCGTTCGTAACGCGCTATACAGGCTGAAGCGGCTCCGTCGCCCTGAGCCGCTTTTTTATAGCTCTTGCGCGGCTCCCAGCGGAAGACTGGCCTGCGCTTTTCCTGAATTGCCTAGACGAAGAGCTGGCCGCCATTGGCAGATATGGTCGATCCGGTAATGAAACCGGCATCGTCGCTGGCCAGGAAGACGGCGATGCGCGCGATTTCCTCGGGTTCGCCGAGGCGCCCGACGGGAATCTGCGGAATGATGCGCTCGTTCAGCACTTTCTCCGGAACCGCCAGCACCATCTCCGTGCCGATATAGCCGGGGCAAATCGCGTTGACCGTGATGTTCTTGGCGGCACCTTCCTGCGCAAGCGCCTTGGTGAAGCCGAGATCGCCCGCCTTGGCCGCGGAGTAGTTCGCCTGCCCCATCTGCCCCTTCTGACCATTGATGGACGAGATATTGATGACGCGGCCGAAGCTGCGGTCGCGCATGCCCTGCCAGACGTGGTGCGTCATGTTGAAGAGGCCGGTGAGATTGGTATTGATAACCTCGTGCCATTGCTGCGGTGTCATCTTGTGGAACATGGCATCGCGGGTGATGCCGGCATTGTTGACCAGGATGTCGACATGACCAAGATCATGCTCGATCTTGGCGATGCCCTTGCCGCAGGCCTCGTAGTCGGTGACATCCCACTTGTGAACGGAAATCCCCGTCACATCGTGGAAAGCCCGGGCCTTCTCATCATTGCCGGCATAGGTTGCGGCTACCTTATAGCCCGCATTGTGCAGCGCCATCGAAATGGCAGCTCCGATGCCGCGCGTACCTCCGGTTACCAATGCCACTCTGCTCATGTGCCACTCCCCTTTTTTGTTGCGGAGGCGTGACGCCCGAAGGTCGGGTCGCCCGCTCGCTTTCATCACTTCTTCTGGAAAATTCCCTTCAAGACGCCTTAGAGCATGATGCCGAAAAGTGTCATGCGGTTTTCGGACGACATCATGCTCTATTTCTTTGATTCTAGAGCGCCTCGAAGCACATGGCGACACCCATGCCGCCGCCGATGCAAAGCGTGGCAAGTCCCTTGCGCGCACCGCGGCGCCTCATCTCGAACAGCAGCGTATTGAGGATGCGAGCACCCGAAGCACCGATCGGATGGCCGATCGCGATCGCGCCTCCATTGACGTTGACGATCGACGTATCCCAGCCGAGATCCTTGTTGACGGCGCAGGCCTGGGCAGCAAACGCCTCATTGGCCTCGACGAGATCGAGGTCGTTGACGGACCAGCCGGCCTTTTCCAGCGCCTTGCGGGAGGCCGGTATCGGCCCCGTACCCATGATCTGCGGATCGACGCCGGCGGTTGCCCAGGAGACGATGCGGGCCAACGGTTGGATGCCGCGGCGCGAGGCTTCCGCCTCGGTCATCAGCACGGCCGCAGCGGCGCCGTCGTTAAGCCCGGAAGCGTTGCCGGCGGTGACGGAGCCCTCCTTGTCGAAGGCCGGGCGCAGCTTCGCCATGGCCTCCATCGTCGCACCAAGGCGGATATATTCATCGGCATCAACCGTAACGTCGCCCTTGCGCGTCTGGATGGTGAAGGGAATGATCTCGTCCTTGAAGCGGCCAGCCTTCTGTGCGGCTTCCGCCTTGTTCTGCGAGGCAACGGCGAACTGATCCTGCTCCTCGCGCGACAGCTGCCACTGGCGGGCGATGTTTTCGGCCGTGATGCCCATGTGGTAACCGTAGAAGGCGTCCGTCAGGCCATCCTTGATCATGGTGTCGATCATCTTCATGTCGCCCATCTTGGTGCCGGAGCGAAGATTCGCGGCATGTGGTGCCATCGACATGGATTCTTGGCCACCGGCGACGATGATCTTGGCGTCACCGGTTGCGATCTGCTGCAGGCCGAGCGCCACGGCACGCAGGCCCGAGCCGCATAGCTGGTTCACGCCCCATGCGGTCGCTTCCTGCGGAATGCCGGCCTTCATCGCGGCCTGGCGGGCCGGGTTCTGCCCTTCGCCGGCCTGAAGCACCTGGCCGAGGATCACTTCATCGACCTCCTTGGCCTCGACACCGGCGCGCTCCAGCGCACCCTTGATCGCGGCCGCGCCGAGTTCATGCGCCGGAACGGTCGCGAACGCGCCGTTGAACGAACCGACCGCAGTGCGGGCAGCGCTGGCGACGACGATGGATGAACTGCTCATGGAAGCCTCCTCACAGAATGAACACGTATATGAGGCGAAACTGTCAAAGCTTTGCTCCTGAGTCAAACAGCAAGAATTTTCATCGTACAGATTTCACGAAGCTGTCACCGCCTTCAAAAAATCCAATCAAAGGAAAGGCCTTGCCGCATCGCACAAACCGATTGTCACCAAGCTTCTTTTGCGTCTACACTCCGGAGTGGAGGAATATTCCATACAATCAGACGGGGCCAGGAGACTGATAAATGGCAAAGAATGAGGGCCAGATCGTAATCAAGAAATACGCCAATCGCCGCCTATACAATACCGGCACCAGCACCTATGTGACGCTGGACGACCTGGCGGAGATGGTGAAGAAGGGCGAGGAATTCATCGTCCAGGACGCCAAGAGCGGTGATGATATTACGCATTCGGTCCTGACACAGATCATTTTCGAACAGGAATCAAAGACCGGCAACACGCTGCTGCCGATTTCGTTCCTCCGCCAGCTGATCGGCTATTACGGCGATCAGATGCAGATGGTGGTGCCGAGCTTCCTCGAGCACTCCATGCGTGCCTTTACCGAGCAGCAGACGCAGATGCGCGAGCAGATCAATCGCGCTTTCGGCGAGACGCCGCTCGGCAAGAACCTTCAACTCCCCATCAAGATGGTCGAGGAGCAGGTCCGCCGCAACACAGAGATGTTTCAGCAGGCCATGCAGATGTTCTCGCCCTTCATGCAGCCGCCGGCCAAGGAAAGCCGCAAGGCCGAGGCCAAGGACATCGACGAGCTCAAGGAACAGCTCCGCGCCATGCAGAACAAGCTGGATAGCCTTTGAAATCAGGCGATGCGCTCCTGAATCCTTGGAGAGTTTTCACCCGCTCTGTCACTGTCGTGACATCTCCCCCACCAGGGGGAGATTGTTGGGAATATGTCGCTCCGCCCTGGCAAGTAACCTGATTTGGTTTCTGCAGATGCGATTGTAGCTTGAGGCGAGACAGTGCCGCGAGTTACCAACCTCCCCCTTGTGGAAGAGATGTCCTGAAGGGACAAAGGGGGTATCAGAGCTTCGGCACAAGCGCAGCCACTTCGTCCCACTAACACACCCAATCAAAACAAAAAAAGGCCGGCGAACCGCCAGCCTTTTATTCATGTGCCATCAAGGAAGCGCTAGATTATGCGCTTTCCTTCGGCGTCAGAACCTGACGACCGCGATACATGCCGGTCTTCAGGTCGATGTGGTGCGGACGACGCAGTTCGCCGGAGTTCTTGTCTTCGACGTAGGTCGAAGCCTTCAGGGCGTCAGCAGAGCGGCGCATACCGCGCTTGGACGGGCTCGTTTTTCTCTTCGGTACAGCCATTCTCGTTACTCCATGTACGGACGACACATATCCACGGCCAGCAAGGCGGCCGAAACAGACATGCATCAATTTCGGAAATTGGGCGGGCTTATACATGGCTTGACGGGCTTTGACCAGTCCCTAATAGCATTTTTTGCCCATCGCACCAGATTCGCGGATATTCGAGACCGGGTCAGTCCTCGTCCTCCGGCACGGTCCATGTTTCCTGCAATGCAGCTTCCTCCCATTTTTGCCAGGCAGGCAGCGCCTTCATGGCCACCATATAGTCCCGCGTATCCGTCGCAACCGCGATGTCATACCGCTCCAGACGGCTGACGACGGGGGCAAACATGGCGTCCGCGCCGGAAAAATTCCCGAACAGGAAAGGCCCGCCAGAAAAGGCTCTCGCCTCGCGCCAGATGGCCTCGATACGCGCCACGTCCTCCATCACTCCGCCGGGGAGATCGCGCCGGGCGACCGGACGGCGCATGTTCATCGGGCAGAAGTTGCGCAGGGCGCTGAAACCGGAAACCATTTCCATGCTGTAGGATCGCGCCAGCGCACGCGCCTGGCGATCTCTCGGCAAAAGCCCGGCGTCCGGGAAAAGCTCGGCCGCATATTCGATGATGGAGAAGGATTCCCATACCTTGAAGCCGCCGTGAACCAGCATCGGCACCTTGCCCGTCGGCGACACCTCACGAATGCGCGGGTTTCCGGCTGGAAAATCGAAAGGGATCAGCACTTCTTCGAAGGGAATGCCGCACCCTTCAAGAGCAATCCATGGCCGAAACGACCAGGACGAATAGTTCTTGTTGCCGATATAAAGCGTGAGCTTGTCCACGATCGCATGTTCCTTTTCAGTGCCGGACTCTGAAGGGAAAGAATTCTTGAAATGATTCATATCGCCCTTACGTCACGGTCAAGAATGCCAGATGACGACAAGCCGATCGAACGACAAGTTCTGATATCAGTCATAAAGGCATTTGATGTATGCGTCGGCGTTGCGCGCGCGGCGCTGGATCAGCGAAGCGAGCTGGCTGAGCCCGCGTCCGGGCCTGCTCGCCACCCGGTCGATCGGGTTCGGCAGCGATACGGCGAGGAGGGCTGCCTGACGTGCCGTGAGCTTAGAGGCCGGCACCTTGAAATGGTAGCGCGCCGCCGCCTCGATGCCGTAAATGCCCGGTCCCCATTCGGCAATATTGAGATAGATCTCCATCATCCGGCGTTTCGACCAGACGGCCGAGGCGGAAACCGCCAGCGGCAATTCCAGCGTCTTGCGTACGAAAGAGCGGCCGTTCCATAAAAACAGGTTCTTCACCGTCTGCATCGGGATCGTGCTGCCGCCGCGCGTGGACCTGCCGCGCAGCGTTTCCTGGACCAGCGCCCGCATCTCGCCCCAATCGACACCACCGTGAAAACAGAACTGCCCGTCTTCCGAGACCATGACGGATTTCACCAGCACCGGCGCGATTTTATCGAGCGGAACCCAGCGGCGGTCATATCCCTGAAGGGTAACGGCGTCGCCTACCATCAGGGTGGAAACGGGTTGGACGAACGGCAGCAGATAAAAGACGATGAAAAGATAAGGCAGCAGGAGGACACCAATCAATACGAGGACGACGCGCTGCCAAACTGGCCTTGCTTTGAAGCGCGCCAACGGGGAGGAGCGTTGCGGCACCTCGGCTTCCTCCTCCTCATTATCAGTCGATATGTCCAAGTGCCTGACGTCCACGATCGCTCCATCCCGGTACAACCCCTTAATGCATCCGGGAAACGCTCTGATGCTGCATCCCGTCATACCGTCTACATAAAGCGATGACCAGAGCGCGGCGCAATTCCCACCCCACCGTCGACAATTGTCATTGCCAGCAACGGCCTCTCATGCCAAACAGCGCCCATGGACAGCACCCATTCCTCGTTCGAGAACCGCCTGAAGGACAATGCCGGCAAGACCGAAGCTCTGCTGAACCGGCTTCTCGCCGACGGCAGCCTGAATGACGAGATCGTCCGCCCCGACAGGCTGCTGAGGGCGATGCGCCACGGCGTCCTGAACGGCGGCAAGCGGTTGCGTCCCTTCCTTGTCGCGGAATCGGCGGCGCTTCTCGGCGGCAATGCCGAGGCGGCACTGAGGGTCGGCGCAGCGCTCGAATGCGTGCACTGCTATTCCCTCGTCCACGACGATCTTCCCGCCATGGACGACGACGACCTGCGCCGCGGCCAGCCGACCGTGCATATCGCCTTCGATTACGCAACCGCGATCCTGGCGGGCGACAGCCTGCTCACCTATGCCTTCGACATTATCGCCGCCCCCGAGACGGAGCTACCGGCGGATCGGAAAATGGCACTCGTGCTGGCGCTGTCGCGTGCGGCTGGCATTGGCGGCATGGCCGGGGGCCAGGCGCTTGATCTCGCCGCGGAGAAGGAAACGCCCGATGAAAATGGCATAACGACGCTGCAGGCAATGAAGACCGGCGCACTGATCCGCTTTGCCTGCGAGGCCGGCGCCATCATCGCTGGAGCCTCAGCCGAGGACCGCAAGCGCCTTCGGATCTTCGGCGAAAAGATCGGCCTTGCCTTCCAGCTCGCCGACGATCTTCTCGACCTCACCGCCGATGCCGCCACCATGGGTAAGGCAACCGGCAAGGATGCCAGCCGCGGCAAGGGTACGCTGGTCGCCCTGCACGGCCAGGAGTGGGCCGAAACGACGCTCGCGAAGCTGGTGAACGACGCTGCCGACGTGCTGTCCGGCTATGGCGACAAGGCGGATGTCCTGACGGAAACCGCCCGCTTCGTCGCAAACCGTAGAAACTGATCCCTAAGCACCTTCATGGCATTGCCCGAGGGTGAGCCCATCCACTCGGC
Source organism: Rhizobium sp. BK312 (assembly GCF_014193605.1). Classification (NCBI taxonomy): domain Bacteria; kingdom Pseudomonadati; phylum Pseudomonadota; class Alphaproteobacteria; order Hyphomicrobiales; family Rhizobiaceae; genus Rhizobium; species Rhizobium sp. BK312. The sequence continues at coordinate 87,692 of NZ_JACHZP010000006.1, read as the reverse complement.
AACGGCTACCGGCCCATGCCCGTTCAGCCATGGCCATCCATTCAGCCATGAAATGTCACCATCACAAGAATCCATGATTGTGCCGGGTGATTTCGGCCGTGTTTTATGACAAGTTGCCGATCCGAGTTGGCCGACAACGCAGAATTCTTCGCGCCGGCCGACACCCCCCGGGAAATCTTCCATGCACGAGACCCTTGCCTATCTGCCCCAGATCCTGCCGGCCTATATCGCCTACCTCATCGCCGTCGCCAGTCCCGGCCCCGCCATCATGGCCATCATCGGCACCTCGATGACCCATGGCCGCAAGGCCGGCATGTCCATCTCGCTCGGGATTTTCGGGGGATCGATGACCTGGGCGATTGCCGCAGCGGCAGGTCTCGCAACGCTGCTGCAGACCTATGCGATGGCGCTGGAGCTGCTGAAGATCTTCGGCGGCATCTACCTGCTCTATCTCGCCTACAAGGCATTCCGTGCCGTGCGTGCCGGCGGCGAGCTGCCGACCGCTGCCGAAGGCCCGAAAACGCCCAGCTTCAGGTCGCTGGTCCTGCGCGGCTATGGCATTCACGTCACCAATCCGAAGGCGATCTTCGCCTGGCTCGCCATCATTGCGCTCGGCATGCCGCAGGGCGCGCCCGCTTCCGTGGCCGTGCTGATCATCGCCGTCTGCTGCACGACCGGTTTTCTGGTGTTCATGGGCTATGCGATCCTGTTTTCGACATCGCATGCGCTGAAAGTATATCGCAATGCCCGGCGCTGGATCGAGGGCGCCATGGCCGGCTTCTATTGCTTTGCCGGCATCAAGCTGCTGACGAGCAATATCTGATACTGCCTCGCTTTAAGCGGCGGATCACTCCGCCGCGACGGTCTTCTGGCCGAACCGCTTTTCGATATAATCGGTTACCAGCGCCTCGAAATCGGAGGCAATGTTCGGGCCGCGCAGCGTCATAGCCTTCTGGCCGTCGATGAAGACGGGAGCCGCCGGCGTCTCGCCGGTTCCGGGCAGCGAAATGCCGATATCGGCATGCTTGCTTTCGCCCGGACCGTTGACGATGCAGCCCATGACGGCAACGTTCAGCGCTTCGACGCCCGGATATTTCTCGCGCCAGATCGGCATGTTCTTGCGGATGTCGTTCTGGATATTCTGCGCCAGTTCCTGGAAGACCGTCGACGTCGTGCGGCCGCAGCCCGGACATGCCGCAACGACGGGAATGAACTGCCGGAAGCCCATGACCTGCAGCAGTTCCTGCGCCACCTGCACTTCGCGGGTACGGTCGCCATTCGGCTCCGGCGTCAAGGAAACGCGGATGGTATCGCCGATGCCATGCTGCAGTACATAGCCCATGGCGGCGGACGAGGCGACGATGCCCTTCGAGCCCATTCCGGCCTCGGTGAGGCCCAAATGCAGCGCATGGTCGGAACGTTCCGACAGCATGGAATAGACGGCGATCAGATCCTGCACCTGGCTGACCTTGGCCGACAGGATGATGCGGTTGCGCGGCAGGCCGATGTCTTCGGCAAGATCGGCCGAGATCAGTGCCGACTGCACGATCGTCTCGCGCGTCACCTGCCGGGCCGAGAGCGGCGAGCCTTCGGCGGCATTCTTGTCCATCAACGCGGTCAAGAGATCCTGATCGAGCGAGCCCCAGTTGACGCCGATGCGCACCGGCTTGTCGTAGCGGATCGCCATCTCGATGATTTCGGCGAACTGCTTGTCCTTCTTGTCCTTGAAGCCGACATTGCCGGGATTGATGCGGTATTTCGCCAGCGCCTCGGCGCAGGCCGGATGATCGGCGAGCAGCTTGTGGCCGATATAATGGAAATCACCGATCAGCGGCACGTCCATGCCGAGCCGCAGCAGCCGCTCGCGGATCTTCGGCACGGCGGCAGCGCTTTCATCGCGATCGACGGTGATGCGCACCAGCTCGGAGCCGGCTTTGTAGAGGGCAGCGACCTGGGCGACGGTCGAATCGATATCGGCCGTATCGGTATTGGTCATGGACTGCACGACGACGGGTGCACCGCCGCCGACGATCACGCCGCCGACATCGACGGCAACGGAGGAACGGCGCGGTTTCGGATCGAAATCGGTGGCGGACGACATGGAAAACTCTCGCAGGCCTCGAAAATGGGTGCCTTTCAGGTGGATCACGAAGCGGTCGTTGTCAACCGCTCCGGCGATCTCTTTTGATCGGACGGAGTTTAGCCGTTACCGAGCAAAAGCGACGAAATTAATGCTTCGCATCCCCGATGCCGTCGGCGTAGCGCGCGAGCGACGAGAAGGCTAGCACGACGAGCAGCAGCACCGGCAGCGTCATCAGGACCGGTGAGAAGCCGACATGCTCGGCGGCAAAACCGATGGCCGACGGCGCGACCAGCATGCCGGAATAGCCGAGCGTCGTGACGACGGAAATGCTGATCCCTGGCTGCAGGCCAGGGATATTGCCGGCAGCGGAAAAGGCGATCGGCACCATGTTGGAAATGCCGATGCCGCAGAGCGCAAAGCCGAGAATGGCGATCTCCGCATTCGGCGCCAGCGCCGCGGTCAGCATGCCGACGATGGCAAATACCGTGCAGATGCGCAGCGTTCTGATGGCGCCCAGCCAATCGCGCACGAAATCGCCGGCAAAGCGCATGGTCGCCATGGTGGCGGAGAAAGCGGCGTAGCCGAAACCCGATAGCGCCACCGACGCACCTTTTTCCTGGCTGAGATAGAGAGCGCTCCAATCCAGGACCGCGCCTTCCGGCACCATGCAGAACAGCGCAACGATGCCGAGCAGCCACGGCAGCGGAATCATCGGCAGCTTTGCCTTCGGCTTGGCCTCATCGTGATGCGGCTGATCGCCAAGCACCATCGGCCAGGCAATGGCGACCAAAAGCACGGCAATCGCGGTCGAGGCCTCGGCATGACCGAGAATGCCCCAGCGCGAAATCAAGAGCCCGCCGATCGCCGCGCCCAAAAGGCCGCCAAGGCTCCAGAAGGCGTGGCAGGAGGACATGATCGCCCGGCGCATGGATTTTTCGACCGAGACGGCATTGGCGTTCATCGCCACATCCATGGCGCCGATGAAACCGCCGAAGAGGAAGAGAGCGACGGCCGCGGTCCAGACATTCGGCGCAAGCGTCAGCGCCAGGATCATCGGCAGCAGCAGCACCGCGAAGGCGCGCACGACGACGCGCGAACCGCGCACGGCGATCTGCGCGCCGGCAAGCGGCATCATCACGAGTGAACCGACGCCGAAGACGAGGATCATCAACCCAAGCTCGAATTTCGTCAGTTGCAGCCGCTCGGCGAATTCGGGAATTTTCGGTGCCCAGCAGCCGACCATGAAGCCATTCATCAAGAACATCAGCGAGACGGCTGCGCGCGATTTGGTGAAAAATGGGCTCCTGCGCTCCTTCAAACTCTCCAGTCTCGTTCCGTTGTCCATAAAAACTCCTCCCAAACTGCGTCGCAGTCTATTTAAATCGATTGAAATCTCAACAATCGAAAAAGCCGCGTAAGTCACATTTCGTCTCCGTCTGTTAAAGTGGGGACGATGGCGCTACAACCCCGAATAAATAACACTGCCGGGCGTCACCCTGATAAAAAGTCCTATTGACGGCGTAAAATTAGGCTCCTATCGGTTGAGACCAGAAAGATTCTTTGGCCGGCCTCGAGTCGGGTCATCCTCTGGTGCATCCCCGTGAAAAACTCCATCAGCTATGGCATCCTGCTTACGGTGTTTGCCTACATGCTGTTCACCGCCCACGATTCGGCGGTGAAGCTGCTCGTCACCTCCATCCCCGTCTGGCAGGTGCTGTTCATCCGAAGCTGCACCATTCTTGCCGGCTGCTTCGTCTTCGAAGGCCCCTCGCTCGTTCAGAAAGTGGCGCGCTCGCCGATCATCAAGCCGATGATCCTGCGCAGCGTCATCATCCTGATCGCCTGGATTTCCTATTACTCGGCAGCCTCCTACCTGCAGCTCGCCGAAGTGACGACGCTCTATTATGCAGCACCGATCGTCGGCACTATCCTCGCAACCATCGTGCTGCGTGAAAAAGTCACCGTCGCCCGCTGGATGGCAGTCGGCGTCGGATTCTGCGGCGTGGTGATCGCCTCCAACCCCGTGGGGCTATCGATTTCCTGGCCGGTTTATCTGGCGCTGCAGGCCGCCGTCCTTTGGGCAAGCGGCATGGTGCTGCTGCGCAAGACCGCGCTGCACGAAAAGAGCCATATCCAGATGGCAGTCTCCAACATTCTGTTCATCATCCTAACCGCCGGCATGGCGATCGCCCACTGGCACACACCGACGCCCTTCCAGATCGTGCTGCTGGCATTGACAGGCATCATCGCCGGCGCCGGCCAGCTCGCCCTTTTCGAAGGCATGCGCCAGGCGCCAGTTTCGGTGCTGGCGCCGTTCGAATATACCTCGCTCGTCTGGGCCTTCCTGCTCGGCTACCTGATCTGGGGCGACATCCCCGGCCCCAACACCTTCATCGGCGCCATCCTGATCCTGAGCGCGGGGTTCATCATCATTATCAGCGAACGGATGAAGCGGCGGGCGGCGGCGGCTTGAGGTGGAGAGCTGGACAATGGCTGTCCGTCACGTTGCCTGCTGTTGTATCGGCTAGCCGTGCTCGCGGTTCGCTAGCAATTGCGGTCCTGGCGGAGCGGCAGCTCCGTGCTAATCGCGGTCATTTGCTTAGGGTCGTTTCGACAACACTACCGCTGCCATATAGGGTTGATGAGGTCTAGGATTTTCCAACAAACGACGCTCAAAACGCGAGAACAGATCGCTGACGAGCTCGATGCGATTGCGAGAGTCTGCGATTAGACTGGCGATCACGGGACCAGACCATGCTCGCGTCATATCCGCATGACGCTTGGCGAATGTCGCTTTGTCACCACTCCTTTCAAACTCCTCCCAACAAGGGTCCGACACTTTAACGAGATCGAGATGCTGCAGGCGCAGGTCGGCGTAATATCCGGATTGAACGAAGGGCGCCTTGATATCCTCCAAAGACCGGAGACCGATTGGTATCGTGAGCCGGTTCAGCTCTTCTTCGGAAAACAAACCATCCTTTCGCATTTCACCGGCGGCCGACCAAAGCTCTCCCAGAAGCCATTCCCAGCCAGTGTCGATCGTCGTGCGGGCGGTAAAACCCGCAACGAGTTTGGCACCCGGCCGCATTTCCTGCGACCTTAGCCGCAGAAAACATTCCCAATCGCTTGCCTGCTGCTTCGCCACTGCAGAAGCCACTGATGGTGAGGCGCTCATACCAGCGAGAATATGATCTTGAGCTTCAATCGCGCCGGTATTCATCCATTGCAACGCCCAGGTCGTCCAGCCAAGATGCACCCGCTGCGGAGAAAGCAACGGCGCGAAATACGATCGGCCAATTGCAGAAGGAAAGATATCGGACGCTCCGAGCATGTAGCTGTCCGGGTCTGAGGCAAGTGCCTCAAACAAGGCCGAAAAATCATTCGATGGAAGATCAGTGTGGACGATTTCGATCGGGACGGATTGCCCCAGCCTGTCTCGCAGCCTGTTTATCGCAATCCGCATCGGGGCCATCGAATTTCGGCCTTGGGAAGAGCCATAGTCAACGATAGTCAGCGGACCTTGGTCAATATGAACCGTCAGGCATGCAGCTTCCCATAGAGAAAGCAGGGCCGCGATTCCGCTCGCCTGCATGGCGGAGTTACGGTTGTAGAAGCCTCCACCTTCCATTGCTGCGCCGCTATTTTGAGTTTGCTGGTCGGACATAGCATTGCCCCCATTTTATACATCCGCAGCTTACCAGACGACCCTTGGCTTGGCGAACCAATGTCGCTCTTCGAGCCAAGACTGGGTGCGGCAGCCGCTCGTTTCTCCTTCGCTTGAGGGCTGTTGGCTGGCCTTCTGGAACGACCCCGGGTCGATTTGACATCATGGCAACTTCGGGCGGAACGACAGGGTGGATCTTGGCGGTCGTCGCCCTGCTGCCATCCTGATCCTGAGCGCCGGGTTCATCATCACTGTTAGCGAACGGATAAAGCGCGTGCAGCGGCAGCTTGTGTCGGATCAATGCGTTTCCCGCAGACGCATGCCCCCAATTGCCGTCGCAAGCAATCCTTCCTGCCCGTACCGAAGCGTTGGGTTTCACCCCACTGGAGCGACGGTCTGTTCGATGGGTTTCGGCTGCCGCATCAGAAGAGCCTGCATCGGCCGCTCGAAGAACTTGAGGAGCACCACCGAAATCCCAATCGTGCAAAGCGTGACCACCAGCAGTATTCCGGTCACAAAGGGTAGGGAGAGATGCTTGCCCAACAGCTTGAGCGGAAGCTGCAGCGTGTAGGGATGGATGAGATAGAGCGAATAGGAGGCGTCTCCCAGCAGAACCAGAATGGCCCATATTCTCCCGGCTGGCATCCTCATCAGCAGGAAGCCCGAGACGAGCAGGACGGCAAGCAGGCTCGAGGCGAAAAGACTGGGGCCGGCGAATGTCACGATGAAGAAATGAGCCCCGCAGGCCAGAAGAATGAGCAGAGCGGCGGCTATATTCGATCCGCTCCTGAAGGCGCTGTATGCCGAATATGCCTTATGAAGCATCATGCCGAGAACGAATTCGATCAATATCGGATTTGTATAGAAACGCCATTCGACCGATCCCTCTGGCCAAATCTCATGCAGCGCGATCAGGAAGAGGACGGCCGCGGAGGCAAACCAGGTTGCCCTGGCGCCAAAGATCAGACAGGCGCCATAAATTATGTAGAAGAACACCTCGTAACAAAGCGTCCAGCCCAGAAAAAGGATCGGCTGCACGGCGCCGCCGCTTTTCTGATAGGGGACGAAAAGAAGAGATTTGACGATCGTCTCCATGGTCACGATCGTCGAATTGAGCAGGCTGGGTTTCACAAGCGCAATCAAGACGACGACGAACGTCAACAGCCAGTAGAGCGGAACGATTCTGGCAATGCGCTTGCGTGCGAAATAGACAAGTCCCCGCGCCGGATTGGAGGAGTAGCTGATGATGAAGCCGCTGAGAACGAAGAAAACGTCGACGCCGGTCGCACCCATGAAGAAATAATTTCGATCGAGATGGTATTCGATCGCAAGGCCGCTTCCGAAATGGAAGAGAACGACGGAAAAAGCGGCCACGAACCGAAGAAACTGGAGAGAATCCAATTGTTTCAAGTTTGACCGCCGAATGGAAAGCGTCTGTTCGTTAATCATGAGGGCCCCAATCCGCTCTGATAGCTTGTTCCAACAAGGTTGCCATAGCCGCATTGGTGCTGCGGCTTGGATGCCAATCGCATCCGAAATCCTTCGGTTTGACGCGTAAATTCAGATATCGCAGGCGAGTTTCGCCTTTCGCGGCGCTCGCCTGGACGACGGCCTCGATTGCTTTCTCGGCCACATCGAAATCCTTCTGGGACATCATCGGGCCGAGTGCGGCGTACAGATAGGCCTTTGGAAACTGATTTCTGAGCCTGAAAATGAGCTTGACGTATTCCTCGATGAAATCGCTGGGATTCCTGTTATCCGAAAAGTCGTTCGTCCCCAGATTGACGACCACCGCGGAAACGCGTTCGTCAGGAAGGGCGGGCACGCCCTTTCTCAACGGCGTCACGCTGTCGATGACATCAAGCATGGTTTTCGCATTCTTGCCTGTGCGCGAAAGGCCGATTCCGGAAACAGCGAGCGTCGTAAGTTCCATCCCGAGGCTACGCGCCGCGACCGCGGCATATGTCAGGTATTGATTTTCCGTTCCGGGGCTGAATTTACATCCGGGACCAACACCCTCGAGACCATAGCCTGCGGTAATGGAGTCCCCGATTGCCACCAGCTTTGTGGCCGATGCTTCCGCGGGAAGGAACGACCCATCGGTTTCGGCGGAAACGAATATGGTATCGCCGATCCATCCCTCGGTGCGACGCGTCGCGCGAATCTCGTGGGCGCCTTGCCGCAAGCCATCGGCAAGCTGGTATCGGTGCTGCCCCGCTTGCAGATCAAGGCGCTGGGGAACGCCGTCCAGTTCGACCTCAAGGCTATTTTTCCCGGTATCAACCAGGGTAACCGAGAGCGACGTGCCTTCAAAATGCAACGCAAAACCACTGCCCGGCCAACCGAAAGCCGCATCGCTGGCGGCAACCCGGCCGATCCATTTCGATGGCCGCTCGATCGCTTCTGCCGCAAAGCACGGCATGAATGTACATAAACTCAGAAAAAGAAACGCAATCGCGACATCAAACCTCATGACCGGCCATGGCCGGCAGCGCGCAATGACGGGCAATTCATCACCTCTTCGGGCTGCGTCAGATCAATTTTGCACTTTGAATTTCTAGTAGAATCGCAGTTTGATTGCTGCCGGTGTCTCGCGGCAAACTGCCGGGACACGCTAATGGAGGCGCATGCGCATGCCTGGAATGAAAGGTGCCGCGCCAAGACATCGATGAGATGACGAAATAGGGCAGCATTAAGAATAATAGGGCAGCATTGAGAATTGTCACTATGCCGCACCGCAACATTGATCAGCAATTATTAGCGGTAACGGAAGCAGCGGCTTCCTCGACGCTCCGTTCGCAATTTCTTGAGAAAAATATTCGCATTTGCCCGTTTATCTTGCAGTTTTCTACGCTTTCGCGGTGCAAATTTTCTGCGATGTATGCGACATTGAATGAAACCGCTCCAGAAACGGAAAAAAACGATGAACTGGTTGAAGACTGTTGCCGCCGCCGCCCTCGTGCAGGCAGCGTTCCTGCTCCCCGCCCATGCCGGCGAAAACCTCAAGGCGATCCAATCGGCCGGCGTATTCAAAGTCGGCACGGAAGGCACCTATGCGCCTTTCACCTTTCATGACGAGAGCGGCAAGCTGACCGGCTTCGATGTCGAGATCGCGGAAGCCATCGCCGGCAAGCTCGGTGTCAAGGCGCAGTTCCTGGAAGGCAAGTGGGATGGCCTGATCGCCGGCCTCGATGCCAACCGCTACGATGCCGTCATCAACGAAGTCGGCGTCACCGAAGCCCGCAAGAAGAAGTATGACTTCTCCGAGCCCTACATCGCCTCCAAGGCCGTGCTGATCGTCAAGGACAGCAACACCGGCATCAAGGATTTCGCGGATCTCAAGGGCAAGAAGGCGGCACAGTCGCTGACCAGCAACTTCGGCAAGCTCGCAACCGAAGCCGGCGCCGAACTCGTCGGCACCGATGGCTTCGACCAGTCGATCCAGCTCGTGTTGACCGGCCGCGCCGACGCGACCATCAATGACAGCCTTTCCTTCCTCGATTTCAAGAAGCATAAGCCCGACGCGCCGGTGAAGATCGTCGCACAGCAGGCCAATGCCGATTTCTCCGCCGTCATCATCCGCAAGGGCGAGCCGGAACTGCTTGCTGCGATCAACAAGGCGCTGGCCGATATCAAGGCCGACGGCACCTATGACAAGATCTCCAAGAAATATTTCGGGCAGGACGTTTCGAAGTAAGAAGGCATAGGCAGGGACATAAAACTGTGAAAAAGATGCGTCCGGGGTCACCTCCGGACGCATTCTGTTATCGAAAGGCTTCTCCTTGGAGCATTGGCTGCAACTGATGTGGGAGTCACTGGGCACGCTGCTTTGGGCGGGGCTCGTCTTCACCATCCCGCTCACCTTGATCACCTTCGTTCTCGGCCTTCTGCTCGGCCTGCTCACCGCCGTCGTCAGGCTATTTGCCCCGGCGCCGTTCGTTGCCATCGCCCGCTTCTATGTCTGGGTGATCCGCGGCACGCCGCTTCTGGTGCAGCTCTTCGTCATCTTCTACGGCCTGCCGAGCCTCGGCATCCTGCTCGATGCTTTTCCCGCCGCCATCATCGGCTTTACGCTGAGCGTCGGCGCCTATACGTCCGAAATCATCCGCGCCGTCATTTCCTCCGTGCCGAAGGGCCAGTGGGAGGCCGCCTATTCGATCGGCATGAACTGGCGCCAGGCCATGAGCCGCACGATCCTGCCGCAGGCAGCGCGCGTCGCCGTGCCGCCGCTGTCGAACACCTTCATTTCGCTGGTCAAGGATACGTCGCTCGCCGCCGCCATCACCGTGCCGGAGCTGTTCCAGGCCGCGCAGCGCATCGTGGCAACGACCTATGAGCCGCTGATCCTCTATATCGAGGCCGCCATCATATATCTCGTGCTCAGCACCTTTCTTTCGACGCTGCAGGGTTACCTCGAACGCCGCTTCGCCCGCTCGGGCGGCACACTGGAGGCACAGGCATGATCGAGCTTTCCCATATCGAAAAGCGCTTCGGCGACAATGTCATCCTCAAGGATATCAGCCTGATGATCCCGGAGGGAACGGTGACGGCGCTTGTGGGGCCTTCGGGCGGCGGCAAGAGCACGCTGCTTCGCTGCATCAACCTTTTGGAAATCCCGACCGCCGGAACGATCCGCATCGGCGGGGAGACGGCCACCTTCCAGCCGGGCAAGAAGCCCTCCTGGCAGGATATCCAGAAAATCCGCCGCCAGACGGGCATGGTCTTCCAGAATTTCCAGCTCTTTCCGCATCAGACCGCGATCGGCAACGTCATGGAAGGGTTGACCACCGTGCTGCGCTGGCCGGCAGACAAGGCACGCGCCCGTGCCGTCGAGCTTTTGACCAAGGTCGGCATGGCCCACAAGATCGACGCCTGGCCCTCGACGCTTTCTGGCGGCCAGCAGCAGCGCGTCGCCATCGCCCGGGCGCTTGCCCCCTCGCCGCGCGTACTGCTCTGCGACGAACCCACCTCGGCGCTCGATCCGGAACTCGCGGCTGAAGTCGTCGATGTCCTGGGCAAGCTCGCCAACGAAGGTACGACCATGGTCATGGCAACGCACGATCTGCGCCTCGCCTCAAAGATTGCCAACAATGTCGTGTTCCTGGAAGCGGGCAACATCGTCGAGACCGGTTCTTCCCGCAGCATCTTCGGTGCCCCGGCGCAGGAGCGGACCAAGCAGTTCATCTCGACGCTGAATGCCGGCCACAGCTACGACATTTGAGCCGCCGACCTGGGTCGAAAGCTCCGATGTTGGGGCAAGCCGCGCATTGACGCTGCGCGGCTTTGCGGTTAGCTCTAATGCCATGAACGCGGCACTCGTTATCGTAGTGGTAGGAAGGCGCATGGGCGGGATGGCGTAGCCATCCGGCGAAAGCACCCATGCGCGGTAAGCAGGCTCCTGACGGGGCCTTTTTTATTGCCCGGATTCCGGCGGCGTCTCGTCAGATCCCCTTCGACTTCCCATCCACACGACGGACAAGGCCATGACGCGCACCGAAAGCCGCATCGACCATTCAGCCAGGCAATCAACCGAAGACCCGACCCTCGCATCAACCGTCGCACAGCCGCGGCTGATAACCCTCGTCCTGCTCTCGGCACTTGCCGTGCTGCCCGTAAATATGATCCTGCCGTCCCTGCCGAAGATATCTGCGGCATTCCAGGCCGATTTCGCCCTTGTGAACCTTTCGGTTTCCGGCTTTTCCTTCGTCACGGCCTTTCTGGAGGCGATCGGCGGCGCGCTATCGGATCGGTTCGGCCGCCGGCCGGTTGTCCTGACGGCGCTCGCGATCTTCGTCATCGCCTCGATGGGCTGTGTCCTCGCTCCGACTATCGGCATCGTCCTGCTGTGCCGCATGATGCAGGCATGCATCGGCCCGTGCTATTCCGTCGCCCTCGTCATCATCAAGGAAACATCCGACGAGCGCCAGGCCGCCAGCAAGTTCGGCTATCTCGCCATGGGATGGGCGCTGGCACCGATGGTCGGACCGCTGTTCGGCGGCTCGCTGGACGAGATTTTCGGTTGGCAGGCAAGCTTCATCGTCCTTGCGAGCTTCGGTAGCGCCGCCTTCCTCCTGTCCCTGCGCGAGCTGAAAGGATCGAAAGCGTCCGTCTCAGCTACACGCGGAAACTATCTTGCCTCCTATGCCCTGCTTCTGCGTTCTAGTCGGTTCTGGGCCTATACGCTCTGCATGGCCTGCTCGATGGGCGTGCTCTATATCTTCCTCGGCGGAGCACCGCTCACGATAGGCGATGCCCTCGGCGGCTCGAGCGCCAAGCTCGGCTTCTACATGGGCATGGTTCCCGCCGGCTTCATTGTCGGCAGCTATCTCGCCGGCCGCTATGGCGCAAAAATCCCGATCGGCACAATCCTCGTCATCGCGCGGCTGCTGACCTGCATCGGTCTGTCAATTGGGCTCGCCTTGTCGCTATTGGGCATGACGGAGGTTCTGGCGCTCTTCGGCCCCTGCATCTTCATCGGCATAGGCAACGGCTTGGCCATGCCGGCCGCCAATAGCGGCGCCATGTCGGTCAGGTCGGATACTGTGGGAACGGCAGCAGGCCTCGCCGCCGCCATGCGAATTGCCGGCGGCGCGCTCATCGGCTCGATCGGCGGGCTGTTCATCGCGCGATCGCCAACGATCCATACGCTCTTCGCCCTGATGCTGGCATCGGCGTCGCTCGCGCTGCTAGTGGCCCTTTGGGCAGCCCTCCTCGATCGGGACCCTCGCAAACCGAGTTAAAGGCACTGCCGCCGCAAAACCGACCGTAACAGTCAGGCTTTGCGGCAGAAGATAGTCAGCATCTCAGTCGACGGACGGCTTCATAAGCCCAACTTGCCGCTCAGGCGCCATAGACGACGAGCAGATCCTTAGCGTCGATCTGGTCGCCGGCACGCACCAGCACCTCGGAGATCGTACCGTCCTTTTCCGCGTGCAGCGCGGTCTCCATCTTCATGGCCTCGATGGAAACAAGCACGTCGCCGGCCTGGATCGCCTGGCCCGGCGAGACAAAGACGGTTGAGATGACGCCCGGCATCGGCGCGCCGACATGAGCCGCATTGCCGGTCTCGGCCTTGCGGCGCACCGCGCTGCCGGAGGCGCCATGGGCGCGATCCGGCACCTTGATGCGGCGCGGCTGGCCGTTGAGTTCGAAGAACACCGTCACCATACCCTTCTCGTCGGTCGCCGTCATCGCCTGGTTGACGATGACGAGCGTCTTGCCCTTCTCGATCTCGGCAAAGAGCTCATCGCCTTCCTTGAGACCGTAGAAATAGGCCGGCGTCGGCAATACCGAGACCGGGCCGTAGGTGTCGGCGGCCAGTGCATAGTCGGTGAAGACTTTTGGATACATCAGGTAGGAGGCGAATTCGAAATCGTCGACCTTGCGCTCGAGCTTCGTCTCGATGACTTTACGCTCGGCATCGAGATCGGCTTCGGCAAGCAGCGAACCGGGACGGACCGTATAGGGCTTATCGCCCTTCAGCGCCTTCTTCTGCAGCGCTTGCGGCCATCCGGACGGCGGCTGGCCGAGATCGCCCTTGAGCATGGAAACGACCGAATCCGGGAAGGCGATATCCTTCGCTGGGTTCTCGACATCGGCGACCGTCAGGTCCTGGCTCACCATCATCAGCGCCATGTCGCCGACGACCTTGGAGGACGGCGTCACCTTGACAATATCGCCGAACATCTGGTTGGCATCGGCATAGGCCTGCGCCACCTTGTGCCAGCGGGTCTCGAGACCGAGCGAGCGGGCTTGTTCCTTGAGGTTGGTGAACTGACCACCTGGCATTTCGTGCAGATAGACTTCCGAAGCCGGTCCCTTGAGATCGCTTTCGAAGGCGGCGTACTGATGGCGCACGGCTTCCCAGTAGAAAGAGATGCGGCGGATCCATTCGGGATCGAGGCCCGGATCGCGGTCGGAACCTTTCAGCGCCTCGACGATCGAGCCGAGGCAGGGCTGCGAGGTATTGCCGGACAGCGCATCCATCGCCGCATCGACGGCATCGACGCCGGCATCGACCGCAGCGAGCACCGTCGCAGCCGCAATACCCGACGTATCATGCGTGTGGAAGTGGATCGGCAGACCGGTCGCCTCGCGCAGCGCCTTGAACAGCACCTTGGCCGCAGCCGGCTTCAGCAAGCCCGCCATATCCTTCAGCGCGATGATATGGGCGCCGGCCTTTTCCAGCTCGACAGCGAGATCCGTGTAATATTTCAGATCGTATTTCGGCCGCGCGGAATTGAGGATATCGCCGGTGTAGCAGATCGCCGCCTCGCAGAGCTTGTTCTCCTCCGCAACGGCATCCATCGACACGCGCATGTTCTCGACCCAGTTCAGGCAGTCGAAGACGCGGAAGAGATCGACGCCGCCCTTGGCCGCCTGGCGAACGAAATACTTCACGACATTGTCGGGATAATTCGTATAGCCGACGCCATTGGCGCCGCGCAAAAGCATCTGCAGCAGCAGGTTCGGCGCACCCTCACGGATCAGCGACAGACGCTCCCACGGGTCTTCCGTGAGGAAGCGCATGGAAACATCGAAGGTGGCGCCGCCCCAGCATTCGAGCGACAAGAGCTGCGGCAAAGCGCGCGCATAGGTGCCGGCGACGCTGGCGATGTCATAGGTGCGCATGCGGGTCGCAAGCAGCGACTGGTGGCCGTCGCGCATCGTCGTGTCGGTCATCAGCACGCGCTTTTCATCGCGCATCCATTCGGCGAATTTCTGCGGACCGAGCTTGTCCAGCAACTGCTTGGTGCCGTCGGCGATATTGCCGTCGATATAGGGCAGCACAGGCTGCGCCACCTTGGGTGAAGGTACCGGACGACCGCGCGTTTCCGGGTGACCGTTGACGGTGACGTCAGCGAGATAGGTCAAAAGCTTGGTGGCGCGATCCTGGCGCTTGACCTGCTGGAACAGCTCCGGCGTCGTGTCGATGAAGCGCGTCGTATAGCTGTTGTCGCGGAATTTCGGATGCGTGATGATCGCTTCGAGGAAGGTGAGGTTCGTCGCCACGCCGCGGATGCGGAATTCGCGCAGCGCGCGGTCCATGCGGGCGATCGCCTCCTGCGGGTTCGGCGCCCAGGCCGTCACCTTTACCAGCAACGGGTCGTAATAACGGGTAATGATCGCACCGGTATAGGAGGTACCGCCGTCAAGACGGATACCAAAGCCGGATGCCGAGCGATAGGCAGTGATGCGGCCGTAATCCGGAATGAAGTTATGTTCCGGATCTTCCGTCGTCACGCGGCACTGCAGGGCATGGCCGTTGAGGCGAATGTCTTCCTGGCGTGGAACACCCGATTCCGGCGTGCCGATGGCGAAACCGTCGAGAATATGGATCTGCGCCTTGACGATATCGATGCCGGTGACGACTTCGGTCACCGTGTGCTCGACCTGGATGCGCGGATTGACTTCGATGAAGTAGAATTTGCCTGTGTCGGCATCCATCAGATATTCGACGGTGCCAGCGCCGACATAATTCGTCGCATTGGCGATCTTCAGCGAATAGGCGGCCAGCTCCTGGCGCTGCGCTTCCGTGAGATAGGGGGCCGGCGCGCGTTCGACGACCTTCTGGTTGCGGCGCTGCACCGAACAGTCGCGCTCGAACAGATGCACGACGTTGCCGTGCGTGTCGCCGAGGATTTGGCTTTCGACGTGGCGGGCGCGCTCGACGAGCTTTTCGAGATAGACCTCATCCTTGCCGAAGGCGGCCTTCGCCTCGCGCTTGGCTTCCGTCACTTCCTTGGCAAGGTCCGCCTCGGAGCGGATGACACGCATGCCGCGGCCACCGCCGCCCCAAGAGGCCTTGAGCATGACCGGATAACCGATTTCAGCCGCCATCTTGGCGACTTCCACCATGTCGTCAGGCAAGGGATCGGTTGCCGGCACGACAGGCACGCCGACCGAAATTGCCAGATTACGCGCAGCAACCTTGTTGCCGAGCTGGCGCATCGTATCGGCGCGAGGCCCGATGAAGATGATGCCGGCGGCATCGCAGGCATCGACGAATTCGGGGCTTTCCGACAGCAGGCCATAGCCGGGGTGGATGGCATCGGCGCCGGAGAGCTTGGCGACGCGTATGACTTCCTCGATCGACAGATAGCTCTCGATCGGCCCGAGGTCACGGGCAAGATGTGGACCGCGACCCACCTGATAGCTCTCGTCCGCCTTGAAGCGATGCAGTGCGAGTTTATCTTCCTCGGCCCAGATGGCCACCGTTTTTATGCCAAGTTCGTTGGCGGCGCGGAATACGCGGATGGCGATTTCGGAACGGTTGGCAACCAGGATCTTGGAAATGGGCAATGCTGTCTCCTCACGGCATCGAAACGGGCAATGCTGCACCCGCGAAGAGAATTCTTAACTTCTTGTCACAGGAAGTTCAATTTCTCCTGCGACATCCGGCATCAAAATAGTTGCCTTTATGGAATAAGTCCGTTTCTGAAGGCGATTGCCACGATATGCTGCCGATTTCTGGCCTTCAGCTTGTCCTGGATACTGTTCATGTACCAGTCGACGGTATGATTGGAAATCTTCAGCAGCCGGCTGATCTCGATCGAGGTCATGCCGTCGGCCAGATGGCTGAGCACTTCCATCTCACGCTTGGTCAGTTTCAGCTCGGCCGCTCCCGCTCTCTCAAGGTATTGGGCCTCGTCTCGAAACTCCAGAAGTCGCCAGAAGACCTTTTTGGCGACCGCATCGAAAACGGAAATCTCGGTTGGAGAGAGATCGACCGACTCGCCGCCGATCGTCATGCTTCCCAGCAGGCCGTTGCGACCATGGATCGGGAAGAGATAGCCGTCGGCAAGCCCGTTGGCGCGGGCGTCAGCCATCATCTGCTCCATGCGCCGCCGCAGCGGGTCCTTCTTCAGCGCCGCTACGGCATCGCTCCAGCGGAAAGGGCGTTGCGCCTGGGCCGCATAGCGCGCGACCGGATCGACGAGCATGTACCTCTTGCGGACATAAGTCAGCGGCCACTGATCGGGCCAGCGACCCGCCAGCATGAAATGCGCAACATCGACATTCGGCCGCGCCCGCTTCAAGACGCCATAGAAATCGAACTTATAGGAGCGAAGCGCGAGCTCGAGCTCGGCCACGACGTCCTCCGCGAGCTTGGATTCCTCGATCAGGACAAGCAATTGTATTAGCGAATGGATATTCACGGTTACCCCTTGGCCTCGCAGCCCGAATGATCGCCTGACGAGCTTGCCATCTTGCTCACCCGGTCCCATAGCCGAGCTTAATCGGCGGCAACATACTCAGGCCGACGCAAAATTGAACGCCTTTGGCGATTTTTTTGCCGTTCAACCCTGAATAGCCGTCCTTTGCGTGACTTAAAGGTAACGGTGAACGCGGCGGTGGATTCATTCCCAAACTGTCATATTTCTGCGGCGAACGATAGCACCACTTTCCGCGGCAACGCGTCTAACGCGAGAAATTCCCCTTAAAAAACAGCTTCAGATTCCGTTAATCGCCGGTTCAGGTACCGATCTGTAGTGTCACAGCATTCCGAGTTTTGCTGATGCACAGAGGGTGCCTGACGTGTCACTGTTCAAAGTCTATGCAAGAGCCCTGAAGTATCTTGGCGCGTATCGATACCGCGTATGGATGGTCGTGATCGCAAACATCGCGCTTGCGATGACCACCATCTACGAACCGGTTCTGTTCGGCCGCATCTTTGACGCCATTGCCAAGAAGGAAGCCGTCACGCCGACCATGATGCTGTGGGCGGGCTTCGCCGTCTTCAGTGCTGTCGCCTTCATCGTGGTGTCCCGCGAGGCCGATCGCCTTGCCCATGGCCGCCGCGCCTCCCTGCTCACCGAAGCATTCGGCCGCATCATCTCGATGCCGCTTTCCTGGCATAGCCAGCGCGGCACGGCGAGCGCGCTGAACACGCTGCTGCGCGCCTGCGAAGCGCTGTTCGGCCTGTGGCTCGAATTCATGCGCAACCACCTCACGACCGCCGTCGCGCTCGTCATCATGATCCCGACGGCCATGGCCATGGACTTGCGCCTGTCCGCAGTCCTCGTCCTGCTCGGCGTCTTCTACTGGTTCATAGGCCGTCTGGTCATGAGCCGCACGAAGGATGGCCAGACCTCGGTCGAAAGCCACTACAATACCGTCTTCTCGCATGTGAGCGACTCGATCAGCAACGTGTCGGTGCTGCATAGTTACAACCGCATCGAAGCTGAAACGAAGGCGCTGAAGTCGTTCACCGAACGCCTCCTGCAAGCTCAGTATCCGGTCCTCGACTGGTGGGCACTTGCCGGCGCATTGAACCGCACGGCCTCGACCGTTGCCATGATGGCGATCCTGATGATCGGTACCGTCCTCGTACAGGATGGCAGCCTGAGCCTCGGCGCGCTCATCACCTTCATCGCCTTTGCCAACGTGCTGATCGGCCGCCTGGAGCAGCTGCGCAACTTCGCCAACCAGATTTTCGAAGCCCGTGCCAAGCTCGAAGACTTCTACACGCTGGAAGATTCGGTTCGCGACCGCGAAGAGCCGGCCGGCCTTGCCGAAATCAAGGACGTCAAGGGCGAAGTGGAATTCCGCGATGTCTCCTTCGGCTTCGCCAACTCGTCGCAGGGCCTGCACGACATCTCCTTCAAGGTGAAGGCTGGCCAGACCGTCGCCATCGTCGGCCCGACCGGCGCCGGCAAGACGACGCTCGTCAACCTGCTGCAGCGTGTCTTCGATCCGCAGAGCGGCCAGATCCTCGTCGACGGTCACGACATCACCAAGGTGACCCGCAAGTCGCTCCGCCGCTTCATCGCCACCGTGTTCCAGGATGCAGGCCTGCTGAACCGCTCGATCAGCGACAACATCCGTCTCGGCCGCGAAGGTGCGACGCAGGAGGAAATGATCCGCGCAGCCCAGGCCGCCGCCGCCAACGATTTTATCGAAACCCGCGAAAGCGGCTACGATACCCGCGTCGGCGAGCGTGGCAACAAGCTCTCGGGTGGTGAACGTCAGCGTATAGCGATCGCCCGCGCCATCCTCAAGGATGCGCCGATCCTCGTGCTCGATGAAGCGACAAGTGCGCTCGACGTCGAAACCGAAAACCGGGTCAAGACGGCGATCGACAACCTGCGCCAGAACCGCACGACCTTCATCATTGCGCACCGCCTGTCGACGGTTCGCGAGGCCGACATGGTCCTCTTCCTGGACAACGGCCGCATCATCGAAAATGGCAGCTTCAACGAGCTCAGCCAGAGCAATGGTCGCTTTGCCGCTCTGCTGCGTGCCAGCGGCATCCTGACGGACGAGGAAGTCCGCAAGGCACACACGACGGAAACCGAAGCCGCCTGATCTTCGCAAGGGCCTCAAGATCGAAGCCGGGAGAGCGATGCTCTTCCGGCTTTTTGCTGCCTAGAGCGCGCCGATTTTGCTTGGGGTCATATCCGCACGCCGTGAAGTAGTTGGCGCATTCTTGGAGTTTGAAAAGCGCGACGATCTCGCCGATTGCGTCCCACAGAGCTTCGACTGTGCGCTTTGCTCTTGCTCGGAGGAGCGCTAAGCTTGGTGAAGGCCTTTTCGATGGGCTTAAAGTCCGGGCTATTGGGTGGGGTGGTAGAGTAGCTGGCGACCGGCACTTCAATAGCCTGCCGCACGCCTTCGGCTTTGTGCGTAGGCAGGTTGCCCATCACGATAGTGTCGCCGGGTCTCAGTGTTGGCATAAGAACCTGTTCGACACAGGCTCGGAACGCTGTGCCGCTCATTGCGCTGTCGAGCACCATAGGTGACGATCCGGTCGAACGGGTTTCGCCATCGTCCTCTTCATCTAGCATTTTCCCTTCGACAACTGCGCGCCATGCGGTCTTGATCTCTCCCACATCCAGCGCGGCAAGGACCCGATCTTGATACCCTTCGGCATCAGGCCACGACGAACCCAGTCACCAAACGTTCTTGGTGAAACGCAAGGCATGGCCGCAGCTTCCGCCCGGCTCACGGCAACTTTGGAATGTTGTCGGTAGGAACACTGGCGCGCGATAAACGTCGGCCGCCTTTTGGTAGTTGGCAATTCTGACAAAAATTATTCAACCCACTTTAATGGGTTGAATAAATAAAAAAGATGCGTTAATTGATCCATTGAAAGGGTCATTAAATGCGCCTGACGCTCCAAACCCATTTTAATCGTGAGTGGCATTATGCTGCGACTCTAGAGCTAAAGGACGACGACGCCGGCTTTCAGGGCGCGTCCATCGTCGATTACGATCTTGACTACTTTGTTACAATGGCATCGGCGGAATTTGCAGCCGGAAAGACAGTTCATGATCATCGCGCCTTGTCGGTCCGTTATCCCGTAGATCTCGAAAATCGATATAGTCGTAGCTGGCCGCCCTTCCTCTTGGATCTTATGCCCCAGGGACATGCAAGGCGAAAGCTTGCCGAACACCTCGGGCTCGCGGAAGGCTCGCGCGCTTCCGATCTCCAGCTGCTTCTGCGATCAGCTACAGGTGGCATTGGCAACATCCGCATCAAGGAAGCGGCTGAAGCCGAAACGGAAAGATTGCGAGGTGTTGAGCGTCAAGGCGTTACAGAAGCAGAGATTCTTGAGCGCTCAGATCGTTTCATGGAAGTCGCTGATCGTTTTGGAATGCTCGCCTCTGGCTCAAGCGGCCTGCAAGGCGAATGGCCGAAGGTCTCGATGACCAAGGCGAAAGATGGGCTCTATTATCCTGATAGTTTCGTAACCGATGATGAGGCCGTGCGCCATGTCATCGTCAAGCTGGTACGCAGCAACGAGCCCGTGGACCGCCTAATTCTCGAAGGCGAAGCCCTCTATTCGCGGATCGCCCAAGGGATCGGTCTGAACGTCAGCGAACCCTCGACTTACGCCGAAGGCGTCTTGATCATTCCCCGTTTCGATCGGAGGAAAATGGAAGGCGGGGGAACGAGCCGACTGGGACAGGAAAGCCTGGTTTCAGCGGTTGGAGTCGCCGATTTCGGCCATGTCGGCACGCATGAGGCCTATATCGAAGTTCTGCGTCAATATTCAGCCGATCCCTTCACGGACATAGTCGAATACCTGAAGCGCGACATCGCTAACCTAGCGCTCGGCAATCCCGACAATCACGGCCGGAATTCAGCACTCAGCAAGCATCAGGACGGCACGATCCGCCTGTCTCCACTCTTTGACTTCGCTCCTATGCGGCTCGCCAAGGAGGGGATTGTCCGTTCCACCCGATGGGCCATGATGCGCGACGGTGGTCGCGACCATCTTCCGGATTGGAAACGCATTTGCACTGAACTGATGCCCGTTCCTGCCGAGCAGGAACTTCTAAAGGCTTCGATCAGTGCATTTGCACAACATCTACAGCGCGCACCAGAGCTGGCGAAGCGCATGGGGGCATCTCCAGAAGTGTTAGAGCGTGCAATGGGGCGCTGTAAGGAAATCGCGGATAGCGTTATGGCGGCATGCCAGTGATGCCAGAGGAATGTTAAATGGCTCGATGGAAGAAGCCTACGAAGGAAGAAATTCTTGAAAACAGACGAAGGCTGGCGGAGCGTGCTCGACACGGGGACCTTAGGTTGCCGGATGCTGTGATGGAGATACGAAAAGGGTTCGGAATGACCCAAGAGGAATTCGCCAAAACCCTGTCACTTACAAGGCGCCAAGTTGCCGAGATTGAATCAGGTATGGCAAACCCCACGCTTGAAACCTTAGAAAAGATTGGTCGGTTGTTTGGGTTCGGAATTGGCTTTGTCCCTAAAATCAGTTGAATCGCTGCCTAAACCAGAAATTTCCGGTGCTCGTCCCGCCTGTGCGATAACCCCTTTTCAATGGGAGAGAGCTAGGGCAAGGGGCTTTGCCTGCAACAAACCCAACTCCGGAAAACACAGCCATCAAACACGAAGAAAGGCCCGGCGGGAAAACCGGGTCTTTCCGTTTTCTGATCGGAGGTCAATACGGACGAATGCCGACTGGAGTTAGGGCCGGCCCCGTTCGGTATCGGATCAGAACTTGCACCCGAAGCTTAAGCAGGCCCATCCAATTGTCAGTGCCGATCCAGTTAATCGAGCCGCCGCTCCCTCGGCGACTGCGGAAAGATCGATAGACCGACCCGCGCAGGCACGCGGCGCGGCTGAGCCCTCAGTGACGCTTCACGAAATGAGCAGGCATGGCGACCGGCCTCGCCGGTGCTTTCGCCGTGCTCTGGCCAGCAAGCTGAAGCCTCTTATGCTCGAGATGGTAGGCATAGAGGAATTGTGCGGTGATGCCGAAGACGACATAGATGGCACCGACGACGGGGCTCTTGTTGGTCACGTAGAGAAGAACCTGGCCGGCCATGGCGAGGATGGTGCCCGCAACGAAGATGTTCAGCGAATGCCGCCCGAGGATCGTCAGCGGGTGGTTCGTCGAACGGCGCAGGAACGCCGAAATGGCGGGGATACTGACGATCAGATAGGCGAGCGCCAGAACATGCAGCAGCCGCGGCAGCGACAGGAAGGTCTTGTCGAAGCCGGTGACGACGGTCGGCAGGCCGAGCATGGCGAGGTAGTCGCCGAGTATCCATAGCTTGTCGGTCACCCAGATGAAGGACACGAGCACATAGGCACAGGCGAGCGCGATCAGAACCGGATGGGCGGGGATTTTCCCGCCGCGCTTGACATGCATGCTGGCAATGAAGCCGATAACGAAAAGCAGCTGCCAGGATAGCGGATTGAGGAACCAGAAACCATCAAGTAGCGTCGTGTGCGGCGCGATGTAATAGATGCCGGATACCAGCCAGACGCCGACCGAAATAGCGAGCAGAAGCAGGGGGCTCCTCGCCTCCAGCAGCATGATCAGCGGCAACATGAGGAACAGGGCGCCGTACATCGGAAGAATATTGTTGTAGCCGATCTGATGTCCGAGCGTCAGTAGCGCGGGAATGCCGCGCGCCGGATCCATCAGCAGAGCCAGGATATTCACTTCGCAAAGCAGGCCCTTCTGGTGGAAAATCCACGCGCCGGAGATGAAGAGCACCAGCGTCACGAAGGTCGTGATCATATGCGCCGTATAAAGCGTGAAGGCCCGCTTGATCGCCTTCCATGCCATCTTCAGCCGATTACCCGGAAGAAATCTCGTTCCATAGGCAAGGCCGACCGACATGCCGGAAATCAGCACAAAGGCTTCGGCGCCATCGGAGAAGCCGAAATTCTTGGAGGTCAAATCCTCGAAGATCTGCCCCGGCACATGGTTGATGAAGATCATGATCAGAGCCAGGGCTCTGAGAACATCCAGTCGGGTATCCCTCTGCGAGACCGGCTTCGGCACGCTCACCCGTTGCGCCGGTGCCAGGCTCATCTGCGCCCTCGAATTCATCAAACTCTCCTGTTCCGACACTCAAATGCAATCGGGGCCAAAGAGTTCCCCCTTTGGCCCCGATCGTCGAAGCGAAGCAGTGCAGAAACGCTACTGTCCGATCGGAAAGCCCTCTTCGGGATGGGCGACCGCCCTGTCATTGATAGTGACCGAGTATCCCGTCGCATCGGGCGCTTTTGAGACGGAAATACGGTAATTTCCGCTCGGCAGTTCGATATCTGCCGCAAAACCATCCCAGTTCGAAGGCAATGCCGGCTTGACGAAAAGTCGTCCGTTTTTCACCCGGATGCCGAGAATGCCTTCGACAGCGACGCGATAGAGCCAGCCGGCGGATCCCGTATACCAGGTCCAGCCGCCACGGCCCGTCAACTGTCCTTCGCCGTAGATATCAGCAGCGACCACATAGGGCTCTACACGATAGGTATCGGCCTGATCACGATCGCGTGCATGGTTGATCGGGTTTAGCATGTCGAAGCAATGCCAGGCATCGTCGCCGCGATTCATTTCTGCCAGCGCCATGACCACCCAGGTGGCCGCGTGAGTGTACTGGCCGCCATTTTCGCGCACACCGGGCGGATAGGACTTGATGTAGCCCGGATCGCGCGCCGACTTGGCGAAGGGCGGCGTGAACAGCCGGATGATACGGTTTTCATCGTCCACCAGCTTGTCGAGCACAGCATTCATCGCCTTCTCGCCGCGCGCCCTGTCGCCTTCGCCGGAGAGAATGTTCCAGGACTGCGCGATCGAATCGATCTGGCACTCGAAATTCTCGCTAGAGCCGAGCGGGCTGCCATCGTCGAAATAGCCGCGGCGATAATGACCGCCGTCCCAGCCCGCCGATTCCAACGCCTTGCGCAGTTCCGGCAGATGGTCGGACCAGCGCTTGACGCGATCCTTGTCGCCGCGTGCTTCGGCATAGGGCAGGAATGCGGTTAGCATGCCGGCAAGGAACCAGCCAAGCCAGACGCTTTCGCCGCGACCCTGGATGCCGACGCGGTTCATGCCGTCGTTCCAGTCGCCGCCGAGGATCAGCGGCAGGCCATTACCGCCCTTGCGCTTGATCGCGAGATCGAGAGCCAGAGCCGCATGCTCGTAGACGCTGACTTTGTCCTGCGACACGGTCGGCTGGTAGAAGACGTCATGCGTGCCGGGCATCAGCGCCGCACCTTCGACGAAGGCAAGTTCCTCATCGAGGAGCGACTTGTCGCCCGTTACCGTGCAGTACTGGTCGATGGCATAGGCAAGCCAGACGACGTCGTCCGAGATATGCGTACGCACACCGGCGCCGCTGCCCGGCAGCCACCAATGCTGCACGTCGCCTTCGCGGAACTGACGCTGGGCCGCATTGAGGATCTGGTTGCGGGCAAGCTCCGGCCTATGCACCAGGAATGCCAGCGTATCCTGCAGCTGGTCGCGGAAGCCGAAGGCACCCGACGACTGGTAGAAGGCGGTACGCGACATGATACGGCAGCCGAGACTCTGATAGGGCAGCCAGGCATTGATCATGTTGTTCATCGCCTTGTCCGGCGTCGAGATCTTCACATGGCCGGTGAAGCCGTCCCAGAACTCCCGACCTGCCGAAAGCACGGCCTCGAAATCGGCCTTGCGGATTTCCGAAACCAGCGCGCGGGCTTCCTCGACGGTCGCCGTATCGCCCATATAGAAGCAGATTTCCTTCTGCTCGCCGGGGGCGATGGTCACATCGAAGGCCAGAGCGCCGCAGGGATCGCCGTCGAGATCGGTCGAGTTCGAGAGCGCGGCAGCCGTCACGACGGCTTCCGGCATCTGGATCGTGCCATGGCGGCCGATGAACTCGCGGCGGCTTGCCGAGAAGCTCGAATGCGTCTCGCTCGCCGCCATGAAGGCGGTCCGCTTGAAGTAATCGATGCTGTAGGCGTTGTTGGCAAACAACGCACCCGTCTCCTCATCCAGTGTCGACAGGATGAAGGGCCTGGTCTTGTTCTGATTGGTGCCGAGCACCCATTCCGCATAATTGTAGATCCGCAGCCGCCGGCTGCCGGCGCCCTTGTTGCTGAGCCGCAGACGGAAGAGCTTGACCGGGCGCTCGCGATCGACGGTCTGCGTTAGCTCCAGCGCCACGCCATCGTCTTCGCTTGAGAAGACGGAGTAGCCGAGACCGTGACGCGCCTCGAAACGGACCTTCGCATTGCGCGACAGGCCGGCATAGGGCGTCATGACCTTACTGCTATCGAGGTCGGCGACGTAGAGCGCCTCGCCCGGACGGTTGATGACCATGTCGTTGGTCCAGGGCGTCAGCTGATAGTCGCGCGAATTGTGGCTCCAGGTGAAGCCGCCGCCTTCGGCGGGAACGTGGAAGCCGAAGCGCTCGTTCGAGATGACGTTGATCCACGGATGCGGCGTCGACTGACCGCCCGGCAGACGCACGACATATTCGCGACCGTCCTTGGCGAAGCCGCCGTAACCGTTCCAGAAATCGAGATCGTCCTGCGCCTCGATAGGCTCGGCCGCAAAAACGGAATCCTGTGGCGTGACCGGTACGGAGAGACGATTGACCGGCGTCGTTTCATCGGACTGGGTCGAGGCAAAAAGCGTCGCCGCGCGCGCGATCTGATCGACGAGCTTGCCGTTGCGGGCATGGAAGATCACCCGCGATGCGGCAAGGATCTCCTGGTAGGTCTCGTTTTCGATCTGGTCCTTGCGAACCGAGAAGATGTTCTGCCTGAGACCGTCGCCCTGGTTGTGACGGACGTGCTCGACGAGCTTGTCCAGCTCGCGCTGCATGTCCTGAGCCTGCTCGACAGCGCGCTCGTTGACGATCACCAGATCGGCGCTGATGCCGCGTGAACGCAGATATTCCGCCGCCATCAGCGCTTCCCGGGCGATTTCGAGGTCGATATCGTCGTTGATGCGCAGGGTGAAGATCGGGAAATCGCCCGAGATCGTCACCGGCCAGAGCGCGGACTGCGAATGCAGGCCGGCCTGCACGGTGGCGCCGTCGGCGCGCAGGTGCATGTCCGGATAGACCAGATAGCGGGCGAGCTTCTGGAAGGCGGCCGCCTGCTGCGAGGTAACGCCGACATGGCGCATCTGCATCTGCGTGCGGGTCCACGCCTGCGTCAGCTCGATGCCGAAGGTGTCGGGATTGCGGTAGCGCTCGACGGCCTTGTCGACTTCCTCGCGGTTCGGCGCGGCAATGGTCCAGAAGATGATGCTGACCTTCTTGCCGGCGGGAACGCGCACGACGCGACGCAGCGACAGGCAGGCATCCATGGTGAAGCCGTCCGTGCCGGAGAGCGTCGCGCCGGGATCGAAGGCCGCGGCTTCGGAAATCGTGCGGCCGCGGCCGAGGAATTTGCGTCGATCGGTTTCGAATTCGGTCGGACGCTCCGAGCCTGCATTGTCGACGACCAGATGGGCGACCGATATATCCTGCTCGTTGTAGTCGCGCTTGTTGCGCTCGGCGCGGATCACGTCGCCGCTGTTGCCGATCTCGGTGCGCACGAACATGCGCGTGAAGACCGGGTGACCGGAATCGACGTCGTCACTCGCAAGGGCCGGCTCCAGATAGGAGGTCACTTCGATGAAGCGGTCCTCCGTGCCCATGTTGAGCAGCGTCACACGGCGGCCTTCGGCATCATGCTCGGTGGCAACGATGCACTCCACATCACTGGTGAGATCGCCGACCGTCTTGTTGTATTCGACCTTTTCATCGCTGAAGGCGACCTTGGCCTTTTCCCCTTCGATGCTGCGCGGTTCCGCGGTCGCCGACCACCATTGGCCGGAGGCGGTATCGCGCAGGAAGATGAAGGTGCCCCAGCGGTCTTCCGTCGGATCGGCGCGCCAGCGCGAGACGCTCAGGCCGTTCCAGCGCGAATAGCCCGCGCCGGTCGCGGTCAGCATGACCGAATAATGACCGTTGGAAAGGAAGGCGAGCTCGCGATCCTGCGACGCCGGATCGGCGATCTTGCGGATTTCCGGACGCAGCATGTCTTCCTGGATATTGGCCGGCTGGTCGCTCTCATGCTTGGCGGCCATGACCGGAATATCGCGCGGCGCTTTTTCCTGCAGTAGCAGTTCGGCCGCTTCGATCACCGGATCGGCATGGAAGAGCTCGCGCAGGCGGCCGTTGAAGGCGACGTTGGCGATCGCGGCGATCGACATGCCGTGATGGTGTGCATAGTAGTTGTAGACCACCGCGCACTTCTTGCCTTCGGGAACGCGGGTCGGCGTGAAATCGACGGCATCATGGAAGCCGTAGATGCCGAGCGCGCCCACCTTGCGCAATTTCTGCAGGTTTTCGAGCGCCGCAGCCGGGCGATACTGGCTGGCGAGGATCGAGGCATAAGGCGCGATGACGGCGTTCTGGCCGAGGCCGCGCTTGAGGCCGAGCGAAGGCACGCCGAAATTGGTGTACTGGTAGTGCATATAGTGGTCGCGGGCGTTGAAGGCCGCTTCCGAAATACCCCAGGGGATATCGGAGCCAAGGCGCTTGGCGTAGTTCATCTGCTCCTGCACGACCAGATTATTCGTCTGGTTGAGGATACCGCCCTGGCGCTCCTGCATGACGAGCGGCGGCATCAGATATTCGAACATCGAGCCGGACCAGGAGACCAACGCACCACGCGAACCGACAGGCACGACCTGGCGGCCGAGGCGATACCAGTGCTCCGTCGGCAAATCGCCCTTGGCGATGGCGAAAAGGCTGGTGAGGCGTGCTTCGGAGGCCAGAAGGTCGTAGCAGGCGGCATCGAGCTCATTGGTTTCGACGCGGAAGCCGATGGAAAGCAGGCGCCGTTCCGGACGATAGAGGAAGGCGTATTCCATGCCGAAGGCGAGTTCGCGCATCTGGTCACGCAACTTCGCCAGACGCTGGCGCAGCGAATCCACATTGGCGAGATCGAAGATGCTGTCGGCGATATGGCCCTCGCAGACCTTGACCAGCGACTGCGACCAGGTGAGCACCTCGCCGCTCTGGGTCGACTTCACCTCATGGTCGAGGTTTGCCGCAAGCTTCTGGATGTCCTGCGCCAGAACCGACAGGTTGATGACGCGGATCGAGGCGAATTCATGCTCGCGCTTGACGGCAGCAAGCGCGTTCTGGAAGCCGCCGATGCGCTCTTCCAGGCGGCGACGCAGCGGGCGCACCGTCTTGCGGTCATCCGGAAGCTCGGCAAGGGTTTCGGCGAGAATGCCGGCGACGTCGCCGATACCGTCGAGATTGCCCTGCATATGCGCTGATGGCGCTTCCGCCCAGATGCGGCAAGCGGACGAGACAGCGATCAGATGGCCGGCGAAATTGCCGCTGTCGACAGCCGAGATGTAGCGCGCGCCCATCGGCTTCAGCGTGTCGGTATGATACCAGTTGCACAGGTGCCCGCGGAACTTTTCGAGCTTCGCCACGGTCGCCATGGTCTTTTCCATGCGATCGATGGTTTCCTCGAAGGAGGTCCAGCCGAAATGGCGCGCCGAGATGACCGACAGAAGGTAGACACCGATATTGGTCGGCGACGTCCGAGATGCCACGACGGCATTCGGCGTCTGCTGCACGTTATCAGGCGGCAGATGGTTTTGCTGTTCGACGACGAAAGTTTCGAAATAGCGCCAGGTGCGCCGCGCGATCTTGCGCAGTTCGAACGAAACGCTTTCCGGCACTTCCAGCCGATCTTCGGTCTCGGCCGACTGGCTGACATACCAGGCGATCGCCGGCGACAGGACCCAGAGCAGTGCAAAGGGAATGCCGACGAAGAAGGCGTTGTTGCCGGAAAGCGACGCGAAGGCAAGTGCCAGCAGCGCAAGCACTGGCGCATGCCACATGACGCGGTAATGGCCGAGGATCGTCGTCTGTGCCGCGGCCTGGGCGCTTGCTGCGGTTCGCCATTGCAGCATCAGCTTGCGGCTGACGAAGGCACGATAAAGCGAACGGCCGATGGCATCGGCCATGACGCAGGCGCCATCGGCGATGAAGACGATACGCAATGCGACCTGTGCATTGGCGGCGCGGATATCCGACCAGACCGTATAGAGATGGGCGCGGGCGACGATATCGCTGCTGCGCGGAATGATGCCGTTGATGAGCGACAGCGTCGGGGCGACGAACAGGCAGAAGATCAGCAGGATTTGCCAGATGAGCGCCGCCAGCGGCTCCATGAAGTACCAACCGAGCACGGAGGCGAAGAACCAGGCGATCGGCGTCAGCGAGCGACGCAGATTGTCCATCATCTTCCAGCGGCCGAGGCCGGTGACGCCGCGCTTGGGGTTGAAGAGATAGGGAAGCAGCTGCCAGTCACCACGCGCCCAGCGATGCTGGCGCGAGACCTCGACTTCGTAGCGGATCGGGAAATCTTCGACCAGCTCGCAGTCGGTGACGAGGGCGCAGCGCGCCATCGAGCCTTCGAGCAGATCGTGGCTGAGGACGGCGTTTTCGTCGATCTTGCCTTTTAGCGACGCTTCGAAGGCATCGACATGATAGAGGCCCTTGCCGGTGAAGGTGCCTTCTTCCACCAGATCCTGATAGACGTCGGAAACGGCGAAGACGTATGGGTCGAGACCGCGGTTGACCGAGAAGACGCGCTGGAAGACCGACGCATCCTTGCCGGTGGTCAAGGACGGAGTAACGCGCGGCTGCAGCACGCCGTAGCCGCGCACGACGCGCTTGCTCTCGGGATCAAAAACCGGACGATTGATCGGGTGATGCAGCTTTCCGACGAGCTTCGTCACCGTATCGCGCACCAGGCGCGTATCGGAATCGAGCGTCATGACATACTGAACGTCCTTCGGCACGATATTGGCGCCGGGCAGGAAAGTGGTATCGCGGTCGCCGCGCAGCAGCATGTTCAGCTCGTGCAGCTTGCCGCGCTTGCGCTCCCAGCCCATCCAGGCGCCTTCGGACGGATTGTAGAGGCGGCGGCGATGCAGCAGATAGAAGCGCTGGACACCATCCTCGTCATAGCGGGCAGCGAGATTGGCGACTTCGCGGCGGGCATAATCGAGGATTTCCAGATCGCGCTCGCTCTCTTCCTCCTGGCTGTCAGGCCAGTCGCTGAGCAGCGCGTAATAGACTTCGCCGCGCGGATTGGCGAGATAATGGACCTCGAGATTGCGCACGAGCTCGTCGACACTGTCGCGGTTGCCGATCAGCGTCGGCACGACGACCAGCGTACGGGCCTCTTGCGGAATGCCTTCCTTGAATTCGTAACCGACCAGACGCGCCGGCGTCAGATACATGGTGACGAAGAAATTGAAGAGGCCGGTGGCGCCTTCCGATGCCGGCAGCGAGAACATCAGCAGCAAGAGGATAGTCTCGGCCCACCCCATGCCGGCATGCAGCATGAAATAGCCGACGATACCGAGGGCCACGACGGTCAGGAACAGCACCGGCGCCGCGATCGACAGCCAATTGAGCTTGCGCCACTGACGCACGAAACTCACCGAAAGGGGCACACGATAGCCGATTGCCTTTTCCAGCTTCTGCGTCTGCTGGCCCATGATGAAGTCGCCGATATTCGGCTCACGTGCCTGCCCTTCGCCCGATGCCTTGGCGGCTTCGGTCATCGCCATGGCGATCTGGGCAATTTCCATTTCGGTCTTGTCGCAACGGCGCGCGAGCTTTTCGATACGGCGGCGATAGCTGTTGCGCGAGCCGGGATCGAGCTTGGCGTAGTCGGTCTCGTCCCAGAGCAGCTTGTCGACGGCGCTGACCTCTTCGACCCAGACGGACCAATCGGTATCGTCGATGAGACGCAGGCTCTTGATGATGTTGCCCATCGTCACATTGCCGGATGACAGGCGATTATGCTCGGCCATCATGACGCTTTCGGCGTCGGTGCCCGCCTCGGCAAGCCGCTTTTCAAGCCAGGTGACGGCGAGGCCCGACGTATGCGAGCCGTCGCGCAGACGGTAGAGGAACTGCGTGGCGAAGGTATTGTCCGAGGTATAGGGCTCAAGCGTCTTCAGGAACTCCGCGACCTTGGCGTCGTCGTTAAGACGGATCAGTTCGTCGACGGCGGCATTCGCCTTCTTGCGGGTGATACGGCTCTGCTCGACGCGGCTCGAAATGCGGCGAAGGTTTTCAACCAGGATATACCGCACCAGCGAGGGAACGGCCCAAAGCTCGCCGATTTTCAGCATCTCCACCGACTGGAAACCTTCCACGAGCGCCAGCAGGCCCTGATTGGATACGGTGCTATGCGTGTGGGCGACGTAGAGCCAGGCAAGCGCCATGGTGCGCGGCATAACCATGCCGTCGATGGTCAGCGTCTGCAGCTGGTCATAAAACTTCTTCGGAAAATCGCGGCGGACTTCCTGAATGGCCTCTTCGATGATGTAGTGGTTGTCGAGCAGCCATTCAGCCGCCGGCGTGATCGATTCCCCCGCATCGACATCGGCATTGGCCGAGCGATAGACGCGCAGGATCTCTTTCTCGTTTTCCTTGTGCCGGGCGAAGAAATCAAAGGGCGCAAAGCCTGGCAGCTTGGTTTTCGCGCCATTGCGGGCGAAGGCCGCGCCGCATTCCTTTATCTGCTCATTGGAAAAATAGGCGGCGCGGATCGCATCATTATGATCGATCTGCTTGGCATCAGAATCGCGCGGCGTAACGGTGGAGAGATTTTGAGATGTCATGGATTCGGGTTCTGGGTCCAAACAGAGTGAGTGGCATTGTCGCCTTTATCGTTTTTGCCCTGCCCGACGCAAGAATTCACGCATTTGGACCCTTTTGCTTCGCTTCCCGGCGGGCGAAGGGGGTGAATTCGAAGTGACGGCTTAGAACAAACTTATACAGGCGAAGATTTTCACGGGGCGTTCTTAAAGATTGCGGCGACTATTCGTCATCCTCCAAAAGGGTGTCCGTGAAACTGGATACGCGACCAAATGGTTCCGGCAGCGATCCGCAGAGGTCAACGACAATCGATCAAGGTCATGAGGCATTCTCCCTAGGCTGATTCATCCCGTTTCGGAAATTCAGCATGGTTCGGCATATTGAATCCTCCATATCCCGCAGAAGATGAACTTAAACTGAACCCCATAAAAAGATTCGCAAATTCCTGTCGGAGCGCATCGCTTTTCGAAGCTGCGCAGAACTGAGCCCATACCTGCCTGTTAATGGCAACCCCGCAGGGCCAAGACACATCCTCCCTGTCATGCCATCACAGCGATTCGCCTTCACTCCGGAAAGAGAGACAATACGCAATAGCATGGCGACCAGCCGAGCCGCCGAATGGCAACGCGCCAACCGCTTACGCGAACGTATGTTGGGGGAAGTTTACTGTTTTCACACGGCACATTCTATCGGCCGAGCAAATTTCTTTGCGCGGCAAAATGATGCCAGGAAAACGAAGTGGAATTTACCGGGGGTCGCCGAGAAATCGGCCAAACAAGCGGCAGTATTCCCTGCCGCTTCCAAAGGCACCACCTTAAACGACGATGCCGCAAACAATGGCCGCGACAAAGAGGAATGCAGCCGAAAACAGGACGACGTGAACAGCCGTTTGAATCTTTTGCCGCGTATTCGCAGCGCGCTTGGAACCATCGAACTGATTCACATGCGTATTCGAAATACCCAAATTCGCCATGTGTCGCCTCCGTTCGTTTCTTATATGTCTCTCAGGTCAAACCCGGGACGGATATTCATACATATCCTATCAATTAGGTAGAGATGAATTTCCGTCCAGAACGCGAGCCGAGAAAAATTAAACCATTTGAAGTCAAGGACCCGAAAGATCGGCAACGCCTAATCAGCAGAGAATGCGGCGGGCCCAAATCAAGCTACGCTCGATGGCGCTGGTATCGGCCGTCTGCTCTTCGGCAGATCCGGCCTGACGGCGGCTGTTTTCGTCGGAAAGAGAGGCGGACCGTGCACCTTCCTGTTTCGCCGGCACCGGCGGATGAAGATAGCCCATGGTCATGCCACCCATGAAAAACATGCCTGCCTCCACTTAACGTCTGACCCGTCGTCGGGATCACGAAAGTTAACTGCCATTAACGAGATCATGACAGAATTGCGGCAGGTGTCAATAGTCTATACGATTGGTCGTGTTTAACCGCCCCATTCGTTAATGCGGCGAAGGCGCAAGGTGCCGCCCGCTTAGCCGCGGACGAACCCCTTGCTGGCGATCATCAGATTGCGCGTGTAATCTTCCTTCACGTCACCCGCCGAAAGCTCCTTGGCGGTCAATCTCTCGACGACAGCGCCGTTGCGCATGACGGCCAGTCGCTCGCACATGTGGGTGACGACGCCGAGATCGTGGCTCACCATCACGAAAGTAAGATGGCGGTCCTTGCGCACCTGTTCGAGCAGGTTCAGAACTTCGGCCTGCACCGAAGCATCGAGCGCCGAGGTCGGCTCGTCGAGCAGCAGGATCGACGGTTCGACGATCAGTGCGCGGGCAATGGCGACGCGCTGGCGCTGCCCGCCGGAGAGCTGGTGCGGATAGCGGAAGCGAAAACCTGTTCCGAGGCCCACCTCATCCAACGCTCTCGCGATCCGGGTTTCGGCATCGCCGATCCCATGGATCGACAGAGGCTCCAGCAGCAGCCGGTCGATCGTCTGGCGCGGATGCAGGGAGCCGTAGGGATCCTGGAACACCATCTGCACCTGGCGATAGAAGGCCTTGCTGCGCCTGGCGCCCTTCAGCTGCTCGCCGCCAACCTGGATCTTGCCGTCCGTGATGGGCGCAAGACCGGCAACGGCGCGCAGCAACGTCGACTTTCCGGAACCGGACTCGCCGACCAGGCCGAAGGATTCGCCCTTGTTGACCTCGACGCCGACGGCATCGAGCGCATAATAACCGTCATAGACGACACTGAGGCCATCAACTACGAGTGCTGTCGTCATGCCGCCCACTCCGGCTTGCGGTCGAGCACCGGCAGCGGATGCCGGTTTTCGCCGATGACGGGCATGCAGTTCAGCAGGCCGCGCGTATAGGGATGCTGGGCATTGTTCAATTCGGAAGCCTTAAGTTCTTCCACGACCTTACCTGCATACATGACGATCACCCGGTCGCAGAAAGACGACACCAGCCGCAGGTCGTGCGAGACGAAAATCAGCCCCATGCCACGCTCGGAGACGAGCTTGTCCATGATCCTGAGGACATCAAGCTGGACGGTGACGTCGAGCGCCGAAGTCGGCTCATCGGCAATCAAAAGCTCCGGTCCGGCGATCAGCATCATGGCGATCATGACGCGCTGGCCCATGCCGCCCGAAACCTCGTGCGGGTGCAGGTCGTAGACACGACCCGGATCGCGGATCTGCACGGCTTCCAGCATGGCCATGGCGCGGTCCCGCGCCTCGGCCTTGCTCACCTTCTCATGCGTACGCAGGGTCTCAGTGATCTGTCGGCCGATGGTCATGACCGGGTCGAGCGAATATTTCGGGTCCTGAAGCACCATGGCGATGCGCTTGCCGCGCAGCGAGCGGCGTTCCCTGGCCGAAATCGATAGGAGGTCGATGCCGCTGAAATTGAGCCTGTCGGCGGTGACGAGGCCATGCGGCGGCGTCAGCCCCATGATGGCGCGGCCGGTCTGCGATTTGCCGGAGCCGCTCTCGCCGACGATGCCAAGACGCTCGCGGCCGAGCGTGAAGGACACGCCGCGCACGGCATCGATGACGCCAGTACGGGTCGGATAGCGAACTTTGAGGTTCTCCACGGTCAAAAGTGTCGTCATTGCCCGCTCTCCTTCGGATCGAGCGCATCGCGCAGGCCGTCGCCGAGCAGATTGAAGCCGAGGCTGACGATGAGGATCGCAATGCCCGGCATGGCCGCCACCCACCATTGATCGAGATAGTATTTGAAGCCACTTGCAATCATCACCCCCCATTCGGGCAGCGGCGGCTGCGCGCCGAGCCCGAGGAAACCGAGACCGGCGGCCGTTAGGATGACGCCGGCCATGTCGAGCGTGACGCGGACGATCACCGAGGAAATGCAGAGCGGCATGACATGGCGGAAGATGATGCGCAGCGGCGAGGCACCCATAAGCTGCACGGCGGCGATATAGTCCGAACGCCGCACCGTCATCGTCTCGGCCCGCGCCAGGCGCGCATAGGGTGGCCATGAGGTGATGGCGATCGCAATGACCGCATTCTCGATGCCCGCGCCGAGCGCGCCGGCGAAGGCAAGCGCCAGCACCAGCTTCGGAAAGGCAAGGAAGATATCGGTGATGCGCATCAGGATTACATCGACCCAGCCGCCGAGATAGCCCGACACCATGCCGATAATGAGCCCGATCGGCGCCGAGATGATCGCGACCAGAACGACGATATAAAGCGTCCAGCGCGACCCGTAGATGAGGCGCGAAAGGATATCGCGCCCGAGATCGTCGGTGCCGAGAAGATAGCCCGGCGTGCCGGGGGGCTTCAGATAGGCATTGGTCAGGTCGCCGATCACGGGCGAATGCGGTGCGATGACATCGGCAAGTGCTGCCACCAGCACGAGGGCGATAATGATGAGGAGCCCGATCACGGCCAGGCGATTGGCGGAAAACTGCCGCCACGTGACATAGGCGCGCCCTAGCCTCGCCTGCCGGCGCGACTGTGGCCGATCGGAGAGCAGCCAGTCCCTCAAGGTGGGTTGGGTGGTCTCGACAGTCATTTGCGTCGGGTCCTTGGGTCGAGCGTCCGATACAGAAGATCGGAAATCAGATTGATGCCGATGAACACCGTGCCGACGACGATCGTGCCGCCGAGAACGGCATTCATGTCGGCATTGCGCAGCGAGCTGGTGATGTAGAAGCCGATGCCCGGCCAGGAGAAGACGATCTCCGTCAGCACGGATCCCTCGAGTAGCCCGGCATAGGAGAGCGCGATTACCGTGATCAGCGGCACGGCGGCGCTGCGCAGGGCATGCCCCCAGATTACCCGCGTTTCAGAAAGCCCCTTGGCGCGGGCCGCCACGATATATTCCTGGCCCAGTTCGTTCAGCATGAAGCTGCGGGTCATGCGGCTGATATAGGCAAGCGAGAAATAGCCGAGCAGCGACGCCGGCAGGATGATGTGCCGGAAGACGTCCCAGAAGACATCCCATTGCCCCTGCAGAGCGCTGTCGAGCAGGAAAAAGCCTGTAATCGGCGTGAAACTATATTCGAAGGCGATGTCGATGCGGCCGGGATAGGCCACCCAGTTCAGCTTCGCATAGAAGATGACGAGCGAAACCATAGCCAGCCAGAAGACTGGCACGGAATAGCCGACGAGGCCGATCACGCGGACGATCTGGTCGATGAAGCTGTTGCGGCGCACCGCGGCAAGTACGCCGAAGGGAACCCCGAACAAGGCCCCGATGATCGTGCCGACCGTCGCAAGCTCCATCGTCGCCGGAAAGACGCGCCTGATGTCATCCATGACCGGATTGGTTGTCAGAACCGACGTACCGAAATCGCCGCTGAGCGCGCTCACGAGGTAATAATAGAACTGCAGATAAAGCGGCTGGTCGAGATGCATCTCGCGCCGCAGGCGCTCCAGTATCTGCTGCGGCGCATGATCGCCGGCGATCGCCAGCGCCGGATCGATCGGTATGACGCGTCCGATGAAGAAGGTGACGGCCAGAAGACCAAGATAGGTGGTGACGGCCACGACGAGGAATCGTAGTAGCCCCATGAAAAAGGGAGCGGCACGGCCCTTCTTGGGCCGCACCTGCATTTTCCGTTCGACAGTGCTCAAAGACCTAGTCCTGCCGGATCATCACTTGGAGATCGGCCAGACGAAGTTGTTGTCGAAGCTCGGACCAAGCTTGAAGTCCTTCACGTCCTTGCGATAGCCGGCGACTTCCGTCTGCTGATAGAGGATGATGAAGGGGCTTGCTTCCAGGAATTTCTTCTGGATGTCCTGATACATGGCGCCACGCTTGGCCGCATCGCCTTCGAAGAGCGCAGCCTTGGCGAGCTTCTCCAGTTCGGGAGTGGTCCAGGTGTTGCGCCAGACCAGCGTCTTGTTGCTGCTGGTATCGGAATTGTCGTCGTTGGTGGTGAAGGTATCGGCGTTGGAATGGGGGTCCCAATAATCCGGGCCCCAGTTGCCGAAGTAGATATCGTGGTTGCGGGCACGATACTTCGTCAGCTTCTGCTTGCCGTCACCAGGGATGATCTCCACCTTGATGCCAGCCTGGCCGAGCGTCTGCTGGATCGCGGTCGCGATGCCCGTATCCGGCTCGATGCTGCGCACGTCCATGGTGATCGAGAAGCCGTTGGGCAGGCCTGCCTTGGCCAGCAATTCCTTGGCCTTGGCGACGTCGAGCTTGAACGGATTCTCATCCAGAGAGCCAAGCATGCCCTTCGGTTCGAAAGTCTGATGGATCTCGCCGATACCCTTGATCAGCGTCTTGCCGATGGCGTCGTAATCGACCAGATACTTGAACGCCTGCTGTACTTCCGGCTTGGCCAGATTGGCGTTCTTCTGGTTGAGGCTCATATAGTAGATGGTGCCCTTCGGCGCGCTGGTCGAAGCGAGCTGCGCGTTCTTCTCGACAGCCTGGAGGTCGGTCGGAGACAGGTTACGCGCGATATCGATATCGCCGTTTTCAAGCGCCAGGCGCTGTGCCGAGCTTTCCTTCATGAAACGATAGATAACGCGGTTCAGCTTCGCCTTTTCGCCGTAGTAATTGTCATTGCGCTCCAATACGACGGCCTCGTTGGCGCGCCATTCACGCAGCTTGAACGGACCGGAACCGGCAAAGCCGGTCTTCAGCCAGCTGTTGCCGAAGTCGTTGTCATATTTGTAATCGGCAGTCGGCGTTGCCGGCTTTACATGCTGCAGGACCAGCTTCTTGTCGACCACTTCGGCAACGGTTGCCGTCAGGCAGTTCAGTACGAAGCTCGGCGCATAGGGCTTGTCGACGGTAAAGGTGAAGGTGTTCGCATCGGTTGCCTTGGCCTTCTCCGTCACGTTGTCGCCCGTGATGCCGAACTGCGTGAGAATGAAGGCCGGGCTCTTGTTAAGCTTGACGACACGCTCGAAGGACCATGCAACGTCTTCAGCCGTGATCGGATTGCCGGACGCGAACTTCAGGCCGGGCCTCAACTTGAACGTATAGGTCAGATGATCGTCGGAAACCGACCAGCTCTCGGCGAGGTCACCCTTGATCTTGGACGTGTCGTTGATGTCGAGACGGACCAGCAGGCTATAGGTGTTGCCGGTGATTTCCGCAGCCGACAGTTCATAGGCTTCGGCCGGATCCATGCTCAGAATATCATCGAAGGCAAAGCCCTCGACCAGCGTGTCCTTGGGCGTCGCGGCATAAGCGTTCGGCGCCGCCATCAGCAGAAGCGAGAGAGCCACGCCGGCAGACAGTGCGCGCAAACCGCGGTTCATCTTGGTCATCATCATTGTTTTCATTCCCCTTTTTTAAACTCTACGCAATATTCAGGACGCACTCGAACGGCTGCCTTCCTTCCAAGCGGACGCCAGGACGCGAAGCCAGTTCTCCCTGCACAGCTTTACAAGATCGGCCTCACCATAACCAGCGTTCCGAAGGGCTTCAATCAGCTTCTGATTGCCTGCGGCATCGCCGATCTCAGCTGGAATCGTGGCGCCGTCGAAATCCGATCCGAGGCCGACGCAATCGATGCCAAGGCGGCCGACGAGATGATCGACATGCCGCACCATCGCCTCGAGCGGCGTATCGGCATCCGAGCGCGCATCGTCGCGCAACATCGCCGTCGCATAGTTGAGGCCAACGATGCCGCGGCTCTCCTTGATGGCATCGAGCTGCTTGTCGGTGAGGTTGCGCGCGACAGGCGTCAGCGCATGCGCATTGGAGTGGCTGGCGACCAGCGGCTGGTCCGAGGTCTTCGCCACATCCCAGAAGCCTTTCTCGGTGATGTGGGCGAGATCGACCAGGATGCCGAGCTGGTTGCAGGCGCGGACTAGCGCAAAGCCGGCGTCGGTCAGGCCAGGTCCCGTGTCCGGGGAGCTCGGATAGGCGAAGGGCACACCATGGGCAAAGACGTTGTTGCGGCTCCAGACAGGGCCGAGCGAACGCAGGCCGGCCGCATAGAAGGTTTCAAGCGCGACGAGATCGGCGTCGATCGCTTCGCAGCCTTCCATATGCATCACGGCCGCGAAAATTCTTTTCTCCATGCAATCGCGGATCTCGGCGGTGGAACGGCAGAGTTTCCAGGCACCGGCGCGATCGAGCCTCAGCGCGATCGCCGCCATTTCCAGCGCGATGTCGAGGGAAGGCGCACGTTCCAGCGGAGCCGCCAAAGGCGTGGCATAGTGGCCATTGCTATCGGGATCGGCAAAGACGAGATCGCCCGACGGAATGTAAATGGCGCAGAGGCCGCCGGCCAAAGCCCCAGCACGCGCTCGCGGGGCATCGATATGGCCGCTCGACGTCCCATCCCTGAATTCGGCAACCGGATCGGCGCCGTCGCGCGCGTGATGCCAGAGCCTCAAGAGAACGTCGTTGTGACCATCGAATACGGCTTGCATTGTCTATCCCGGACGAAGCGCTCGAGTGAGCGAATGGAAAGCGGCCAGAATAGAAAAGCTGACAGGATTCGCCATACCCAAATGAAAAAAATTTGCATTTGCATGGAACTGCATATTCGAATGGAAAAAGGCGGGGCAAACACCCCGCCTTGAAGGCATGCTTTACAACGCTGATGATGTGTCGGGCATTTCAGCGCTTGGCCCGCTTCTTCTGGCGGTAGACGTCGATGGCAACGGCCGCGACGATGATGAAGCCCTTGGCGATTTCCTGGTAATAGGCATCGACGTTGAGGAAGGTGAAGCCGGAGATCATCACACCGAGAATGACGGTGCCGATCACGGTACCGGCGATGCGGCCGACGCCGCCGGTCAGCGACGTGCCGCCGATGACAGCAGCCGCGATCGCATCCAGCTCATAATTGACGCCCATGCCGGCCTGCGCCGTCTGCACGCGGGCGGCGGTGATGATGCCCGCAAGGCCCGCCAGAAGCCCGGCGATCGCATAGACCTTGACCAGATGCGCCTCGACATTGATGCCAGACACGCGCGCCGCCTGCACGTTGGCGCCGATCGCGTAGGTGAACTTGCCGTAGCGCGTATAGCGCAGCACGATGTGGAAGGCGATCGCGATAATCAGGAAGACGATGACGGGCCAGATGCCGGAGCCGATGAAATTGAACTGATCTGTGAGGCCCGAGATCGGCTGGCCCTTGGTGTAGAGCTTGGACAGGCCGCGGGCTGAGACCATCATACCAAGCGTCGCGATGAAGGGCGGAATCTTCGTCTTCGTGATCAGCTGCCCGTTGATAAAGCCGGCAAGAAGACCGATCAGCAGGCCAATGCCGATCGGCACGAAGAAGGGCATATCGGTCAGCGCGGGATAGACGGCGCGCGCCCATGTCGACGACTGTGCGAAGCTCGCGGCAACCATGGCGGTCAGCCCGACGACGGATCCTGACGACAGATCGATGCCGCCCGTGATGATGACCTGCGTCACGCCAACCGAGATGATGCCGATGACCGACACCTGCAGGATCATGATCTTCAGGCGCTGCAGGTTCATCAGGAAGCTCTGGCCGACGAAGATCCAACCGAGGATCTCGCAGAGAAGCGCGATGCCGATCAGCACCAAGAAGATGCCGAGTTCGGGCGGCACGCGGCGCCTTTTTGGCCGTGTGACTGCCGGAGCGGCCGCCTCTGCAACTTTGCTAACCATGGTTCAGTCCTCCCTTGCGATGATTGGCGGCGTCACTGCGCGGCCAGCTCCATCACCTTCACTTGAGTTGCATCCGCGCGATCCAGGAAGCCGGTGACCCGTCCTTCATGCATGACCATGATGCGGTCGCTCATGCCGAGCACCTCGGGCATTTCCGAGGAGATCATGATCACGGCGACGCCGTTGCGCGCCATTTCGGTGACGAGACGATGGATCTCCGCCTTGGCGCCGACATCGATGCCGCGCGTCGGCTCGTCCAGGATCAGAATGCGGGGATTGGTGAGCATCCACCGGCCGATCAGCGCCTTCTGCTGATTGCCGCCGGAAAGATTTTCGATGCGCTCATCAAGGTTCGGCGTCTTGACGCGCAACTTTCTAGCCATCTCCTCGCAGGCCTCTTCGATCGCGCCTTCCTGCACGAAACCGCCGCGCACGAACTGGTCATGCAGCACCGCGACCTGCATGTTCTCCAGCACGCTGAGGATGAGAAGGCAG
Source organism: Rhizobium sp. BK312 (assembly GCF_014193605.1). Taxonomy (NCBI): domain Bacteria; kingdom Pseudomonadati; phylum Pseudomonadota; class Alphaproteobacteria; order Hyphomicrobiales; family Rhizobiaceae; genus Rhizobium; species Rhizobium sp. BK312. The sequence goes on along the minus strand of NZ_JACHZP010000006.1, from coordinate 46,527 downwards.
CCCGTATCCTTGCGGTCTTCCGTGAGGAAGGCCATGCGGTGGCGGATCGCTGCGGCCGGCGAGGAAATCTCGGTCTTCTTGCCGAAAAGCTCGATCGTGCCGGACGAGGCGGGCGTCACGCCGAAGATGGTTTCGGCAACATTCGACCGGCCCGATCCGACAAGCCCGGCAACGCCGAGAATTTCACCAGCCCTGACGTCGAAGGAAACATTGGAGAAGACGCCATCGAGGCTCAGATCCTTGACCGACAGCACGGTTTCGCCGATCGGCACCTCTTCCTTCGGGAACATCTGCGTGATCTCGCGGCCGACCATCATGCGGATGATATCGTCGCGGGTCACATCGGTCGAAGCGTGCGTGCCGATATATTTGCCGTCGCGGAAAACCGAGAATTCGTCGGCAATCTCGAACAGCTCATTCATCTTGTGGGTGATATAGACGATGCCGATGCCCTGGGCGCGCAGATCGCGGATGATCTGGAATAAATGCGCCACCTCACGCTCCGTCAGAGCCGAGGTCGGCTCATCCATGATCAGCACGTCGGAATTATAAGAGACCGCCTTGGCAATTTCGACCATCTGCCGGCTCGCGACGGAAAGCTCACGGACCTGGATCTCGGGATCGATGGAAATGTTGAGGCGCTGGAAGAGCTCCTCGGTCTTGCGGCTCATCTCCGCGTGATCGACGAGACCGAACCGGTTCTTCGGCTCACGCCGGATCCAGATGTTCTCGGCAACCGTCATGAAGGGCATCAGGTTCAGTTCCTGATGGATCATGGCAATGCCGTTTTCCAGCGCGTCGAGCGGTGACTTCAGCCGGATTTCGACGCCCTTGAGACGTACCTCGCCCTGATCGGGAATATAAATGCCGGCAAGGATCTTCATCAGCGTCGACTTGCCCGCGCCATTCTCCCCCATCAGCGCATGCACCGTCCCGCGCTTCAGGCGGAAGGAAACGTCGTCCAGGGCGACCACGCCGGGAAATTCCTTGCGGATGCCTTCGGCGCTCAGCAGATAGGTGGCATTGGGGACAACGCCGCTGGCGCGCACCGCCGCCATGGTGGATGGGCTCACAACCATTTTTCCCTCCCGGGCAGATCGGATTTCAAGGGATGCGGGCTTTACGGCCCGCATCCGTCGATCACTTTCGTCCTCAGTTCTTCTTGACGAAGTCCTTGACGTTGGTCGGCGTGACGAGCTGGAAGGGGATGTAGACCTTTTTCTCGATCTTATCGCCCTTGGCGAGCTTTAGTGCGGCGTCCACTGCACCCTTGCCCTGGCCGGCAGCATCCTGGAACACGGTGACCTTCAGGTCGCCGGCCTGCATGGCGGCAAGCGCATCCTGCGTGGCGTCGACGCCGGCAACGATGATCTTGTCCAGCGACTTGCCGGACGCCTTCAGCGCCTGGATGGCGCCGATCGCCATTTCGTCATTGTTGGAGATGACGGCATCGAATTCGATGCCACTGGAGAGCCAGTTGGTCATCAGGTCGGCACCCTGGGTGCGCTGCCAGTTGGCGGTCTGCTCCTGAACGATCTTGATGCCCTTGCACTCATCGGTCGCCACGACATCATGGACGTCCTTGGTGCGCATGCGGGCAGCCTGGTTGGAAAGCTCGCCCATCATGATGACGGCCTTGCCCTTGCCGCCCAGCAACCGGCAGACTTCCTTGGCCTCCAGCGTACCGGATTCCTGTTCGTTGGAGGCGACGAAAGCCTGCTTGTCCGGAAGGCTGTCGACGTTTGCCGGCTCGCGGTTGACGTAGACGAGCGGGATCTTGGCATCGGCGGCAAGCTTGGAAATCGCGGCCGTCGCGTCGGTATCGACCGGATTCACGATGATGGCATCGACCTTACTGGCGATGAAGTTCTGGATCTGGCTCTGCTGCTTGGCGATATCGTTCTGCGCGTCTTCAACCTGCAGGGTGACGCCCTTGTCCTTTGCGTAATCCTGCATGCCATTGCGCAAAACGGTCAGAAAGTTGTCGTCGAACAGAGCCATCGAAACGCCGATGGTTTGGGCGTGGGCAGCGGTCGACAGCAGAAGCGCCATCGCAGAGCCAAGGATAAATTTCTTCATGTCTTCCTCCCAGATACGGTGCCCGGCCACACCCCTCCTAAATGCCGGAGCCCCCGGTTTCGACCGCGGGGCCTTTACTCAATCGGCTGTCACTCCCATGGCAGCCATATCGAAAACGGAACAAACAAACCGTAAAATTCTTTATCCGGAATATTCATTCCATTTTTCAAGACAAAGGTCAACAGCAAATTCTCGCCCCCGAAAGGGGCGCGGGCCACGACGAGTTTCTCGTCTCTGCTGCTGTAAGAAACGGCGGCCAAACCCTACATACGGGCGCCGACACCATGGAACGGTTATTCCATCGACATGGGAACGGAGTAGAATGTCGGCAAATCAAACGGCCGCGCCGCGGCCCCGCAATGGAGAACACGCATGCCCTCAATGTACAGTTTCTCGGTCCCGATCTTTCAACGCGGCCTGCAAAACCTTTCGGCCTATCTGGACAAGATCGAAGCCCATGCGGCGGAAAAAAGCATTGAGGCGGAGGAGCTCGTTTCCGCGCGGCTGATCGACGACATGCTGCCGCTTTCCGGCCAATATCAGCGCGCTTCCGATACGGCGAAGCTTACCATTTCCCGTCTCGCCGGCATCGATGCACCGCGTTTCGAAGATAACGAGACGACCGTCGCAGACCTGCGCGAACGTCTGAAGAAAACACAGGATTTCCTGGCGACGATCACCCCGGCGACGATGGAAGGAAGCGAGACGCGGGAAGTGACGGTCACGCCGGGAGGCAACAAGATCGTTTTCAAAGGTGAAGATTATCTGGCGAAATTCGCGCTGCCGAACTTCTTCTTCCACGTGACGACGGCGCACGACATCCTGCGCAGCCGCGGCCTGGCGGTGGGTAAGATGAATTATCTTGGCGCACTCAGCTAAAATTATTTAGGGCCGGAGCGAAACCGGCCCTTTTTCCGTCAACTCCGTATAGGCAAGCGTCTGGTCCAGATGCTCCGCCCGAAGAGAAAGCAGCTTTTCGGCATAGGCAAGCCTGGTTGCCGCGTAGGCGCTGTCATTGGCGACATTCGAAAGCTCGGCCGGATCCTTCTCAAGATCGAAGAGCAGCGGCGGAAGCCCGGCGCAATGGATGTATTTAAAGCGCTCGTCGCGCACGACGGCCAGATTGCAGGCATTGGACCGCAAGTTGAAATGCCGCTCGGGAATGCCCTGCGCAATATCGCGGAAATCGAACTCCCAGAAGGCTGCATCGCGCCAGTTTTCCGGTTCGGAACCGGAAAGGAACGGCAGCAGGCTGTTGCCGTCAACATGGTTTGCCGGCACGACGCCAAGCCGGTTGCACAGGTTCGGGAAAATATCCGCAGCACTGGTGAAATGCTCTACCTGGCGGCCATGGGTGGCGGGTTGGCCGGGGTCACGAATAACGAGCGGCACATGATAGCTGCCATCGAAGAAGCCGCCCTTGCCGAGCATCCAGTGATCGCCCATCATCTCGGCATGGTCGGAGGTGAAGACGATGACCGTATCGTCCCAGGCGCCGGCGTCCTTCAACGCCTGCCAGATCCGCCCAAGCTGCGCGTCGACCTCGGCGATCATGCCGTAGTAAATCGCGCGGATGGCCGCAAAATCCTCGGACGTCCACTCATCGATGCAGCCTTTGCCGCCATACATGAAGCCGCCCTTGCCGATCAAGGGTAAGCCGAACGCGAGCAGCGGATGCGCTGCCATTTCCGTCTCGCGGTCGGCAGCGCGCACAAAAGCCGGGCCGTCGGCCGCCGAGAACATGCGGTTATACGGCTCCGGCACCGAGAAAGGCGGGTGCGGCCGCAGGAATGAAACATGCGCGAACCAGGGCTGATCCTGCTCTCCAAGCCAGCGGATGAACTCGCCCGCCATGAAAGCCGTCTGCGTCTCGTCCTTGGAATAGGCAGGCGCATTGTTGGAAATTTCGCCGGGCTCGGCGCCGACGGGAATGTGGATATCGCGGCTGACGGCATCGGCATGGCCGCGCGACCGCAGCCAGGATAGCCATTGTTTCTCATGTTCAGGCAGAAGCTGCCGCGCCGTAAAGCCCGGCAACACGCCCTCATAGGTCGTCAAATGCGGATCATGGGGATCGCGGTCACGCGGATCCGGTGCGGTGTCGGTATAGCCGAACAGCGTCGGATCATAGCCGGCCCGGCGTGCGGCAAGCGCGATATTGTCGAAACGTGCGTCCAATGGCGAACCATTGCGGCAAACGCGATGGTTCATCTGATAGAGGCCGGTATAGAGCGTCGCCCGCGCCGGCGAACAGGGCGCCGTTCCGGCATAATGCCGCCGGAAGAGCACGCCGTCCTGGGCGAGCGCATCGACATTCGGCGTCTTTACGCATTGATGTCCGACGGCGGAAAGGCAATCTCCCCGCCACTGGTCGGCCGAAATCAACAGGACGTTCGGACGTTTGCCCGCAGCACCAACGAAAGAACGTCGTTCAGTGCTGGTTGGATTTGGCATGCCAGTTCCATGCGGATTGGATGATCTCCGTCAGATCGTATTGCGGCGACCAGCCGAGAACATCGCGGGCCTTGTCATTGTTGGCCACCAGCGTCGTCGAATCGCCCTCGCGGCGGCCGACATATTCGACCGGGAACGGACGGTTCGACACGGTTTCGATCGTGCCCAGCAGTTCCTTCACCGTCGTCCCCGTGCCCGTGCCGAGATTGAGCGCGACGGAATCGCCGCCTTCAAGCAGGTATTCCACGGCGCGCACATGGGCATCGGCGAGATCGAGCACATGGATATAATCGCGCACGCAGGTGCCGTCGCGCGTATCATAATCGCTGCCGAACACCTTGAAGCCCTGACGCCTTCCAAGGGCCGCATCGATGGCGAGCGGGATAGCATGGGTTTCCGGCGTATGCCACTCGCCGATGCGCCCCTCGAAATCGGCGCCGGCAGCATTGAAATAGCGCAGTATGACGGAGCGCAGCCCCTTGTACTGGTCGTAATCGGCAAGCGCCTGCTCGACGATATATTTCGTGCGGCCGTAGGGATTGATCGGCACCTGCTGGTGGCTTTCGTCGAGCGGCACGCTCTGCGGCAGGCCGTAGGTCGCGCAAGTCGAGGAAAAGACAAAAGCCTTCACACCGGCCGCCTGGGCCGCCGAAAGCAGGGTCAGCGTGCCAATGACGTTGTTTTCATAGAAAGAAACGGGATCCTTGACCGACTCGCCGACCTCAATCAGCGCGGCGAAATGCAGGATGGCGGCGGGCTTGTGCTTGGCCAGCACCTCGTCGAGACGGGCGCGATCGCGGATATCGCCTTCCTCGGCGGGACCCCATTTGACGAATTCACGATGACCGTTGGAGAAATTGTCGTAGACGACGGGCTTGAACCCCTTGTTCGCCAGATCCAGACATGTGTGCGAACCGATATATCCGGCTCCGCCGACCACAAGCACCGTTTCTCCTGCCATGACCATCCCTTCTTAACTCACAAGGATTTGCCGCCTAAAGCGCGACGGACCAGTTCGATCCGACGGTTACACTTAGAGAGCTGTAGCCGACTTGCAAGGCGCAAGAAAGGAGCAAGATTGGTAGTATCAAGAGCAAGCCCAGGCCGAAAGCTAAGCCGGCTTCACCTCCACCTTGCCGGTATGCATGAGAATTCCCGCAAGCGCCAGAACCGGCGGCAGCAGGAAACAGGCCATGCCGACAAACAAGAATAGCGCCGCCGCCAGCGCACAACCGAAGGCAAAACCGCCGACCGCAGTCCCCATGCGGCCCAGCCGCGCTTTCATTGCCGCTTTTTCCTCCGCCTTGGCGCCTCGCAGCAGATCGGCGATGTCGATCATGATCTGCGTCGTCGTGCCCGTCATCATCGTCGTCGGCGGCGTCGAGCCGAGGTGAATGCGGTGCGCCGTCGTCTGAATGGCCATGGCGGCGACAAGCGTCATGCCTATCAGAAGCGGCTGCCAGCCATCTCCATCGCCGAACGGGCCAAAGCGCAAAGCGAGGATCGCCGCAAACGCGAGTAGCAGGAATTTCAGCGTCAGGATGATCCGCAGCGTCGGCAGATTGCGCCGCGAGAGCTCGCCGCCAATGAGACGTGCGAGGATGACGACGGCACAGAAGGTCGGCAGCGCCAGAAGCTTGGCCAGCGCGCCCGAGGTTCCAAGCGCCAGTGAAGCGCCGAGCGTGACGAAATTGCCCGTCACATGCGCTGTGAACAGTCCATGCAGGGCAAGGAAGCCGGCGGTATCGACATAGCCGCCATTGATGCTCAGAAGGGTAGGCAGACTCGGCTTCATCGCTTTCTCGCTCGCTTTGATCGTCTCCGACCTTATCGCGCCGAACAGCCGCCGATGTCGAGATATTTGCGGAATTAGGTAGCAACTGCCACCAGCGAAGTACCTGCCTACCAAGGCCTCCTTTTCAGGCGGGCTGGAGGAGCGACTACGCGGCTGCACTCTTCTTAGGGCGACCACCCTTTAGGCCATTGAGTCTCGATGAACTAGCTTTCGCACCGGACTTTGCCTTCCCACCAGTCGAACCCAATTGCGCTGCCATCCATTTTCTGGAACCCAAAACTCCGTCCATCAGAGCTGGCACATAGAGATCGGCATCGATATCCGGCCAGTGAAGCCCAAGGCCCTTGGCCTCGACAAGGACGTTGTTCAATTGCGAAGCGTTAGCACCTTGGAGCCCTTGCAGTTTCTCGACGGGGAAGCCCAGGAACGATCCGTTGTTGAGCACCACAACAATGGCGTCATGCTCTGCGTCGTAGCGGGCCGACGTGGCATATGGCCCCATCTGCGACTTCATTCCGCTCATGTTGGCCATGTCGAACTCAAGATCGGAAATCTCCATGGATGCGTCTCCACGCTTCGCAGATACTTTTTCGCGCATCGTTCAAACTCCTTACGATCCTACCGAGTTCTGGTTTTCCGAACCCTCTGTTCTCTCTCAGCTCTGGCGGCCCATCAGGGCAGTTCATAATGAAAACCGCAGAGCAGCCGTTGCCAATGACGTGTACATGGGCAGGCCGATGATCGTTGGGATAAATGACCGCTCGCAGCCCTGCGAAATTCAACACCGTTGGCACCTATGTTCACTTTATATCAAAACCTAAGCGCTTAGGAAAGCGGCCTCTTTCGATCGCTGAAGAATTGAAGTCATGGACCGTCGCACTTAATCAGTGGTTGAATTGTCCACATTGATTTCGATCGACTGCCGATCACCCTGGCATAGTCCGCGGCATGTTCAGACCCTGTCATTTTCCTTTTAAATCTTTGGACGTTCTCAGAGATCAATACCACGGGCACGGTTGATCGTTCGACTTTGGCGCTCAGCGATAATCTCTTCTGTCCTATCTATAGCGACGGCACGCTGGACTGTGCGCAATTGACCAAGGATGGCTTTGAAGACCGCTTGCTGAGACTTGGAGACCATATTGGCAACATCGGTCTCGTTGCGCAAAATTGCGCCCGGTCCGAAGCGAGCATCAAGTGCCTTGCTGACAAGAGAAAATTCGCGTCGGACATCTCGTGACAAAGACCGGACCAATCGTGCCAGCTCGCGCGGGCTCTTCTCAGCCTCGGACGTGATGTGCCGCAGCTCATTCTGGGCAATTCTCGTCAACCCTGGAATAGCTATTGCCATCCGTTGCCGCTCGATGACGACCGCCGCTTTTTCGGCCTCAAAAGCGCTCAAGTAATATCGACCAAGAGAGTGAATGTCGGCACCAACCGTGTTAACCGCCTGCAATGCTTTCCTGCGCTCCCGGCCACCAGCGAGCAGCCTATCCATCGTTCTGCCGCTACCGCGCAAAGGGCCATAGGCCGTTGGCTCTGTGGCAACAGCACGTGCGATACGCTCAGGGTCGATCTGCTTCAGCACCAGATCTTCGATCATCGTCACGGCTGTTGCGGGATCGCGCCAGATCACGGATCCCGTCGCGGCGAGTGCTGCTCTTTTCTGTTTGTAATGCTCAGTCTCGGTCACGCGCATTCGCGCCTCCTCGTCGAGGCTTTCCTTGAATTTCGTGACCGCCGGCAACATTGCGGGAGATGCGAATTGGGCGAGACGCGCCTCTTCTGCAAACGATCGGGTAAGGGAGTTCCCTGCGGGTAATAGATCGGAAGCATCCGCCCCCGGAGCGGGCAAGGCGTCTTTGTCGTGTGTTGCGTGAATAGCAGCATTCCGCTCCGAAGTTTCGATTGCGACCCCGAAGGGCACGTTCGCCCGTTGCCAGAGCCGCGCCAGATGATCACTTTGTACGGTGAGCCAATTGGATAGACGCTCAACCTGTACCTCGACGGCGTGACTATAATCCGCGATGGTGTCGATGCCGCGCCGCCGTGCGAAATCGAACGCCACGGATTGGTAAGACGCCTCGTTTTCGAAATCGAGCGTTGTCGTCTTGTCGCCGGGGCGCGACAGGCGTTCGACCAGTTGCGCATAGAGCGTCGGAGGGCGATGTTCGGCGGCAAGCTGCTCTGTCCGAACCTCGGCCTTATCAATTGAATATGCCGTCCAAATATTGCGGTCGACAACGCGATCCTCAAAATGCCTCGCGCCGGTTTCCTCATTAACAACAGGCATTTTAACGGTGACTTTTTCAGTCCCCTCCTTGCGCACGGTCACTGTATCGCCGACCGCCACGCCGGCCTCCTCAAGGGCCTTGGGCAGATTGACGCCCCAAAGGCGATGCGTGGTTCCATCGTTCGTTCTGACGTCAACATAAGGGGAAGGACCGGCGTCGTCCCGCCTGCGAAACTTCGCAAGCCCTGTTTCAACGAGTTCGCCGGTGATGCCAGCGGCATGTTCGACGCGCGCCGGCTTGCCCCATTCGAACTTTGGTTGAAAATCTTCCCTTGCCGCATAAAGATCGACACGCTCGCGATGACGCGTCATGGCAACATAAGTCAGGTGTCGGTCCATCATGCCGGTTGCCAGCACGAAAGTGCGGTCGAAGGTGGATCCTTGGGTCTTGTGAATCGTTGCGGCGTAGCCGTGGTCGATATTGCGATAAGTATCTTCGGAGAACATGACATCCTGGCCACTGTCCAACCGAACGAAAAGAAATGGTTTCCCACCTCGAGCCGCGGTCGATATGACCGTTCCAAACATGCCGTTCTTGACATGCTGAACAGTCAGGTGAGGGGCTTTGGGTTCGACGAACCGCGCATTTTCCAGGAAGATGATCCGGTCTCCCTCACGGAACTCACGCATGCCGCGTTCTGTGCGAAACGACCTACCCTCCCCAAGCGCATCCTGGTGCAACATGACGGCACGGATCGCGTCGTTGAGGCGCCTCACATCGCTATTGGTGTGGGCGAGAACCATCAACTCGTCGCCACGCAATTTTCGACCTTCGGCCTGCGCCTTCGCAATGGCATTAAGACGAGCGCTGGCCCAATCGGAGACGATGTGCTGAACCGCATCATTGCGCGTGTCACTTTCGAGGAGATGGCCATGGTCGCTATAGGCCCTCAAGGCTTCCCCAACATTTCCACGGGCAAACAGACGGGACGCCTCTCGCGCCCATTCATATCTCTGGCGGCGAACGCCGACCAATTCGGCAGCGCCGATGCGCTCGACGATGGCGCGGAAGGCAGCACCCGCCTGGATCGGCTGAAGCTGCATCGCGTCGCCGACAAGAACCGCTTTTGCGCCAGCATCCTCGACGCGTTTGAGAAGACGCGCCATCTGTTCCGACGATACCATGCCCGCTTCGTCTAGAACCAGCACGTCGCCCTTCTGCAGCAGGTCATAGTCGTTTTTCCAGGCAAGCTCCCAAGCAGCAATCGTACGCGAACGGATCCCGGAACTACCGGTCAATGCCTCCGTCGCCTTGCCGGCGAGCGCCGCTCCGAGAACGCGCCTGCCGTCTCGCTCCCAGGCGAGACGTGCCACGCTCAGCAATGTCGATTTGCCAGCGCCCGCAATACCGACGACTGCGGCAATGGCGCTATCGGCCGTGATATGCCGAACCGCGGCGACCTGCTCAGCGTCCAGGCGAATGGCCTTATCTGACGCTGCCTCAATCTCACCCATCACGGCATCAACTTGGGACGGCGATACCGCGAAACCACCGATGTTCGAAAGATTGAATGCCGACCGCGCCATGTGGAATTCGGTTCTGATCGTCGCGCGCGTCGTGAAGACTGCCGGCAGCTCGACCCCACCGGTTTCCGCACTGATCTGCTGCGGTCGCAGCATTACCAAATCGTCCGACGCCATCAGTTTCGCGCGGATATTGGCAAAGACGATTGGATCATCAACGTGGCGGTGGAGCGCACGGGCGATCTCGGCCTCATCGAAGGTCGAGCGCTCGTTGCTGAGTTGCCTAAGCAATAGACCGGGGTCGGCAGCGAGGCGATCCGCAGCCTCGTAACGCTGCGCCAATGCTGCAGGGGCGGAGTAGATATCGGCACCTTTGCGTAGAAGCGCCGTGCGGGTGGGACCGAGATGGCGCTGCCCCATTCCCTGAAACCCCTGCTCCTCGTAGGAGCGGCCGTCTATGCGGATATCGTGACCGGCAAGTGCCAGATGGTGGGTTACCGTTTCAGCCCAGGCAAGCTTCCACTCCTCCATCGTTTCCTTGTTGCCCGCCCACGGACGGTAAACAATTGCTCCTTTCGGCCTATCGGGGGTTTTGAGGCGCAGCGGCTCGCCCCGGTCGTCGACGACAGCGACGTGCTTTGGCCCAAAACCTTCCGCGGTCAGTGGACGCAGCGTGGTCATAACGTGGACGTGCGGATTGCCCTTCTTGTCGTGATAGACCCAGTCTGCCACCATTCCACGCGACACTAGGTTCTCGCGAACGAAGTCGCGCACGAGGGCGATATTCTCCTTACTGCTGAGCTCGTTTGGAAGCGCAAGGATGAGCTCGCGGGCTAACTGTGCATCACGCCGGTTCTCGAAACAATCGACAGCATTCCAGAGCGCTTCGCTGGCGCCGGCAACCGATCGTCCGTCGATTGCGGTTCGCAACCATGCCGGCGTATCCTCGGGCAGAGCAAGTTCCTCGTGGATGAGTTCGTCCGCCCTTGCGAAGTGGCGGAAGTTAGTCCCCGCCTGCTCATCCATCATCTTGGTACGATGACGATAGGCTGCGGCCGAGACAATGCTCTGTCCCGCTCCGCGGCTGATCAATTTCGCTCTCAAAAACATAATAGCCATTTTTGACTCTATCTTTTCAAGCACATCAGTACCGGACAGATATCAAGACATCTGGCGAAAAGGCCTAGAAAGAGACCAATTTCCGGGATGAATTCCACTTTTCCTATATGATTTCAGTCGATTTGACTACCGTATTTAATTCAATATAAAAGATCCATCAGACTCGACCCTGATGAAAGAAAGGACAGATATGCGTGCAAGAACCACGGTGTCCGAGATCGACACACAGATCGAGCAGCTCAAAGAGAAACGAAAGACCGTGGTCGCCAAGGCCAATGACCGTTTCGCTAGCGCGGCACGGAGGGCAGGTCTCGCCGAACTGAACATTTCCGACGCCGAGCTCAATGAGGTTCTCGCCGAAATCACAGCGCGATTTCGCGACCGCGAAAAAAGGACAGCGGGCGAATCCGCTTAAGAGGCTCGATCAGCGGATTATGCTTCTCGAACGAAGGCGGCAGCGCGAGATGACAAGCGATCGCAAGCGTGAAACGCGCGAAAAGATGATCTTCGGCGGATTGATCATCAAGGCTGGCTTGAGAAAAGCCGATCGCGCGTTCCTGCTCGGCGCCTTGATCGAAGCCAGCCGGATCCCGCCAGATACCGCGCAGTACCGTGAGCTTCACAAGATTGGTATGGAAGCGTTCCGAGCCGATGCACGCATGAATAATTCGGAGAGCAAGGATCTGGATGTTTGACCCAGGCTTTGATCCCGCCGGCGATACCCCCTCTGACACGTTCGTCTTTACATCGAGGCCTTTGCCTCGCTCGGTCTTGGGACGATGATAGGGGGCAATAGCTTCGCGCGTTGAATCCACTGAAAAACAGCATGGTTCGCCGAAGCGGACGTAGCCGCCGATCATGACCGCGCACCGCTGATACTTCCCGCAGTTGCTGTAGCTTTACACGTCAGCAGAAAGGGACTTGCCATAGCGGTGGAGCAGCTGCGCGACGTCGCTTTGCATGGCAGACAGGGGATGCGTCGCCTTCGCCTCGAAGGCGATCGGTTTGCGCTCGAAGACCGCGTAGCAGACCTCGCTGGGATCATGCCGGGACAGATAGGCAATCCCGTCCGGCTCCTCCGGATGCTCCCAGAGCGCATCGGCCCATGCGCCGCATGGCTCATAGGGGCCGGTGGAGATTGAATTATCCGTGCCGAGGATCTGCAGCCCGGCGCCGTGCATCGTCACCATGCGCAGAGCCGTCCGGCTGGTGAGCTCCGTTACCGACCGGGTGACAATTTCGCGTTCTGCAACCATCAACCGTTGCGGGTTGCGCAGGATCGTCTCGGCGAACGCGCCTGCGAAGGCGTGGCCGATATAGAGCACGCCGAATCGTCCACTTGCGCTATCGAATCGATAAATTGGATCTTGGCCGGCTCCCGGTCCGAAAAACACCGGATCAAAGTTCGATCGGTGAATCCGATGCAACACCGATCCGGCCGGAATGATCGTGATCGGTAAGTTCGCATTCTTCAACCAATCGGGCGGCGGCGCCGCCGCCCCGGACGGTCCTCGCACCGGCGGAGCCATCAGGCGAAGCCGTCGCCGGTATTGGCGCGGACTAGCCGCTCGACCGCGCCGAGATCACCCTGGCGCAAAGCCTCCAACGGCGACCGGCCGCCGAGCGCGCTATCCTGCGCAAGCAGGAAATCGAGCGTAGCCCAGGCGCCTTGGTCTGCGAGACCGCGAACGACCTCGGCTATCCCCGGCAAAACCTCTCCGTCCCGGAACTGGCAGGCTGGATATTTCCAGTCGCTTCCCTCCCGGACGCCAAGGATCGCGTTGCCCCGACGCCGCTTGTCGATCGCTTGGCGGGTGATGCCCGCAATTTTGCCGGCTTCTTCGGCGGAAAGGACGCCGCCGGCACGCAGGAGCAGTTGGTTCCGATGCTCGACATTGCGCGCGAGCGCCGGGACCATCGGGTCGAGATTGCTCACCGCCTCCCCGATAAACTCGGGATGGCTGAGGATTTGCGCGAGCGTTCCTGCGCCCGTCGGCGCGCCGAGAGCCGCCGTGAGCGCCTTCGACGGTGTTGTCGCGGCAATCCGTTCGAGTGCCGACATTGCACGACGCAGAAATGCGGCCTGAACGGAATCCGGGTCGGTCTGGAAACTCAGCACGAGCTCAGTTGGATGCGGGGCGCGAGGCATAGTGGCCTCCTCTGGTTGTCTTAGGATTTATATAGTAACGAAAACTACTGCGTCAACTCGCTCGATGGGGTTCTTTTTACATCATTGACGAGAAACGAGGGCTTCGTCTGCATAAGTTAGGGGCGATCCCTCTTCAGGGCGCGGCTCTACTCGCGTCCTGCCGGTCACTGCCGGAGCCCGCAAGCGGTCTCCGCGCATGCGGTCAGGCTCCTCTCGCGGGGGTATGATCAGCGGGCGGCGAGCGTCCGGCAGGGCTCGACGAGTGCTCATGACGAAGCGACCCCTGCCTGTGCCGGTCGCTGGAGTGGTCGCAGCGTCGGCGGCACGGTTCGGCGTTGAGCGGCGCCGGGCGACCGGGAGGGCCGAGGAAGTGCGGCCGGGACGAAGCGGTGCATTGCCCGCGGTGAAGACGATCTGCTCGTCGGCCCGTATCCGCAGCACTTCATGCGGCTGGATCAGCGGCCGCGCTGCAAGCTGCTTCGATCGCGTGCGCGACGAACCTGACGCCCGCGACGACCGGCTGACCTGGTCGATCTCGACCGTGGTCGTGCCGCAGCGCTTCGAGATGTAGTCGGCCGTCTCCGGATCATTCACTGCCGCGAAGCTAATCCAACTCGCGCTTTCGAACCATTTGCTGGCGGCATCGCGCCCGCCATAGGTTTCGCGCATCTGGCCGATGCTCTCAAACAACAGCAACAGCGTGATGCCGTACTTGCGGCCTTCGTCGCGCGCCGTCTCCAGGATCCGCATGAAGCCGAGACGCGCGACCTCATTGAGGAGGAACAGGAGCAATCTTACTCGCCGCGCTCAGCCTCGAGAGCGGCAATTTCGTCGGAAATTTCCTCGATCCGTTGCCGGAGCTCCGCTTCGGTACCGTCGTCCACCTCGCCTTCGCCGAAACAATAGCGCGCTATATGCAGCTCAAGCCTGGCTTCGAGCTGCTCGCGCTGGGTACGGAGTTGTTTAAGATAGCTGTTTCGCATTGCGAACCGCGCTTTCAGAAAAAATAAAATAAGCCTCACCCAAATAAGTGGGGTCGAAACCAGAAAGTTTCGATAGGCATCCTATGCATTTGCGCCAAGGCTGCAGCCCAACCTGCGACAAGGCCATATTTCCAAGCCATTGCAAAGCGGCTGATCGGTCATCACATTCATGCGACCCACACCTGAAATGACCCGGAAGGCAGATATTAGGCACTGACATCAGCTTTAAATTCGGGCTAATTCAGGCGGAGTGTTCGAGGTATGTTGTGTTGAACGAAAAAATTGCCGTCATTGGCCTCGGTTATGTGGGCCTGCCCGTCGCGATTGCGCTTGCCGAAAAATTCCATGATGTCGTTGGCTTCGACATCAAGGGCTCCCGTGTCTCCGCGCTGAAAGCGGGTGAGGACGATACCCGGGAGGTTTCCACCGAACGGCTGCGGTCGAGCGGACTGCGCATCAGCAGCGAGATCGAGGATCTTAGGGATCGCGATATCTTTATCGTCGCCGTGCCGACGCCGATCGACCAGAACCGGCAGCCGGATCTGCGGCCTATGATTTCGGCCTCCCGCACGGTGGGGAAGGTTCTGCGCAGGGGTTCGATCGTCGTCTACGAATCCACAGTCTATCCCGGCGTCACTGAAGACGTTTGCGGCCCTGTGCTGGCGGAGGTTTCCGGGCTGCGTCAGGGCGAGGATTTCCATGTCGGTTATTCGCCGGAACGCATCAACCCCGGGGACAAGGAGCACACCTTCGAGCGGATCGTAAAAGTCGTCGCCGGCGACGACGCGGAAACGCTGGAAAGGATTGCCGCCATCTATGGCGCCGTGGTCGAGGCCGGCATCCACCGCGCCCCCAGCATCAAGGTGGCTGAAGCCGCCAAGGTGATCGAGAATACCCAGCGCGACGTCAATATTGCACTGATGAACGAGCTTTCGATCATTTTCGAGAAAATGGATATCCGCACCGCGGATGTGCTGAAGGCGGCGCGGACCAAATGGAACTTCCTGCCCTTCACTCCCGGCCTGGTCGGTGGTCACTGCATCGGCGTCGATCCCTACTACCTGACGGCCAAGGCGGAAGAACTCGGCTACCACCCCGAGGTCATCCTTTCCGGCCGCCGCATCAATGACGGCATGGGTGCCTTCATTGCCCAGAAACTCATCAAGATGCTGGTCGCGGCGAAAAAGCCGATCAACGGGGCGCGCATCGGCATATTCGGGCTGACCTTCAAGGAAAATGTACCCGACCTGCGCAACAGCCGCGTGCCGGACATTATCAGTGAACTGCGTCAATTCGGCCTCGAGCCGCTGGTGCACGACCCGATGGCGAGCTATTCGGAAGCTGAAGAAGAATATGGCATAAAGCTCAAAGAACTGCAGGATTTCGGCAAGCTCGACGCCCTCGTGCTTGCCGTTCCCCACAAATCCTATTTGGCCGAAGGGGCCGCCCAGATCCTCGATCTCTTGAGCGAGAACGGTGTCGTCGTCGATGTGAAGGCGGCGCTCGATCGAGCCAATCCTCTGCTGGAAGATCATTCGGTATGGAGCCTGTAAGCTGAAAGGTCAGTTCAGCGCCCCTCCGTCCCCGCACCGGCGACGGTTGCCGTCAGCCCTTCTTCAACCGAGTAAGGCGGCGACCAACCGGTGAGCGCGTGCGTCTCGCCGATGTCGACCTGAAGCGAGCCAAGCAACCGCTGCGCGGCGGCTCGACGTCCCAGAAGTGCGGCAAGTCCCTCGAGCAGCGCAGGCGGTACCGACAGCATCCAAGCCTTGCGCCCCGCGGCAAGAGATACTTTGGCGATCAGCTGGCCGATCGAAAGATCGTCGCCATCACTGATCAGGAAGACGCGGTTACCGACGGACAAATGCTTCGCGCAGAGCAGCATGAAATCGACGAGATTGCCGACATAAACGAGCGACCTGCGGTTTCGAACCGCACCGAACGGCCAAGGGAACGGCCGGGCAGCCCATTTCATCAGGCTAGCGAAATTCGCCTTGACGCCGGGACCATAGACGAGCGGCGGCCGGATGATGACGACCTCCATGCCCGTTTCGGCTGAAATCGCGAGCAAGGCTTCCTCGGCCTCCAGCTTCGAGCGGCCATAAGCATCTTCCGGATGCGGCACATCCGCAGCCTTGAAGGGCTTTCCCTCCGCCGTCTCTTCGCCGTTGACCTTGATCGAGCTTAGGAAAATGAAACGTTTCACGCCCGCGCCGGCTGCCTGTCGCGCCAGGTTGACGGTCGCATCGACATTGACGGCGCGGAATGCGGCCAACGGATCGGCGGCGCTCTCGTTCATGACATGGACGCGGGCCGCCAGATGGATAACGGTACCGACACCGGTAAGCGCGTCGGACCAATCCGTGTGGCTATCCATAGCCCCGATGGCGACGAAGCCCGGGCGGAAGCCGCGGCTGACCGGCCGATACTCCATCCGCCGGCGGGAAAGCTCCGCGCACAGAGCCTGCCCGACAAAACCCGTCGCACCCGTCACCAGGATCATCCGTGCACTGCCTCCGCTGTCTGCACCAAGATTAGCTCAGACATGCTTTGCACGGGATACTCGCTCGGAACAAGGGCGGGGAATCTTGCGGTGTATGGTTGTGCTTAGAATCTCAATATGAGATGCACAGGCAATGACGACCTTCATCACCCTTAGACCAGAGGGCGATGCAACGATAAGAGACGATGCTTTATACGATCGCCAAGCGCCTTTTCGATTTTCTCGCCGCTCTCGCCGCGACCATCATCTTTTTCATTCCGATCCTGATCGTTGCTCTCGCAGTGCGGCTGACCTCGCCAGGTCCGATTCTCTATTGGTCCGATCGGGTCGGCCGGAAAAACAAGATCTTCCGCATGCCGAAATTTCGCAGCATGCGCACCGATACGCCGGCGGTCGCGACCCATCTGCTCAAGGACGCGAATATCTATCTGACGCCGATCGGCTCCTTCCTGCGCAAGTCGAGCCTCGACGAGCTACCGCAGCTCTGGTGCATCCTGAAAGGCGAGATGAGCATCGTCGGCCCACGCCCGGCGCTGTTCAATCAGCACGACCTCATAGCCCTGCGCACGGAACGCGGCGTCGACGCGCTGCTGCCGGGCTTGACCGGCTGGGCGCAGGTCAACGGCCGTGACGAACTGCCGATCCCCGAGAAGGTGGCGCTGGACGAAGACTATCTGCGCCGACGCTCTTTTTTCTTCGACCTTAAGATCATTTTCCTGACAGTCTTAAAAGTGGTTCGACGCGACGGAGTTGCCCATTAACAAACAATCGGCAAAATCGACATCGTTGACGCATCGGCATGGGAAAATTGCCGTATTCCTGCCCCTTTGCGGCCATAGGGCCCGCCCTGGGAGCGAGAAATGCCGAATGATGAACCGATTCTGGGATGAAGGCGGACGACATTGGACGACTCGCGCATGAACAAACCGCATGCTGACCTTGCAGCCGAGCCAATCGGCGTCACAAAGGCTGGAAGCAGCATGACGAAACCGGTCGCGATCATCGGCGGCATTCTGTGGCTGCTGGTCGCCTCGCCGACCGTGGTCGAAAGCGACGCCTATCGCTATGCGACGGCGCTTCTCTCCCTGATCGCCCTCTATTATTACATGAAGGCGCCCATACGGCCGCGCACGGACTGGATCGGCTGGCTTTGCATGGGCTGGGCCTTCTATGTCATGGCACGGTTCCTCATTACCTTCTGGCTGACGCCGCAGCACGATATCGGCGCCTCGGATTGGCTTTATGCCTTCCCCTTCTTCTTCCCCATCATGGGCGTCGCCTTCCTGCTTTATGAGGAGCTGATGGAGAAGATCGTCGCGGCTTATTTCGCCGTGGTCCTCATCATGCTGGTCGCCACCCAGCATCTGCGCGAGGTCTTTGCCGGCGAAACCATCCGGCCGTTGATCATGAACAACCAGATCCACGGCGCCGTTGCCTGCGGCATGATCGTGATCTTCACCCTGTTCTGGCTGCTGCACAACCTGACGGACAAATCGAGTGACCGCCGGATCGCCCGCTTCGCCTGTATCGTTTCGCCCTTCATCTTCGCGCTCTGTTTCATCGCCATCTACGGCGCCAAATCGAAAGGCGTCTGGCTGGCACTTGGCATAACACTGCCTGTCCTGGCGCTCATTACGCTCACCTATTTGCGCCTGAAGAGCGGCGTCACCATCATCATCGCCGTCGCAGCCGTGTTGATCGCCGGCATCTATGGTGTCAGGCACAATCTCGACAAGACGGCCGGCCCGACTGTATCGGCAGCCATTTCCATAGTCGAAAATGTGGCCAACGGCCATGAGATGGGCGGCGTGGTTTCGAACGCCATCAGCTCGAGCAATACGCCGGTGTCGATGGACGAACGCCTGCAGCTCTGGTCGAACAGCTGGGAAGTCTTTTCCTCCGCACCGATCTTCGGCTGGGGCAATCGGTGGTTAGAGCGCTGGGCCGAGACGCGCTATTCCCATGTCCAATACACGCTGCTGCACAACGGCTACCTGGAAATCCTCGTGCGCTACGGCCTGTTCGGTGCAGCAATCATGGGCTTCATGCTCGCCACCTTCATCCGAGCCATCTGGCGCGCCCGCAAGGCCGGCATCATCCCGCGCGCGGCATGGCACGCCTATATCGCCTGCCTGTTCTTTTTCTCATTGACGCTCCTCAGCAACTCCAACAACCGCCTGGCGATCGGCGAAAGCCTGGCCTTCGCAAGCTCCGCCTTCGCCTGCTGGTGCCACATGCGACTGAAGGGGGAGTATTTGACGGCAGGGAAGTCTGCGCCGAGAGCCGCGACAGCCGCCATCTAAGCAATCACATATATCATTGAGAGCTAAACATTAAGGCGCGGGAGGTCTCATTGAGCCACCAAGAAGAGAACACTGACCACGAGATCTCACCCGAAACGATGCACCAAAACTTGAGTTGCACAAATGACGTGGCTCATCGCTCCAGGCGGGCGTCCGATTTTCTTGAGTCGTCACAATGGCTAAGATAGCTTTCATAGTTGCCGAGGACTGGTTTTTTGCCTCACATTTCCTCCCCATGGCACGGGAGGCAGTGGCGCTCGGTTTCGAAGTGGTCGTCATGACGCGGGTTTGCCGCCATGCCACGGCAATCGAAGCGACCGGTGCGAGAGTCATTGCCATCGACCTTAACCGCCGCAGCCTTAACCCTTTGGCCGCACTCGCGGTGATTAGACGGCTAATCCATATCTTGAAAACAGAACGCCCGTCACTTGTGCATTGCATTTCTTTGAAACCAATTCTGCTCGGTGGAATGGCCGCTGCCGCATCGGGAATCAATAAGCGCATATTTGCGATCACGGGGTGGGGTTATCTTGGTGTGCGGCAGAATATCATCAGCAAAACCGTTCGAGCCGTGGTCCGTTTGCTCATTATGAGGTTGATACGTTCGTCGGAAACAACGTTTCTATTCGAAAATGACGACGATCCAAGGTTTTTGGGACTTCATGCACACGACGACGCAGTGGAAATAGTGGGAGGAGCCGGCATCGATCCGGATGATTATCCGATCCAGCCGCTTTTGGAGGGGAAGCCACTTCGCATCGCTGTGGTCGCCCGGATGCTATGGTCAAAGGGCGTGGACACGGCTGTAGAGGCTGTCCAGCGCGCGCGCGCCAACGGCGTGGATGTGGAGTTGTCCTTATTTGGCAATCCGGATTTGGCCAATCCAAAGGCGATCACTGAGGCAAAACTCCGTGAATGGTCGACAGAGCCCGGCATAACCTGGCGCGGCGCAACGTCGGATATCTTAAGCGTTTGGCGCGAGCATCACGTCGCTTGTCTTCCATCCCGAGGCGGAGAAGGCTTACCGCGCACACTGCTGGAATCAGCCGCATGTGGTCGTCTGTCTCTGACAACGAATGTTCCTGGCTGTCGAGGTTTTGTGCGCCACGGGATAGACGGCTATGTTTTGCCGGTTGCGGATTCAGTTGCTTTCGCGACCGCAATAGCTGAGCTGGCCGCGCGTCCGGAGCAGATAGGCTTGATGGGCTTGAACGCGGCTGAACGCGTTCGAGAAGGGTATACGACCGCGAAGGTCGCCTCCGCTGTCGGCCGTCGTTACCTGACGATGATACAACCTACTTGGCGGAGCAATCCGGGCAAATAAATCAGCGCTGGCCTTAATGAGATCGCCTGAAGGCGCGGCGCCCATCTCCATACAGGTGGCAAAATTTTAGAGCAATCCGACGTGGTGCAAATCTGTTTCGACACCATCCGTGACGGTGTGAGTAAGGGAAAATTGTTGGTCCCCTACCATGGCATTGAAGGGAAACCCAGGCCGGCGAAAGCAGGTTCGCTTTGCAAACACGGTTCGATACTCAAATACCTACAAATGTCATATAACGGCGGAGGCGACAAACCATTTCCGAGCGCGTGAGAGCTGCACAGGTCAGTACCAGCCTTAACGTCGGAGAGGCCCGAACGCCTGATGCATACGTTGATCGCCAAAAGCGACCGCAGCCGCTTTAAGCATAACGTCGTCAGTCTGATGTCGATGGAACGCCGTGGCAGCACAAGCGACGTGCGGCAGGTCTGGGTGGCCCATGATCTTGCCTGCTTGCCGACAAGGGGACGAAGGGCTGCCGCGTGCCATTCTGGAGGCGGCTGCCTGCGGCCGGGCGATACTTACGACCGATGTGCCGGGCTGCCGTGATCTCGGGCGCGATGGGCTAGAAAGCTGGCTGGCGCCACCGTATGGTGCCCGTGCCATCGCGGAGCGCATCTGTGCGCTCGCGCAAGATCGGCAGTTGTTGGGGCAGGCGAGTGTCGATGCGCGCCAGCGGATCGCCTCGGATTTTGCCGAGGCGCATGTGATGGCACAGGTATTGGCGCTCTATCAAAGTTTCGCGGCAAAGCCAGCCTGATGTCCAGAGAAACAAACCGGAAGTCTGACGAGCCTACCGTCCGCCTGAACCGCCGCTAAAAAAGCAGCGGTTCACTCGATTGGCCAACTCAAAAAGTGATGTCATTTCGCGCTGTCGCGAGCTTCATCAGATACTGACCATAAGCGCTTTTGCCGAGTTTGATGGCGAGCTCTTCGAGCTGATCATCGCCAATATGACCCATGCGGTAAGCCACTTCTTCCGGGCAGGCGATCTTGAAGCCCTGACGTTTTTCCAGCGTTCCGACAAAGTCTGCGGCATCGAGCAGGCTGTCGGGCGTGCCGGTATCGAGCCAAGCGTAACCACGTCCCATCAGTTCCACCGACAACTGGCCGCGCTCGAGATAGGTGCGGTTGACGTCGGTGATTTCGAGCTCGCCGCGCGGCGACGGCTTCAGATTAGCGGCAATATCGATGACTTGTTCGTCGTAGAAATAAAGACCGGTGACCGCCCAGTTGCTTTTCGGCTGAGCCGGTTTTTCTTCGATCGACAGCGCCTTCATCGAACTATCGAACTCGACCACGCCGTAACGCTCGGGATCGGTGACATGATAGGCGAACACGCGCGCACCCGTGGTGACATCCGCTTTCGGGCGCATCAACTCCGGCAGGCCGTGGCCGTAATAGATGTTGTCGCCGAGGATCAACGCCGAAGGATTGGAGCCGACAAAATCCGCACCGATGATGAAGGCTTGCGCTAGGCCATCCGGGCTCGGCTGCACGGCGTATTTAATCAAAATGCCCCACTGGCTGCCATCACCCAGCAGGCGCTTAAAGGCCTCGTTGTCGTGCGGGGTGGTTATGATCAGGATTTCCTTGATCCCAGCCAGCATCAGCGTTGTTAGCGGATAATAGATCATCGGCTTGTCGTAGACCGGCATCAGCTGCTTGGAGACGGCCATGGTGATGGGGTAAAGCCGCGTGCCGGAACCGCCGGCGAGAATGATACCCTTCATGCTTTTTCCTTCGTGTAAGGGCGGACTTTCTGATCCGCGCTGATCGCTGGAATGCCTTGGCACCAAGAGGCGCACAGGCGAGATCCTTTTAACCTTTTGTACCACCCAGAAGCCGGTCTAGAACCACCGTTGTTGACTGTTTCCAGTCGGGCAAGATGATGCCGTAAGTGTTTGCCAGCTTGTCGTTCGACAGCCGCGAATTTGCTGGCCGTTTGGCCGGCGTCGGATACTCTTGCGTTGTGATGCGCTTAACGGAGATTTGCTTGCCGCTCTTTTCCTTGAGGCCCACAAAGATTTCCTCGGCAAAGTCCGCCCAGGTGGCTTCGCCGCTGCCGGTGAGATGGAAAGTGCCACGAAGTTTTGGATCGCTATTTGTCGCCAGACGTTTGGCAATAGCGATCACAGCATCAGCGATATCGAGTGCGCTGGTCGGCGTGCCGTGCTGGTCGGCAACAACATTCAAGGCATCACGGGTTTCCGCCAGCCGCAACATCGTTTTTACGAAGTTGGCACCGAAGGGAGAATACACCCAGGCGGTACGCAGAATGACATGATTAGGTGTTCCTGCTGCAACGGCTTCTTCACCCGCAAGCTTGCTCTGGCCATAAACGGAGACCGGACCGGTCGCGTCGTTTTCCCGATAGATGCCATTTTTGTCGCCCGGAAACACGTAGTCCGTTGAAAGATGCACGATAGGAATGTTCAGTTCGGCAGCCACTTCCGCCAGCACTCCCGGTCCCTTGGCATTAATGGCAAAGGCTAGTTCTGGCTCGCTTTCAGCCTTATCGACAGCCGTATAGGCGGCAGCCGACACAATCGCATCCGGCTTCACTGCGGACAGGACACGGCGGATTGAGGTCGGATCGGCAAGATCCAGTTCAGGCCGGCCGACGGCGACGATTTCCACGTCCGCCTGCTTCCCGCGCTCAATCATCGCGGTTACCACCTGCCCTTGTCTTCCGGTAACGGCAATGCGCATCACTCAGCCTTTCTTCAGAACGCCAAGACGTTCCCCAGAATAAACACCCTGACGCAGCGGCTGCCACCACCATTCATTGTCGAGATACCAGCGCACCGTGCGCTCGATGCCGCTGTCAAAATTCTCCTGCGCTTTCCAGCCCAGTTCCGTTTCAAGCTTGGTGGCATCGATGGCGTAACGCGCATCATGACCTGGACGGTCGGTGACATAGGTAATGAGATCCGCATGGGGTGTCGCCTTCGGGCGCAGCTGATCCATGAGGGAGCAGACGCGTTTGACGACGTCGATATTGCGACGCTCGTTGCGACCGCCGACATTGTATTTTTCGCCGAGGCGACCACGCGAAGCGATCAAATCGAGTGCGCGGGCGTGATCCTCCACATAAAGCCAGTCGCGGATGTTGATACCTTCGCCATAGACCGGCAACGGCTTGCCATCCATGGCATTGAGAATGATCAGCGGGATCAGCTTTTCCGGGAAATGATAAGGCCCGTAATTGTTTGAACAATTTGACACCACTACCGGCAGGCCATAAGTGCGGTGCCATGCAATCGCCAGATGATCACTTGCTGCTTTCGAAGCGGAGTATGGTGAGGACGGATCGTATGGCGTGACTTCCTCAAACAGGCCTTCATCACCCAACGAACCATAAACCTCGTCGGTTGAGACATGTAGGAAGCGGAAAGTTTCTTTAGGTGCCGGCGACAAGTCGTTCCAATAATGGCGGGCGGCCTCCAGCAGCGAGAAGGTCCCTATGACATTGGTCTGAACGAAATCGGCAGCACCGCTGATCGACCGATCGACATGGCTTTCCGCTGCCAGATGCATAATGCGGTCGGGCTTGAACGACGTCATCGCCTCCGACATCTTTTGCAGGTCACAGATATCGGCCTGGAGGAACTGGTAGTTCGCAGCCCCTTCGATTTCCTTCAGTGAGGCGAGGTTGCCGGCATAGGTCAGCTTGTCGACATTGAGCACTTCTGCGCCAACGTTTTTGATGAGGTGGCGCACGAGTGCCGAACCGATAAACCCCGCTCCGCCGGTCACGAGAATACGCATATGTCTACTCCGTTTTTCGTCAGTGCTTGTGGTCAGTTCCGGGTGAGATCAAAAGCGAAGGCCGGCGGCAGATCCGCCAGCTTCGGCTGTTTGGTGTCCTTGTCGGACAGGATCGCATTGTCAAGCGGCAGGGGCCATTCAATCCCGATAGCCGGGTCGTTCCAATAGAGGCCACGATCATTCTCGGCGCTATAGGCCGCAGTCACCTTGTAGAAAATGACGCTATCCGGCTCGAGCGTGGCGAAACCATGCGCGAAACCGGCCGGCACCCAAAGTTGCTCGCCGTTTTCCCTGGAAAGCTCGACGCCATACCACTGGCCATAGGTCGGCGAACCAATACGAATATCGACGGCGACGTCGAAAATTCTGCCCGCCAAGCAGCGCACCAGTTTGCCCTGCGCAAACGGGTCGAGCTGGAAATGTAGGCCGCGCACCGTGCCAACAGCTGCCGAAAGAGACTCGTTTTCCTGAACGAAATTAACGTCCGCAATATTCTCGCGGAACCAGCCATCCTTGAAAACTTCGGAGAAGTACCCCCGGTGATCGCCCAGTCGAGTCGGTATAATCTTGGCCAAACCAGCCAGCGGCAATCGTTCAATCTTCATAACGCACCCATCAGTTCATGAAATCTTTTTATAGTTTAGGTCTGTGGTTGCAAGTGTGGCATCCAGTGAAGCCTCGCCTTCTTACACGAAATTTCGAGAAAACCAGCTGGACGGTGGTCCGAAATGACGTGTTCTTATCGATCTAGCTATATTAATGATGACAGCTTGATAACTAGCCTTGTCCCAATCCGTCACTGACACTGAAGATATCGTCTTCGCCGAGATAGCATCCAATCTGCACTTTGATCATTTTCAACGTGATTTTCCCAAGATTGGCCTGCCCCCATGGGTGATCCGTTTGGAATGTCAGTGCATGCGTGGCCTGCTGGCCACCGTTGGCGTTGAAGCCGGTCCGCTCTGGCGAGACCAAATGGTCGGTTCGGGTGCCGGTGGCTTGTAGCCAAGCGATGGGTGCGGCCGCCCGGTCTTGTACAATCCTGTTTCATAACATTCATCTCTCTATGTTGTTGAAGAGAATAAGGTTTCCTGATCTCGATGCGATCCTGTAGGGTGTCGAAGGTTCTGCCGGGCATGATCTCGATCTGGCGTGCCCGCGGGGCGCTGAACTTCGATCGTTCGACCTACCACTACACCTCTCGCCGCGCCGATCAGGCGGCGCTGGAACGTCGCATTCGCGAGATTTGCGAGATCCGTGTGCGATATGGATATCGCCGCGCGCATGTGCCCATGGAACGCGAGGGTTGGGGCACCGAACCTACCGCATTTTCAGAGACTTGGGCCTGCAGTTGAGGAACAAGACACCGAAACGAACACGAGCCGGAGCTCCGGCTGCCCCCTGTTTAGGCGTCAACGCACTTGACGGAGCAATTTCAAATAGAGATTGGTTAGCCACCGAAGCGGCCTTTGCCCTGCGGGAGAGTATTTGGAGTTGTCTTTGATGAGCCCTTTCGAAACGCAGAAGCACGCAATCCCTTTCAGATGGCTCAATGCATTAATGTTATCCTGCTTGACTGTTTCTTTGGTTTTCTTTTGGCAGGGGCATATCGGGTTTAACCTGTGGGACGAGGGGTTCCTCTGGTACGGCGTGCAGCGTGTCCTTAATGAGGAAATTCCTATTCGGGACTTCATGGCCTATGATCCGGGTCGATACTATTGGTCTGCAGCACTGGCTACCATCATTGGAGATGGCGGGATTATCAGCGTCCGCGTCGCTGTCGCTGTGTTTCAAGCACTGGGTCTGTTCATTGGCCTTATGCTGATCACTCAGTCTTCGAAAAATCGGACTTGGAACGAACCTCTTTTCTTGGCCATCGCCGCCATCACATTGGGGGTATGGATGTTTCCGCGCCACAAGCTGTTCGATATATCGCTTTCGATGCTCCTAGTAGGGGCTTTGGCGTTTTTGATCCGAAATCCAACACCCCAGCGCTATTTGGCAGCTGGAATTGCTGTCGGCCTTGCCGCTTTTTTTGGACGGAATCATGGAGTTTATGGTGCTATTGGCAGCTTTGGCGTGCTGCTTTGGCTGGGAGTTCGTCCAAGATCCGGCATTGTGAAGGGCGCATTTTTTTGGACAGTCGGTGTCGCGATTGGTTTTTTGCCGATCATCCTGATGCTTCTTCTAGTGCCAAGTTTCCCCCTCGCCTATTTGGAGAGCATTCGCTTCCTATTTAAGCAGAACGCGACCAATTTGCCACTGCCTGTTCCGTGGCCATGGACCGTTGATTTCATGACATCTTCGATCAGTGACGCGATTCGGGCCTTCTTGGTGGGACTGTTCTTTATCGCCGTGCTTGCGTTCGGGTGGCTGGTATCCCTGTGGGCCTTGGCGCAGCGTCTAAAAGGAAGATCAGTAAGTCCGACACTCGTTGCGGCTGCTTTCCTCGCTATTCCATACGCGCATTATGCCTTCTCCCGAGCTGACGTCGGCCACCTCGCACAGGGCATCTTTCCCATGTTGGTAGGTTGCTTCGCGATCTTCGCGACATTAGGCCTTCGAGCGAAATGGGGGCTATCCATGTTCTTGTGCAGTACCAGCTTGTGGGTCATGAGCGTACAGCATCCGGGCTGGCAATGCATGGTCAGCGGGGGGTGTGTAAACGTCACGGTCGCAGGTAGCGTGCTGCAAGTTGATCCAGCGACCGCGAACGACATTGCATTGCTCCGGAGCCTGTCGGATCAGTTCGCTACCGGTGGCAAGGGCTTTGTTGCCACACCATTCTGGCCGGGCGCCTACGCTCTGCTTAATCAAAAATCGCCAATGTGGGAGATTTATGCACTTTTTCCTCGGCAGGAGAACTTTGAGCGCACCGAAATTGACCGGATAAAAGCGTCTTCCCCAGGCTTCGTTCTTGTTCTCAATTTACCGCTTGATGGGCGCGAAGAGCTCCGGTTTCAAAACACTCACCCACTCACCTATAAATTCATCTCCGACAATTTTGAGCGGGTTCCATCTCAATCCCCTCCAGACTATGAGATATACAAAGCCAAGGGCTCCAATCCATGAAAAAGATCGCGATCCTCCAATCCAACTACATTCCTTGGAAGGGCTACTTTGACCTGATCGCAGCGGTGGATGAGTTCATTCTCTATGACGACATGCAGTTCACGCGCCGCGATTGGCGCAATCGCAACCAGATAAAGACCCCTCAGGGCCTGTCCTGGCTGACCGTACCTGTAAAGGTAAAGGGCAAATATCACCAAACGATTCGCGAAACCGAAATCGACGGGCGAAAATGGGCAGCGTCGCATTGGAAGTCGATCGTCTCGAACTACAGGAAGTCGCGCCACTTCGACGAGGTCGCCTCGTTCCTCGAACCAATCTACCTCAACAGCAACCACGATTTTCTCTCGCCACTTAATCGCGAACTACTGGAGGCGATCTGTCGCTATCTCGGCATTACCACCTCCATCACGAATTCTTGGACTTATGACCTAGTCGAAGGTAAGTCCGAGCGATTGGCCGAACTTTGTGTTCAGGCCGGAGGAACGGAGTACATTTCAGGACCAGCGGCCCGAGACTATATCGAGGAAAGCGTTTTCCGCGAGCGCGGCCTTGGCTTAAGTTGGTTCGATTATCGAGACTACCCGGAATACCCTCAACTCTGGGGAGAGTTCGTGCATACGGTTAGCATTCTTGATTTGCTGTTCAATTGCGGAAAAGAAAGCCCAGCATTCATGAGATTCGTCCTCAAATGAAACTCTCGATCGTTACAACTCTATATCGTTCCGAGCGGTACATTGAAGAATTCTACCGCCGGGCAAGCGCAGCCGCCCGTGAAATTGTCGGGGACGACTACGAGATCATATTCGTCAATGATGGGTCACCTGACAATAGCCTCGACCTAGCCGTAGAGATGCTGGATTCAGATGATCATGTGGTTGTGGTTGACCTTTCGCGCAATTTTGGCCACCACAAGGCAATGATGACCGGTTTGGCTCATACCGTAGGTGAGCGGGTGTTCTTGCTCGATAGCGACCTGGAGGAAGAGCCGGAATACCTGCGGGCGTTCGCTGAACATATGAGATCGGGTTCGGCCGATGTCGTCTACGGTGTGCAGCCACAGAGGAAAGGCGGTTGGTTTGAGCGCATCAGCGGAGAGCTGTTCTACAGGTTTTTTGATGCTCTGACGGGTACTGCCCTGCCAAGGAATGTCGTGACAGCGCGTCTTATGAGCCGAAGATATGTTGATGCGCTCCTGATGCATGAAGAAAGAGAAGTATTCATGGCTGGACTTTGGCACATCACAGGTTTTCGGCAGCTACCCATGCAGATGACCAAACATAGCACGAGCGAAACGACGTATACGTTCAGAAAGAAGATGTCACTGCTTGTTAACTCTGTAACTTCTTTCAGCAACGCTCCCCTGATCGGCATATTTTATATCGGCGCTATGATTTCGTTGATTGCTATAGCGTATATCCTGTACTTACTTTTGCATTGGGCCTTCTTTACTCGGCCCCTCAGCGGCTGGACATCGGTCATCGCATCGGTATGGCTGCTTGGGGGAATGATCATCTCGTTCATTGGCGTGGTCGGCATCTATCTTTCGAAGATATTCTCCGAGACAAAGCGGCGCCCTTACACCATTGTGAGACACATTTATGCAAGACGATAACGATGCGATCTTAGAGAAGGTCGCAAGCTACTATTCCAGCAAGCTCGCCGAGCACGGCCAGTCCGCACGTGGCGTTGACTGGAACGGCGCAGAAGGCCAAACCCTTCGATTCGAGCAATTGAGCAAGGTTATTTCTCTGTCGAGGGAATTCTCGGTCAACGATTTGGGGTGCGGTTACGGCGCCTATTTCGACTATCTCCGATCGAGACATGATTTGCTTCATTACCGCGGCTTTGATCTTTCCGCAGAAATGATCTTTGCAGCGCAACAGCGTTTTGCAGGCAATGACGAGGCGCATTTTGCGGTGACTGGAGAACCGGATGCCGTGGCCGACTACGGGGTAGCCAGTGGGATATTTAATGTTCGTCTTGATAGCACTGACGATGCCTGGCGCTCACATGTGCTACGGACGCTTGATATGCTTAACAAGACCAGCCACCGGGGTTTTTCGTTTAACTGCCTCACATCATATTCCGATCAAGACCGAATGCGGGATTATCTTTACTACGCCGATCCATGTGACCTGTTCGATCATTGCAAGCGCACCTACTCCCGTGATGTGGCGCTATTGCACGACTACGGACTCTACGAATTCACAATAGTGGTGAGGAAGTCATGAAAAAACGACTAGTAATTTTCGGGACTGGCGACATCGCCCAGATCGCCCACTCTTACTTCTCAACGGACTCGGAGTATGAAGTTATCGCCTTCACAGTCGATGGAGCATATTTGAGCGAAGCTGAGTTTTGCGGATTGCCGGTCGTTCCATTCGAAGCAGTAACCGAAACGTTCCCTCCCTCTGACTGCGCCATGTTCGTCGCCCTGAGCTACACGAAGCTGAACGCGCTACGGCGCGAGAAATACGAGGCCGCCAAGGCTAATGGTTATGAAATCGCAAGTTATGTCAGTTCCGGCGCCAACGTGCTGAACGGCGGGCACATCGGGGAAAACTGCTTCATTTTTGAAGACAACACAATTCAGCCATTTTCCACTATCGGCGACAACGTGATACTGTGGAGTGGAAACCACATCGGGCACCATTCAACGATCGGCAACCATACATTCATAGCTTCACATGTTGTGGTATCGGGTGGCGTAGAGATCGGAGAGCAATGCTTCATCGGAGTAAACGTCACCCTGCGTGATCATATCAAGGTCGGGGATCGCTGCGTGATTGGCGCTGGCGCGCTCATTCTCGCCGACGCAGAACCCGAAGGAGTATATATGGCGCAGGCTACCGAACGCTCACGGGTACCCAGTACAAAGCTGCGGAAGATATGAGTAGGAGGCGGATTAAGCTGGGGCGCATATTCAGCGCGGAATCTAACTCCGAATGGATGTACTCACATGCTTCGGTGCCAATCGGTGAGCATCTCCACGATAATACATTCAAAATATACCTCAGCACCCGCGGCCGGCAGAATAGAAATTATACCGCTTACGTCACGATCGATATAACTCAGCCTAGGAAAATTTTTAGAGGTATTCGCAGCGCCGATGCTTCAGCCAGGCGCAAAGGGAGAATTTGATGACAGCGGTGCCATGGCCGACTGGTTGACCACACAAGCCAGCAAGAGGTATTTGTACTACATTGGATGGAATCTCGGCAGCACGGTCCCCTTTCGAAATTCGAAGGACTCGCACAATCTTGTGAAGGAGCTCCGTTCACAAGACTAAATTCCCCGGCCCGATAGTAGATCGGGCCGCCACAGAGCCACACATCTGCGCAACCTGTTGCGTCCTGCAGGACGGTGAGCTTTGGCGAATGTGGTATCTTTCCTGTACAGGGTGGGAGCTACGACGAGGGTTACCGGAGCACCGATACCACATTAAATACGCAGAATCCGATTACCATTGAGGTCGTATGAATAGAATAACCGAAAGAATCCCTTTCAACTGGCCCCACATGACCGGCAAGGAGCTCTACTATATCGCGGAGTCTCACTTTAATGGTGCGCTAGCCGGTGACGGTCCATTCACAAAGCGATGCCATTCATGGATTGAGGCACAGACAGGGTGTGCCAGGGCGCTGTTAACACATTCATGCACTGCGGCATTGGAAATGGCCGCTTTGCTGTTGGATATCTCGCCGGGCGACGAAATTATCATGCCGTCCTATACCTTCGTTTCGACGGCCAACGCCTTTGTCTTACGCGGGGGCGTGCCGGTTTTCGTCGACATCCGCAGCGATACGCTGAACATTGACGAGACTTTGATCGAAGAGGCGATCACGCGACGGACAAAGGCGATTGCCGTTGTCCACTATGCCGGTGTGGCCTGTGAGATGGATACAATTATGGCTATCGCGAAACGCCATGGCCTCAAGGTTGTCGAAGATGCCGCGCAAGGCGTTCAGGCCACCTACAAGGGGCGCGCCTTGGGAAGCATCGGCGATTTGGGCGCTTACAGTTTTCACGAGACGAAGAATGTTATCTCCGGGGAAGGTGGTGCTTTGCTCGTCAACGAGGACGCATACATCCCACGCGCTGAAATCATCCGCGAGAAAGGAACCGACCGCAGTCGTTTTTTCCGGGGGCAAGTCGATAAGTATACCTGGCAGGAAGTAGGTTCGTCTTTTCTGCCGGGAGAAATAATCGCCGCCTTTCTGTGGGCTCAACTGGAGGAGGCTGAGAGGATCACACGCGAACGTTTGGGAAACTGGCAGCGATATCACGAATTGTTGGCGCCTCTGGAAGCGAGTGGCCTCTTTCGGCGGCCGATCGTACCCGATGAATGCCAACAGAATGCGCATATGTATTACGTACTATTGAACGCTGAAATTGATCGAGAGAACCTGCTCGCTGAATTAAGGCAGATGAATATCGGTGCATTCTTTCATTATGTGCCGCTGCATTCGTCGCCGGCTGGCCAGCGGTATGGGCGTGTACATGGCAAAATGACTGTGACTAATAAGCAAGCGGCGCGTCTGGTTCGATTGCCGCTATGGGTTGGATTGACCAATCAACAGCAGGACCGCGTCGTTGAGGTATTAGAGAGTGCCGCGCGGTAAGCGCCTGAAAAATCGGCTCGATCCAATGCGCTGGCGATGATATGCCTGCCAATCGTTGGCAGGAGGAGTGTACATAATTGGTAGGACCATATATCCTTCTTCGTAGCTTGGTGGCTCGCCTTGCACTGGTATTCCGTGGGTTGCTCAGAGGCCTGACTCCTGTAAGCGCCAACGTCTTTTCGATCTTAGCAACGCGCGGGAGGCTTAAGTGAGAATGGCCAAGCCAAATCCGCTACGGCCATAACCGGCGCCGTTGTAGAGCATGTAAGTCTCGCCTTTCACAGAGAAGAAGCTTGGGTATGTTTGTTCCCGTGCTTCCCACTCCTGTTCTTCGCCGATAAACGGGAAATCGGTGTCGTCTCGGCTCCAGTAATGACCATCTTGCGAAAAAGCGCGCCCGAGCCGGTATCTCGAATAACGTCGAGCGTAGAACATTTGGTATCCATCGGAATGCTTACAGACCCAAGGCCTCGAAACAGCGAACTCCTCGCCGCCTAGGACAGGAATGCAAATTTCGTCGGATGGCGTCCAATTGATGCCGTCTGTAGAACTCGATTCACGAATCACATGCGTCATCTCAAGGCCGGTCTCTCTCCATTCAAGGTGTGTGCCATACCACATTCGCCAGCGGTCGTCGTCTTTCATGACGAACGGATAACCGACCGAGAACGGGTCTTGCTCGGAGCGTCCGATAACGGGAGCTTTGCGAATTCTCTCAAAGTGGTTGCCTTCAGCATCGCCCACAGCAACGCCGATGAAGTTGGTGAATGGGACAGTTTTTGTGAGCGTCCAGCCGAGATAGTAGGCTAGCAACTTGCCGTCGTGAGGAACGACACATCCGATCGTCACACCGTCACAATCGAAACCGCCGCGGGGACCAGGAGCGAAAAGCGGCCCGTTCACGTCTGAAACCTGGGTTACCTCTTCACCATTGATACGGAAATCGACGCTGCCAGCATGCGCGCGATTGTCTTTGTCTCGAACGCTGAAGAATACGCGAACTGTATCGTCATTGAGCGCAAGTGGCACCGGGTATGAAGCATGGGAAACACACCAGTCCCCAAGGTGCCGCGGCTCAAAGAGCCGGCCAAGTCTTTTCCAAGGCATAGCGTTTATTTCCTCTCTCTTCTGGCGAGGTAGTCCTCAACTGAGGTTAGCTCCTCTCGCAAAGAAGTGATCAATCGTTTCGGCTACCAAAAGGTTGATATCGCACCGACTTTATTGCTTTAGCGGGGCAGGTGGATTGCTACTGGTGAACGCTTGGTTGGCTACTAGGAAAGACCAAGAAATTCAGGATGAGATATGAGACTCCCGCGGCAGTTCCCGTTGTCACAAGAGCAGCCAACCATGACGAAACGCCGATCGACTCCTGTAGCCAAGTGAAGCTGACGGCCCCGGCGTAAGACAGCGCGCATGTGATCACATACTTTCTAAACTGGCCACCCGTCTTTTTTGAATCTTGAAATGTCCAGTTGCGATTTGCGATAAACGAAACGGTCATTGCGATTGGGCTCAGCAGCAAAACTGCTCTCCACGCTGGCCATCCAAGCGAGATGAGAAGCAGCAGCAGGCAGTAAGAGGTCGCGTTTTGTAGCAGCCCTACAACGGCAAATCGCCAAGCCGACTTGAGGTTCAACCGGATCAGCGCTATCTGCAGACGCTCCGATGCAAGCCCGCTTTCAGGAAGTTCATTTTGTCGATCTCGGGTCATCTCTGGACGATAGCGAACGAAACGACGCGAATCCATACCGCTTTCCGAAACAAGCGACAGAAATACCCTCCTTCGGACAGGCAACTCTCAGTTCGCGTGCCAACTTCTACAGCTGGGAGGTGCATCACGTTCGCTTGACGGCCGCGACAAACCTACTTCCTCCGATCGGGAAGGATATGCCGGCAGAGATAAGCCGGCGCTCCACTTCGAGAACGGCTTCCAGCCCAGAGTTAACAAACCCGGATATCTTTAACTCTGCGGCTGCGTCGAGGGTGTTAGCATCCTTCTTCTTCAGGCGAGCCAATGCCATAAGCGGCAACAGGAAGCTCACGAAAGAAGTCGTCCTCATAATGTTGAATCCGGCGTCCCGGCATTTGTCCTGAAGCTCCTGGGCCGCGTACCGCCGCTTATGGAACGAGCAATCATCGACCGCGCTCCAGAGGGCTGGATGTTGCGGAACGGACAGCAAAACGCCGCCTCCTGGCTTCAATGCCTCATGCATTTGGGAAAGAACGTCGGTGTCTTCGGTGATGTGTTCGAGGACATCGAACGCGCATATTAGGTCAAATTCTTCTCTGAACGGGATCTTTCTCGCGTCCATTTGGAGAACTTCGCCGCTCCCGGACAGTCGCTTTTGTGCTGGACCTAAACCACTAGCGTAGATCTCACTTCCGGTTATGACGCCGCTTGGGAAGGCTTGACGAAGGGCGACGAGAACGAATCCAGTGCCGCAACCAACCTCCATGATCCGATTGGCCGATGGAAAGAACTGTTTCGCCAGATCTCGGACCAGTCGGTTTCTGGCTTTGAACCAGAAGTTCTTGTTCTGCAATTGATCTAACTGCGCGTGGCTGGCGGCGTCCATTCCATCATTTTGCTCGGCGAGATCCGGGGCGAACGCAAGGTATCCTCCAACGGTCTCAGGCTCGAATCCGCAAGATACACACTTCCATGAGGCCGTATCGAAGCGCTGAGCACAGTTAAGGCAGAGTTTCATTCCTACGCTTTCACATCCTGAGATCGTGGCACCGCAGCTTTCTCATAATGATCTGGAGCGTTCAATGGATCGAACAGCCTTTTTCGCTTCGGTGCGAACCTCTATTTTGGAGGAAAGGCTTCCCATGATTAGCGCCCTTGAACACGCCGTCGCGAACTATGGATAAACCGCACAACTTTTTTCGGTAATCTCGCGTAAATAACGTGTAGCAGCCTCAGTAAATACGGATGCTTACGCCAGAAAGCAGGGAGTGCAACTGCGAACTGGTTCTGATGCACGAGTGTCTTTTCGACAAGCTTGAGTAAGTCACTGCTCGTCATTGCTTCGTGTGGAGCACTCAAAATGGGAATGGCATTCTCCATTCCCGCAGCAAGCAACCCTTGTCTTTCAACGACAGTCACAAAGAGGCGCTCCAGCGCATGCGCTGCGGTCCCATCAAGCTGACCATGCTCTTGGGCAAACATGTATTCTGTTTCTTTTTCAATTAAACGTTCAAGACCCGCACGTCTAAACCAAAACATAGATCCAGCAGCGAATCGGCGCGCAGGATGCCCTGCGCTACTTTTACCGTATAGCGCAATAAGGACTTCAGATATTCCAGCCCCGTTAATTGACGTTCGGCCATCAAGTGCCAACAAGTGTGCTTCCGGTGCAATCAACCCGACCCGATGTTCACGCTCCAAAAGACTATGGCCTAGAAGCCTGCCTTCTCCATCAACGCGAAGTAACGAAGCGCAGAGAAATCTGCGCCAGTCTGCACCGTCTACACGGTGCGGAGAATATTTCGTATGCAACTTCAAACCGATATCACTTGCCTGCTTTTCGTCCGCCCTCAGTGCTTTCAAAAATGGAAGAATGTCACGGCCACGATTATCGACCTCAAATTCTTCTGCCGAGTGCAAGTAAGATGTATTCGGGATAGCTGCCGGCGTGCTGCCCACAGGTCTTGTGATGACGAGACGAAAAGGTTGTTTGATGATCCGTTCCAGATCTTTGAGCATCTCTTCCCAGATCTCTGGATAGTAGACGTGCGCAAAAATTGTAAAGGCGGGCAATTGTTCATTCATTTTTCATTGTCCAGCTCGTCCCAGCCTCGAAGCTTCCACGCATTCGGAGGCGGTACAATACTAAACGATGCGACCACCGTTAACTTTGTCATTCTCATAGTTAAAAGAGGCTCTTAAGTCGTTCAAGTAGGCTATTTTGCTGACGTGCAGCCTCGTCTTCCTGAATTTTTCTCTCCATAGAAGTTAGCTGCTCGTGTAGAGAGCTATTCTCCGATTCAAGCCGCCTAATTTGATTTAAATGCGTATCATTGGCATCCTTGAAGACTGACAAATTATTTTCCAACTGTTCATGCAGAGAACTATTCTCAGACTCCAGCCATTTAATTTGCCGTAGGTATGTCTCAGACAGGTCGGATAGCGCGTTAATATGATCGACAAAGGAACGATCACTCAACCTATCAATGTAACTCGGAATTATCTGTGAGTGCCAATCTCGGTATGCGATCGGTCTTGGATCAGCATCCGACGCAAAAGTCATGAATGCAGCTTCTTGCATCGCGAAATCTAAATAATGCTCTTCAAGCAAGTCAAAATCCAGATGCGAGAAAATGTCTTCGAAAAGCCTACCTATAGACAGCCAGCGCAGATCAGCTGGAATTGAAAAACTGGATATCATTCTGATGCAAGTGGTCAGAGCACGAAAGCTGAGGTAGGCAAGAGAAATCTTGTTTTTGCACTCCCATTCCTGGTCAATAACATGAATGGCATTATCGCGTAAAATTATGTTCTGCGGTATCAAATCCAGAAATTGGCCGGATATTGACTGCTCGAGCCGCAATTTTCCGGTGGTCATTTCCCCGGAGCCAGCGTGCATTACCACGATATCTAAATATTCGCGAAGTAGATCAGCTACTTCTTTTGCGGTCCATCCAGGCGTTTGAAAGACTCTTATAAATTTTTCACTGAAGAGAGATCCAGAGTGATAAGCATCTTGCGGTAAGCGATGGGCGTACTGAGAAGAGTTAGCGGCCTGCTCAGCATCGGGGTAAATAAATTCGTTTGTAACGCCTATGCCATGGACATCATCTAATAAAAACTTAGCGGTTTTACAAAAACCAGGTCGTCTTGAGGTTGAAAAATGGTAGGCGAGCACGTTTTCTTCAAAAAGAGGGACTGCCCCGTCCGGGTACGATCTTCCGAGGACCAGAAAGGAGTTTGCCAATTCTGGAAGAAGCGAATTCTCGCCGACAGTTCCCCATGCTCTTTCCAGTGAGAACGATAGATTAAGCGAGGAGAGTTGCAAATCCCTTGATGAGACCTGAGCCGCCAGAATGCCTCCTTCAAATCCGTTGGTTCGATCGTATCCCGCTGGCAGGATGACGCTCGTGGGCAACTTGTAGTCGGGGAACGGCAGTGCAAATTCTACGTCTTCCAATCCGGCTGATTTTAACAATTGTTCAAGCGCAAGACGTCCGTATGTTCTCACTCCCGGTCGATTGTACAGATCGTGAACGCCGACAAAGGGAGATCCAATATGATCTTCCGGAGCTCCTGCTAAATATTTAAGCCCCAGTTGGTTTTCGATGGCAATAATAAGTACGCCACCCGGCTTGAGCAGTCGACGGGCAGTCTTCAACATCTGCAAAGGAGCGTCTTCGCTGCGATTGAACTCACCTGCGTACTCCAAGACACCGATCAAAGTGACCGCGTCGAAAAGAGCTTCCGTATCGAATTCTTCGAATTTGTCATTAATTACAGTGACATTTACTAGATCCCGCGTGCGCTGTGCAGCAATAGCAGCCCGTCGTTGACTGCCCTCCAGGGCCAACACGTTTGCACCATTTTCTCCAAGAAATCGCGTTATGGCACCGCAACCTGCACCAATTTCAAGCACGCTCCCTCGAAGGAGGCGTGCGATCGGCCTCAACAGATTGCCTCTTGCGGGACTCAAATGATACGTGGTCGGCCAATCCTTGCTAGCGGTTCGCAATTCTTGGGAGAAAAGAGAAACATCGGCCGCCTCTTGAAGCGTTCGGAGGAGATTTTCCTCCGTCTCATCTCCATCGCTGTAGCCAAATGATGTCGCATCTTCGCGCGCCCAGACGCCGACATCAGGCAAGAACGAATAGCCCTTCGAGATCAGATATGTGTCGTACCTGCTCATGCAAGACTCATGCGCATGTTAAGATTGGTTAGCCCGAAGAACCGTGAATCAGTCCCGACAGTGATGTGAATAGCGTCATATCTTCTGTCATGCGGGATTATCTCCTCACCGTTTCGAGTTGCCAGACCTAATGAAACGAAAAAATCCCCCTCTCCGAGAGAGCATTCGAATTCCACCGTCGCAACAAAAGTTGTGCCTTCTGTGTAGGCATCTACGGGCGCCGCGCATTCAAGCAGTTCGGAGTTACTACCATATAATGTCACGCCGTCTTTAGTTTTTATGGTCACGCCAAGGATCGGCCGGATAAGGGGGCGTACGATCTTCACCCCAACCAAGAGCTTCACTTTGGATCCCTCGCTAATCATCGCTGGGAACGCAACGCCTTCGCTTGACAGATGAAAATCCGTTATCTGCGCGGATCCATCACCCCACCGGTATTCGTAACTATTGTAAAGTGGGCGCGTTGCGAACGGGTCCGAGGCTACGCCGCCGAAGTCCACTTCTCTCCGCTCAAGTGCCGCACTGTCATTATCCGAATTCGTCTCTTTTTTCTCAACATCTTGAGAATTTTGCCGCTCCTGGCCTCTCCCAAATAAAAGATCGAGATATTTGTTTACGACATCCCGTGGCTTCCCCTGTAACACCATTTGCCCTGCATCGAGCAAAACAGCACTCGAGCAATGTGTCACGACCTGCTCGCTGCTATGCGTGACCAGAAGAATGCTGGTACCGGAGTCTTTTAATTTACTCAAACGTTCAAAACATTTTGCCTGGAACTTGGCGTCCCCTACGGCGAGCGCCTCGTCGACTATTAATATCTCCGGGTCAACTTGCGCCTGCACTGCGAACGCTAGACGCACGATCATTCCGCTAGAGTAGGTTTTTACGGGTTGATCAATGAATTGCCCAATATCCGCAAAGGCGGCAATGCTGTCGAACCGGTCATCAATCTCTTTTTGAGTCAGACCAAGCAACGCTGCATTGAGATAAACGTTCTCCCTTCCGGTGAAATCCGCACTGAAGCCGGACCCCAATTCGAGAAGAGCTGCGATGCGACCGCTCGTTTCTATCGTCCCGCCCGTAGGCGCCAGCGTTCCGGCAATGATCTGCAAAAGAGTCGATTTACCCGATCCATTGCGGCCAACAATTCCAACCGTCTCCCCACGAGGAACTTCAAAACTAATGTTCTTCAAAGCCCAAAATTCGCGGTGGAAGTTTCGTCGGCCACGAAACAGCATTTGTTTCAAGCGATCTTTTGGATCCTCGTAGATATTGTAGCATTTGCTGATATTGGAAATTCGAATTGCGCTTTCGGATTGCATTACGTACCTTTTATCCGTGTCGGAGCTCTGCATCAGGTAAATCGATGGCCAAGCAGCCTTCCCAAATACGGTCGCACACGATCCAAAAGAGGGTTAGATCGTATTACTTCCTGGACATTGCTGCCCTCCAGATGATCAATAACAATATTGTCGATAAAATATCTACGCAAAGCATCATCTTCCAGCAAAATCAACTCGGGAGAATCTATATTCCGCCGCTCCATTGAAGAAATAAACTGACGTATCATCCAGAATACTTTATCATTGCCCTGCAAGTTTATCGAGCTGTGAAGTTTTATTGCGTCGGCTACCCACGTTGAGGGATGTTCGTCAGCGTAAAATTTAACACCTTCAAAGCGACGCATGCCCGTCGCCAACACCCAGCATATTTCAAAAAGCATCCAGGCCCGATTACTCGATATCGTATTGCTACCATGAACGCGGTATTTCATAAGTGGTTGATTTACTAATATGCAGTCGAATTTTTCGGCTGCGCGGAAAAGGAAGTCCCAATCATGGGCAAATCTTAGATTTCTCATTCCGCCAATATCATTGAAGAGCCGGCGAGTAAAAATCATGTTGCTCGTCGTAGAAACGAAGTTTGAAACCAGGAGGTTCGTTGCGAAATCGTCAGACGTTAAAAAAGATGCCGTGGTATCCGGTATCGGCCAGGGCTGCATATTGGACCAACCTTCTTTCGTCCCTAGCACGACCCCGTTTTCATCGATTATGTCGATCCAAGTCGCAGCTAAATCAGCTCTCGTCCTCTCAAGCTCTCCTATGCACGTGCTGAGGCGATCCGAGTGAAAGACGTCATCGGAATTCAAGACGGCAAGAAAATCTCCTTTGGCAAGTTCCAGCCCCCGATTTATTGCGTTGTGGGCTCCAGCATTAGCTTGCTCAATCACTGTCATGCGGCTGTCGGCGTACGCGCGCAGTACCTGCGGAGAGCCATCTTTAGACCCATCATCGACCACGATTAACTCTAAATCGACGTTGGTTTGGTCCAATACGCTTTGAACAGCCTCGCCTATAAAATGTTGATGATTGTAGCTCGGGATGATCACTGATATCTGAGTCATTCGTACAGTGCCCTATTAGCCAATATCCACTCCCATGTCTCTCTTAATCCCAACTCAAGCGGTATTGGAGTGTAACCTGTGCGCTGAGCGAGTTTTTCGATGTTCAAAACGTTATAGCTGACGTCAACGCTACGCTCTGGTAAGCGCCGAACTTCCAGCGTGTGCCCATGCTTAGACACCAAAGGTAATATATGCTTCTCAAGCAAATCTACCGTCGATGTGCCTACTCCGCTCCCGATATTGTAGATCTGACCCGGTTCACCAATGTTTATTAGATCCGCGATTGCGTTCGCAACATCGGTTACGTGGACATAGTCTCTGACCGGAGATCCGTCGCCAAACAAATTAACCGGTTTACCGATTGCCGCAGATGCCAAGGCTGTTGCAACAAGACCTTGTCCCTTAAAGGGTATCTGCCCTGGGCCGTAAGCATTTGCTGGCCGAACTATAAGGGCCGGCAAATTACGCTGGGCAACGTGTAGCTTAATCATGTGCTCTAAGATGAGCTTAGTGGTTCCATAAAGCGAGATAGGGGCCGTAACACTATCCTCCACCAGCGGAATCTTTTTCAGACTCTCACCGTAGACCGTGCCCCCTGACGACACGAAGATGAATCGCTTAATGCCATTCTTCAGGCATTGCTCCATCAACATGACTGTCGGTGCGATATTTGTCTCATACTCAGCGGTTAAGTCTAAACTTTGACTGAGCTGCAAGCTCCCATGTGCAAGATGTACAACGACATCAACTCCCTCCAAGGCGCGATTAAGAGTGTCGCCGTCGCGATAATCACCAACGTAGAGCGCGGCATACACATCTTTGATAGCCGCCTGACTTCTCGCTAGACTCACCACCTCATTGCCAGAAAGCGCAAGGACCTTTCCTAGGTTCCGACCGATGAAGCCGTTTCCGCCAATCAATAGAATTTTAGCCATCGTTTCTCTCGGCGTACGCCAGTGAAGCTTTGTCGAAGCACGCAATATACTGTTGCGCGATGCGGTCGCTGGAAAAACGTTCCAATATGCCTGATGATTGCTGTAGTAAGGAAGCCTTATATTGTGTCAGATTTTTGTGCCATTCATCGAATATTAGCTCTCGCTCCTGTCCGTCCAAGTCAACGGGGATTGTCACACCACCTTGATAATCATCCAGAACCACGCGAATGTCGCCTGTGTCAGTTGCAAAAACAGGGACAGCGAAATTGAGGACCTCTAGCATGGCGATCGGAAGCCCCTCATAAGCCGACGTTATGACGAGGCCAGAAGTCACGCTCGCCAGCTCTAAAGTGTTTGAAATGTATGGTATCCGCAGAACATTCGTGAGGCGTTCCCGCTCTATAAATTCGGCGCACTCAGCCGCGAGCTCTCCATCACCGATGAGGACATATATTTCATCTATTCTACCGAGGCGAGATTTTGCCAGCTTCAAAAACTCGATAGGTCTTTTTTGATTGGTTAGACGCCCCACAAACGTGAATATTCTACCGTCTGCTGGCAAACCGAGTTTTCTTCGAACACTCGCATCCGATAGCAGTCGCGACTTAAATTCTGCAATCCTAGACGCATCGACTGCCGAGTAGATTAGATCGACCTTCTCAATTGGTAACGCCAAATCGTTTACGAAACGGTCCTTGATCCTTTGATTGATTGCAATAAATCGATCAAAGGTACGTATGCCGGGCTCATGATAGCGGTTTATCCACCCCTCCCGAACATCGTAAACCTGTTGGTCAACGATAGGGATATCCCTGAATAAGTTCCGAATGTTATGCGCGTTATCGCCCAACCAGGGCGATCCATTGCAGATCCAGATAAGATCGGGTGATAACCACGATCTAAATCGAATAAGCAG
Source organism: Rhizobium sp. BK312 (assembly GCF_014193605.1). Taxonomy (NCBI): domain Bacteria; kingdom Pseudomonadati; phylum Pseudomonadota; class Alphaproteobacteria; order Hyphomicrobiales; family Rhizobiaceae; genus Rhizobium; species Rhizobium sp. BK312. The sequence continues at coordinate 4,465 of NZ_JACHZP010000006.1, read as the reverse complement.
CCGCAGATATTCTGAGTGCGGAACGATCTCAGCCATCTCAATCACTCTCGCACCTGCCTGCTGGAACTGCGCGGCTAAGCTCCCCTGAGATGCGCGCAGGCGCTCCATCGTTATGACTACAAAGTCATAGTGGTCGCGCAATTTTCTTACTATCTCGATCGTATTTCTTTCAACTCCACCGACGGCAACGAAGATCGGAAAGATAAAAACGCATGGCTTAGTTTTCTCAATTTTAGGCAGTCTTGGGGCAGCCGCGACATAGTTCCGCGGGCTGGCACCAGGTGTGTGGAACCGCGCACTCTCTTGGTCATAAATTATGGGCTGATCGAAAATCTCAGCAAGAGAGACGGCCATGAGGGCCGATGCCGTGTCACCGACATTTGTCCGGTAGATTTTGCCTGTAAGGTCAGCGATGGAGCGATGGTTCAGAAGATCATGCAACACTCGGTGAGAGAAAACCGTACCGTTGCGACGGCCCTGCCAGTGTATCAGAGGTCCATCCTCGAGACTTAAAGAGATAAGAGCGACGTCACAATTATTCTCGATAACGGTTAGCCATGCGCCGATGATGTGATCAGAATTTGGAAACTCCTCGGCAGCCGAGAACCAAAGGTAGCACATATCTGCTTGTGGCTCATGTCCAGAATCATTTTCGGCAAGCAAGCCACCCTTCCCATCATGAACGAATATCGGTGAATCGGCGCCCATTAGACTGCGGAAGTTTTCGACCATCTCGCCGTACTCATCTTCGGCGTCCACGATCAGCGCTAGACGACTGTTTGCCATGCGCGTGCCTGGGACACCAACCACTAACGGTTGCTTCCGTCGCAGATGCAGGACATCAAAGAGTTTTTTTAGAAGGTACCGTGGATCCTCTCTCAGCCAGTACAATATGCGAGAGATGCGGTATTTTAAGGTACTCCCAATGTTCTTTGTGGCATTTGCTGACTGATCGATTCGGCCGAGCAGCTCTAATTCCCGATAGGCACGGGTTTGCGCTTCCGAAAAAGCTGTTCCGGTATAACCCGCTGAAAGTGCGTCGAGAACCTCGATTACCTCGGCCCTGCTTAGATCTGGATTTGCTTGAGATTTCGCAGAGACGAATTCCCAGTATGGATCCCAGGCTCTGTTAAAGTGCCTCTCCATCGCGAGGGCGAGTATTTCAGGTTTCGAAGAAAGTTTCTTAAGCACGCCAAAATCATACATCGCTCGAAAAAGGAGGGTATAGCATAGCGTAAGATGAGAGGTTATCGTTCGAGCTGAACGCGTTCCGATAACTGACACCAAATCTTCGAGCGCGTTTAGCCGCGCAACCAGTCCGTCAACTCGCTTCTGCCATTCGACAGATGGTTCGCGAGTACCTCTTGATCCCAACTTTGACAGGGCTGTTTCGAGCAAGCCTATGCCCAGCATTTGCCCCACGCCCGGGTGAATATCCCGGAATACCACGGCCATCTCACCCGACGAGGTCTGGCGCTTGCAAAATCCTTTTACCTCGTACGGATGATAGTGCTGACCCCGAGCATCGGTAGTGTAAAATATCTTCATACCCTGCAATGATAGACGATACCCTAGTTCCGTGTCCTCAAAACCATATTTATCAAATCTATGATCAAACAATGCCGCCTGTTTTAGTAAAAATGACCGATCGATACAAATGTTGCACGTATAGAAGTGCCTAAAATCAACAAAAGAATTACTCTCTAGTCGATTAAAACTAAACTGCTCATTCCCAATCTCGGTAATGTGCGTCATTAAATGGTTTAATTTCAAGTCGTCAGCCCATTCGACAAGGCCTAGAGTTGCTACTGATTTGCCAAGCTCACGTCCAAGTCTCGCATGAACATTAATTATTTGCTTGTCGGGAAAAATGTCATCTCCGACCAATAGTAGCCTCTCACCACGGGCTCTGAGAATTGCTGCATTCCTCGCCGCGGAGGCCCCACCATGATCATTTCTCAGAACAACGATTGGCAGATCTGCAACGCTTTCTAGGTATTCTACAGATCCATCATTTGAGCCATCATCCGAGAATATCAACTCGAAGGGATATTCCGAGTGGAGAGCAACTTCGCGCCACGCTGAGACGGCCTTTTGGAGCAGAGATATCCTGTTATAGGTCGGAACTATGACGCTGATTTCTGGTGTCGTTCGAGATATATCCGCAGCTGAAACGCTCCGATTGACGTCGGTAGTTTGTTCACGATATTCATTCTTGATCCAGGGAAGGTCCAAGGAGGAGTTTATATGCCTTCCCTCCAGCCTTCCGTGCAACTCGTAATGCACCAGCGGAGGTACGTTGAGTGAAGCAACATCCGGATATCTTTGCAGATAATACGCGGTATTGAACTCCGAGCCAGGATTCCTAAGCTCCCTCCACCCAATTGCGAGATAATGAGCTAGAGCGTCTACTCCTGCATTTTTTACATCGGGGTAGTTCTCATGATACCACTTCGCATTAAAGAGGCGACTCTTACGCAACGCTGCTCGCCACTTGTAATGCTCTGCAAGATCTTCGACTTTTTGCCCCATTGCCAGAATGATATTCACCATACGTCTCGATTCCTTTGCAGGCTTTTCATCACAATACGTCGGCGAATCCGCGACGCGTCTTCTGAAACCAAATGAACCCTAGCAAAGACACAATTATACTAGCCATGTAGTAAAGCGCGAGATACCGCAGTGGGGGCGAGGTCCCCCAGATTAGTACATCTCGGCTGGCTTCAATAACAAAGGTTAATGGGTTGAGATACATTAGGGGTCTGTATTTCTCGGATATGGCTGTAATTGGGTAAAACAACGGCGAGAGAAACATAAGAGTCGTTATGATAATACCTGTTATTTGCGAGATATCCCGCAAGTAAACACCAGTAGCAGCAAGAAACCATGACAATCCCATTGTCATAAAAACTAATGGGATCAAAATAAAAGGAAATAAAACTACCGAAAGAGGAACACTGCCGAGCAAAAACGTCTCGGCTACTAGAAGGACAATCAAGCTAACAATTGTGTGAAAAAGTGCGCCTCCCATTGAAACCCATGGTAGAATTTCGAGTGGGAAGATTACCTTTTTGACATAATTCGGATTATTCACAATAAGAGAAGGCGCGCGAGTAACGCATTCAGCAAACAAACCGTGCACGACCATCCCGGTAAAAATAATGACAGCGAAGTCGCCGGTATCATGTGGCTCTGTCGTTCCCCATCTAGATTTGAACACAACCCCAAAAATAAATGTATATACAACCAGAAGCAGAATTGGATTAAAAAATGACCATGCAAGCCCCATCAATGATCCACGGTAACGGCCAACGACTTCTCGCTTTGTCATGGTAGAGATGATGGCACGGTTGGTCCATAAGCTGCCAATCAACGCACGCGAATCTAGGATTCTCTGATAAATCACACCGTAACTCCAGATTGGGGACGTGTCTGGCATACCTGCCGCAGGTGCTTTACAGGCAACCGGATACAATCTCAACCTGATTCGGTGGCAGCTGACCTTCTGAAGCGCAACACAGCGGCGCGGCACTCATATTGGATTGAAGTTGGCAGACTTCATCGTCCCGCGGGCAGAGATGCTGAACCACCCCGGGTTTGCCGCAGAGCGTTTGGTTTAAGTTATTCCGCCATGGCTGGCACATCCGGCATGGCGTCGCGGCGTTCTTGGGCCTCTGCTGAGGAGGTCTGGGTCATTGGCGAGCATCGCTCTACTGGTGAGCGCAAATATTATCTCTCCAATCTTCCCGCCAAAACTCCGCTCAAGCAGCTCGCCGGCGCTATCAAGGCACACTATGCGAAGAAGGCGCGTCAGCAACTCAAGGAAGAACTCGGCCTTGATCATTTCGAAGGACGCTCCTGGATCGGCCTTCGCCGGCACGTGTTGATGACGATGATCGCTTAAGCCTTCCTATAATCTCACCGCCTCATACAAGCGGCAGGGAGAAAAAAGAACCAAGGCCCTTCGCCACAGCCAAGCCTTCCAGCGGCCCGGGTGGCTATTCTAAACGCGCTCGAACAGCCCCGCCAAATTTCTGCCCGCACTGCAGGAAATCCATCCTTTCTAAAAATCTGCCAAAGTAGTGATGGGCGCTGTCGTCGGTGCTTTGCTTGTTCTGTTTGGGATTTGTGTCGGATCGCTCTTTGTTTGGGCGAGCGGCACCGTTTCTGCGATTGTCCGCCCTTGATTGAACCTTTGAGGCTGGCGCGATCGTCAGCCTCTAGGCCGGTAGCCATATGGCGGTTAACTGGCAGCGGCTGGAGTCAACAATGAGAAGTCCGGCATAACAGCAGGCTTTTATGCTGATGCGCAATCATATATGGCTTGGCGCTCGCCGTTTTGCGCCGATGGAAATTATCAAGTGTGCTCGATGTCCCTAACTGCGCTCGCCGAAACTTCTTTTACACCGTCACAAACCATGCCGGTCTATCTTATCAATATCGACCGGGCAGCCGAACGACTGAC